>JAITGC010000087.1 GCA_031280915.1 Desulfovibrio sp. | reverse complement strand
GCTCGTTTCCATCGCCGCACTTGTGTCGTAAGCCGATCTCAAGAAATGATTGATATCAGCTTGGCATTGTTCGGAAGATTCAGAGTCAATGGAAATATTGAGGAACTTTTATCTCTCTTAAAGTGGCACTCTCATATCCGCACGGGGCTTGTCTTAATTCCGATTTTCAGATAGTCGAATAAGATATGGGGCTGTGGGGTCGTTATTCCATTTAAAAAACGAGATTTGTACCATGAGTGTCCTGTCACATAGCAACGCATCCGAAGATTTTGCCACAATCTGGGAATATGTTGAATGTGGCATTTCTATTGTTGACGCGGAAACCCGTGAAATAGTGGACATCAACCCGGTGGCCGTGCGTATGTTCGGCGATGCCAAGGAAAAAATCATCGGCAAGCGCTGTCACAAGTTTATTTGCCCGGCGGAGGCATGTTCCTGTCCGATCATGGACAGAAACCAGACCGTGGACCGTTCGGAACGGCTGTTTCTCAGGGCGAATGGGGAAAGTATCCCCATCATCAAGTCTGTGGCCAAGATTATGTACAAGGGCCGCCTGTCTCTGCTGGAAAGCTTCACGGACATTTCGTCCCTGAAAAAGGCTGAAGAGGAGTTGATGCAACTGCGCATAACCGAACAGGCCAACCGCGCGAAAAGCGATTTTCTCTCGCGTATGAGTCATGAAATGCGTACGCCCATGAACGCCATTATCGGAATGAGCAAAATCGCCGACAACAGCGAGAGCATGGACAAGCTTAAATACTGCTTATCCACCATAAGGATTTCGGCGGAGCATTTGCTCGGAATCATCAACGACATTTTGGACATGTCCAAAATAGAGGCCGGCAAGTTCGAACTGCACAGCGGCCCTCTGGATCTGGAGAAAACGCTTATCAAGGTCTGCGGGCTGATCACGGAGAAGATTGAACAGAAGGACATAACACTGGATGTGGTCATGAACCCTTCCCTGCCCGTCAGGTATGTGGGTGACGAACTGCGCTTTTCGCAGGTCATTACCAATCTGATGTCCAACGCGGTGAAATTTACGCCCCAGGGTGGAAAAATCACCCTGACTGTCGAGGAAGCGGAGAAAAAGTCTCTTTCCAGCATACTGCGTTTCAGCGTGGCCGACACCGGCATAGGAATGACCGAAGAGCAGACGTCCAGGCTTTTCAACGCGTTTGAGCAGGCGGACACCAGCATTTCGCGGCGTTTCGGCGGCACGGGCCTTGGGTTGGCCATATCCAAGAACATTGTGGAAAAAATGGGCGGCAGCATAGCTGTGACCTCAACGCCGGGCAAGGGAGCCGTTTTCACCGTCACAGTGGATCTTGAACACGCTCCGAGCGCGACGGACACGTCCCCGCCCCTCCCCCCGGGCCGGTTGACCGTGCTTGCCGTGACCAGCGACAAAACTGTGCAAAACCACTTTGCCGCGCTGCCCGCGTTTTTCGGCATGGACGTGGCCGAAGCCGGCAGCGGAGAAGAAGCGGTGGCCCTGACCAGGGCGGCTTTTAAGGCCGGCCGGCCGTACGACGTCATTTTTCTTGATGACGATCTGCCGGACATGAACGGTATGGAGGCGGCCAAAAGGCTGCACAACAAAATTGATAAAGACCATGTCGTTATTATCGCCTCGTTTACGCGATGGAACAAGATAGACGCCGCGGCCCGCGCCATGGGCATTCGGCGTTTTGTGTCCAAGCCCCTGTTCTCCTCCGTCATTCTGGAGGCCGCGCGTCAGGTGGCGGACGGACGCGGAACGGTCGGACAAGGGGAAATCGCCCAGGATCTGCCCGATTTTTCCCGTCTTTCCTTGCTGTTGGCCGAAGATGTGGACATCAACCGGGAAATATTCATGTCTCTGCTTGAAAAGACGCGAATACGCATAGATGTGGCGGAAAACGGCCATGAGGCCGTGGAAAAGTTCAGCGCCGCCCCGGAAGCCTACGACATCATCATCATGGATGTGCAGATGCCGGCCATGGACGGCTACGAGGCCACCAGAACCATCCGCGCCCTGGGCGCGGACAGGGCGCGGACCATCCCCATTGTGGCTATGACGGCCAACGTGTTCAAGGAAGACATTGAAAAATGCCTGGCCTGCGGCATGAACGACCATCTGGCCAAGCCCCTCGACGAGGGAATGCTTATAGAGAAAATCCGTCGTTATTGCGGGATGTAGGAAACGCTGACCTAGAGCAATTTCACTTTGAAATTGCTCTGGCGGCGGGGCGAACGTCTCGCCGCTCACTGCCAGGGCGTAGGCGAAATTTATTTCCCGCAAGGGATCGGCATCCGCAAGCCCCTTCGGGCAACGGCTGCCGATCGCCGTTAAACGCCGCAGCAAGTGTCAAAGTTAATCCGCTCTAGTTTTCTCGGCCTGGCTGTATCCAAGCCCGATAAAGCGATAGGCGAGATCGGCGGGAACATTCTCTGTGAAGGCATAGGAGCAGCCGACTCCGATGTTCCAGGCGAAAACAGTGTTTCCTCGCCAAAACGAGAATATGGCGGGCTCAATGTGGAATTCCTCACTTTTTCAACGGCAGCGGACATCTTTGAGCAGGTGGGCCATTTTTTCCTTCTTGGTGCGCAGATAGTTCGCGTTTTCCGGACATGCCTCCACCTCAATGGGAACACGTTCCACAATCTCGATGCCGTAGCCGGACAGGCCGATAATTTTTTTGGGATTGTTCGTCAGCAGGCGAATTTTCGTCATGCCGAGATCCACAAGAATCTGCGCGCCCAGACCGTAATCCCGCAGGTCGTCGGGGAAGCCCAGTTTGCGGTTGGCTTCTACCGTATCATAGCCGCTGTCCTGCAGGGCATAGGCCCGGATTTTGTTGGCAAGCCCTATGCCGCGCCCCTCTTGGCGCATATATAAAAGCGCACCGCGCCCTTCCCGTTCTATCTGGCGCAAGGCCGCGCCAAGCTGACCGCGGCAGTCGCAACGCAAGGAACCCAGGGCGTCCCCTGTGAGGCATTGGCTGTGCACACGGACAAGCACAGGATCCGGGCCGGAGATATCACCCTTTACCAAGGCGAGATGGGTACCGGATTCCAGCCCGCTTTCATAGGCGTGTATGGTAAAATCTCCGTACAGGCTCGGCAGATGGGCTTGGGCCACAGAGCGCACGGAGACCTGCCCGCGTCGCAGGCGGTAGCGGATAATGTCCTTGACGGCGGCGAGTTTGATGTCGTGTGTTCGGGAAAATTCTTCCAGATCGGCCATACGGGCCATGGCGCCGTCATCCCGCATAATTTCGCAGATGACGGCGGCGGGTTTAAGCCCGGCAAGGCGTGCCAGGTCAACGCTGCCTTCGGTCTGCCCGGCGCGAGCCAGTACGCCGTCCGCTCGTGCTTTGAGAGGGAAGACATGGCCTGGGGTGACGATATCTTCCGGTTTGGCGTCGTCCGCTACGGCGGCTCTGATGGTGGTGGCTCTGTCGGCGGCGGAAATGCCGGTGGAAATCCCCTCGCGCGCTTCAATGGAAACGGTGAAATTCGTGCCGAAGCGTGAGCCGTTGCGCTGGGTCATGAGCGGCAGACGCAGACGCTCGACAATCTCCGGCGCTAGCGGCAGACAAATGAGGCCCCTCCCGAATTTCGCCATGAAATTGACGGCTTCGGGGGTGACGTGCTCCGCCGCCATGGTGAGGTCCCCTTCGTTTTCACGGTCCTCATCGTCAACCAGAATAATCATCTTGCCCTGCCGAATGTCGGCAACGGCTTCTTCCACACTGCACAGGGGCATGGCGTTCCTCGGTTATCGGTTTGTGGTTTGCCCGGTTGCCTGCGGGCCGAGCGGGGATACAAATTCAGAAATCCTTGGGCGAGAAAAAGTACAAAGCACGAGGTCTCCTGTCAAGGCGACAAGTGGCGCAGTCGGCATGACATTTGCAATGTCGGCGATGTTTTCACGAAAAAGGAAATTTTTTCATCAAGGAGTCTCAGATGGAACTCACCGGCATCACACAATCCATGTCGTTTCTCTTTCGTTTTCCGGACAGGGGAAACGGAGGTTCCATGCCTCCGGCGGCGCAGGACACGGTAAACGTGAGCGCCCCCCCGCTACTGGGCGATGATCAAGTCCAAGGCGTATTCAACGACACCCTGGACATGATTGCCACGAACAATGTGGCCGCCTTTGTGCACGACGGGCTGACGCCGGAGCGCGTTTTTGCCCTGCTCGGCGCGTGAGGGGGAACCTCCGCTTTTTTCAGCGTGTCAGGTGCCGCGCGTTAAATTCGACCTTGCTGGTTTGGCCTCTGCGACGCATGATTTCTGCGAACTTGGTCAGTATTTCGACCCTGCGTTCGGCAAAGGCGATATAATCTCCAAGAATGGCGCGGCTGAGGGCTTCCTGCGGACTGGGCAAGTTGTAATGCGCCGGAGTGGTCACATCCAGGCGCACTGGCAGACTGCCTTCCATGGCGATAATGGTTTGTGCTTCCCTTGACAGCAAAAAATCCACCAGTTGTTTGGCGGCGTCAAGATTGGGGCTTTGGGCGAAAATGGCTATCGGCGTCGGCAGAAGCAGCATTTCCGGCGGATAGGCCAAAGCCAGCGGCGCGCCTTTGCTGATGCGTTCCCGTACAATATAGGTTGCCGCCAGGCAGGCCTTCAGTTTACCCCGTGCCGTCTCATCCACCACGGTTTCGGCGTCGGCGCTGACATGGCTCAGGTTTGCCGCGAACCGCTCAACAAAGTCCCAACCAAAACGGTTGACCAGCAGGGAGAGGGCCGCGAAGGAGGTGCCCGATATGGCCGGGTCGGCTACGCCGAAGGCGTTGTAGAATTCCGGGTCGAAAATGTCGCTCCATTCCTGCGGGGCTTCTTTAACCAAATCTGTATTGTAAGCTATGGCCAGGGTGATGAAGCGCGTCGGAGAGAAATATCCCTGGCTGCCGCGAAGCGCGTTGAAGGTTTCCGGCGCGGCCGGGGAGAGATAGGGCTCAAAAAGTCCTTGTTTTTCCATGGCGTAGAAGCGGTGCAGCGCGCTCGTCCAGACAAGGTCCGCCTTTATATCACCCGCCTTGTATTCCTCCATGATGCGTTCTGAAATGCCAATGCTGCCACTGATTTGGTAATTGACGGCAATTGAAGGATATTTGTTTTGAAAAGCCCGCATAAGATTGCCGATGAGGGGTTCCTTGACCGAAGTGTACAGCACAAGGTTTTCTCCGGCAAAACCCGACAGCGGAATCAGCGTGAGGATAAGGGTGAGGAAAGCGGCCGGGATTTTATGAAACATGACGAGTTCTCTTGTCGGAGCGTTACAAGGCGGGCCGCCGGGCAAGTGCGGCGCGTGGCAAAATGATAAATGGATTTTTTAGAAAAGTCATCTTTTCAGGGACGTTCTTTTTCTGGTTGTTCTGAAGAGGCGAGGGGGGCGCAGTCTTCCGACGCCAGGGGCGCGTTGTGTTCACGTCTGCCGTCAAGTTCAATCCGCAGGCCGCTTTTAAGGGTGATAGTCCCTTTTACCCTATCCGAACCCACAAGCTCTCCTTTGAACTTGTGGCCGGAAGAATGGAATGCCTTGATTTTGTTTCCGTTTACAGTGCCTTTTATATGGTACACATCCACCTTGCCGTTTTTCAGCCGCAGGTACACGACACCGCGGATCGTCCCCAGGGAAGAAAAACACAGTCCCACCCGATAGGTTGAAGTGAAAAGGCTGCCTGTCCACAATTCCGTCACTTCAACGGGACTCTTGCCTGCCGCGTCCATTGGGGCGAGGAGCCAAAACAGGAGGACGGCTGCCGAAAACTTTCGCATCTAGCGCAGGCCTGTCAGCCAGTTCAAAAAGGAGATTTTTCCCGGTGTACGCGGTTTTTGCCAGCCGGAATCCCGCCCGGAGTCGGAAAAGCGCAGGCGTTCGCCCGCCAGTGCAAAGCCGGATTTCGCGCTATCGTCCCTGATCAGTTCTACCATAAGCTGAAAAGGAATATCCGCGTTGGGGCGCATGGCCATGAGTTTGCGTACAAAAAGCAGGGAAGTGCCGAAGCGGAGATCACGCACAAGCCAGAAGCTTTTGGACGGGATATCGACGGAGGCGGACTGTTTGGCCTGGGGCTGACTGGCATCCGGCCCGACGGGAATATCCTGTTTCCGTAGCGGGCTGAGTACGGGCAGGACGGTAAAATCCAAAAAATATCCACAGGTCGTTGAAGCGCGCGTAAGGTCTTCGGCCAGTTCCGCGGGCATGGCCTTGTGCTCCAGCGCGGTTCCTTTTTCCTGCCCGAAGGCGTCAAGGGCCTGTTCAAAAACGTGGGTTTGGCGGATTCCTTTTTGTGCGTCAATCTGGGCTTCGCTATAAAGAACCCGCCAAAACAAGGGGGAAAGAGCGTCGGGCAGAACAGTTACCTGTTCGACTTCACGGCCTTGCGCGGCAAGGCGCGCGGTCACGTTTGCCGTATGAAGGCTGTTGAGAGCCACGCCGAGGCCGGGCCAGAGAAATATCCAGGCGAATGCCGCCAGTGCTGCGGCGCGGGAAGATTTTTTTACGGCGTACGCCAGTCCGGCGAGGAGGGGCAGGGTAAGCAGCGGGTCAACAATGAACAGCCCGTTCAAGCGTACGCGTTCATGGGAAAAAGGCAGAAAAATCATGGTGCCGTAGGTGGTGACAATATCAAGCCAGATGTGCAGCCCCACCATGCCGCACATGAACAGCCAGGTGCTGGCGAAAGTCCAGCGTCCGGGCGTGTCCGTCCGCCAGAGAACGCGGGCCGCGCAGGCCAGCAGCAGCCCCAGAAGGGGCAGAGCCGCAAGAGAGTGGGTAATCCCTCTGTGCAACAGCAGAAACTGCAAGGGGCCGGTGGCGAAAAAAATATCCACGTCGGGTGAAGCTGCCGCCAACGCCGCCAAAGGCAAGGCAAAACGATGCAGCGGCCGTTCTTTCAGAGTCAGCAGGGCAACCGCGCCCGATGCCGCGTGGGAAATAGGATCCATAATTCTCGTCTGTTAAGTTTTTATAAATGTTTTGCCGTAAAAGCTACCTTATTTACAAAAATTTGACAATAAGCCTTCTTTTATATAATATCAAAGAAATATGCTCGGCGCGGCGGAAAGATTCCCGTCGGCCGGGCTATAGTTATTTGGAAGCCTATATGGATACTCTTGCCGCCAGAACGCGCGCAATGCCGCCGGAACGCCAGGCCATCCGGGCGAGGACGTTTTTCGTCCTGCTCCTGACTCTGCTTGCGTTCATGACCGGCATACCCGCGATTATGACGTACAACCAGCTTGTCGAAATTCACAGCCAACTGGATTCCCTTGAGAAGAAAGTTTTGAGCGACCTGCCGGACAAAGCGCGGGCGACCGACAGCCGCGATTCCTTTGAGACTTTGAAAGCCGAGATTGTTCAGGCATACGACGGTTATTATCTGATTGTCGCCATGTTCATTGTGGGCACGACGATCGTTGCCCTGCTGTTGCGCAAGCATTTTTTGCATCCCGTGTTCCTGTTGGCGGAAAAGATGCGTCTGATGCAGCTTGGCTACAGGGTCGAAAATGCGTCGTCCTCGCGTATTGTTGAATTACAGGAAGTGCTGGACATAGTGGCGCAGGTGGATGAATATCTTATCGAATTAGCCGAATATTCTGATAAATTGACGCAGGAAAAGAGCAGACTTGAAGATATGAGCATGAAAGACAGTCTGACCGGCATCGCCAACCGGCGCAGTTTTGATGTGCGTCTGAACAGAAAGCAGCGGGGCGATTCCATAGGCATCCTTATGATTGATGTGGATGAGTTTAAAAATTACAATGACAATTTGGGTCATCAAGCTGGCGACGCCTGCCTCGTCAAGCTGGCTTCCGCGATGCAGGCCGCGCTCCTGCGCAGTTCCGACGTCCTTTTTCGTTACGGCGGCGAAGAGTTTGTCGTGATTTTGGAAAATGTGGATTCCGGGCAGGCCATAGAGGTGAGCGAACGCATACAGGCCAGGGTGCGCTCACTGCATCTGCCGCACCCTCTTGCCAATGCTTCGCCCTATGTCACCATAAGCATCGGCGCGGCCGTGACCCGCCAGGAGGGCTTCACCTCCTGTGAGGAATTGGTGCGACAGGCCGACAAGGCCCTCTATCGCGCCAAAAGGAGCGGGCGCAACCGCATCTGTCTGTATAATAAGAAATTAGACGGAGAGTGCGTTGGCCCCAATGAATCATCATAACCAGCATTTTTGAGGAGGCGTAATGCATAAACCCCGTATTGGTATCGCGCCGGAAGGCTGGCCCTGCATAGGCCTGACGGCGCTTGCCGCTGAAGTTTTTGCCCTTGCGGATTTTGAGATCATCGCCGTGATTTTTCTGGTGCTCTGCGCTTTCAGCCTGCATTTTTTCCGCGATCCGGAACGTGTCGTCCCCCAAGGCCCGACCTTGGCCGTCAGCCCGGCTGACGGGCGTGTGTTGCACATCGCGGAGCATCCGGACCCTTTGGATGGAGAGAGCAGGACACGCGTCAGCATTTTCATGAATGTTTTCAATGTACACGTCAATCGTGCGCCTGTGGCCGGGAGTGTGGAGGAAATACGTTATTGGCCCGGAAAATTTTTCAATGCTTCTCTGGACAAGGCATCCAAGGACAACGAGCGTTGCGCCTACAGGCTGCGTGATGCCGATGGTTTTGCCTGGACTATGGTGCAGATAGCCGGGCTTGTGGCCAGACGTATCGTTTGCCGTGTGGAACAGGGCGACGCCTTGGGCCGGGGAGAGCGTTTCGGCATGATACGCTTCGGTTCGCGGGTTGACCTTTACCTGCCGCGCGGTTATGTTGCGGCGGTAAGCCCCGGCGAGGTCGTCTTTGCGGGGCAGAGCATCGTCGCGCGCAAAGATTGAACACTAAAGTCCATTATGGAAAGAAAAAGGCTGAAAGGCGTTTACCTTTTGCCCAACATGATCACGACCATGAGCCTGTTTTTCGGCTTTTTGGCCATGATCTGGGCCATACAGGGGCAGTATGAGACATCGGCCCTGAGTCTGCTTCTGGCCGCTCTCATGGACGGCCTGGACGGCAAGGTGGCCCGGCTTACCAATACGGCCAGCGAATTCGGCGTACAGTACGACTCTTTGGCGGATCTGGCGGCTTTTGGCATTGCGCCGGCGGTGCTGCTCTGGCAGTGGCAGTTGCAACAGTTCGGGCGTACGGGTATTGCGGCGGCCTTTTTTTACACGGCTTGCGGCGCTCTGCGTCTTGCGCGTTTCAACATAAGCGCGGCGACGGGCAAACGGTTTTTCATAGGCCTGCCCATCCCGGTCGGCGCCTGCACTGTGGCCTGCTTTATTTTTTTCGCCTCGCATATCCCCGCTTTCATGTTGGGCGGTCTGCCGTACGCGGCCTTTGGTCTGGCCATAGCTCTAGGCCTTGTCATGGTGAGTTCCGTGAGATATTTTTCTTTCAAGGAATATGATTTTTTGCGCGCCCATCCCATACGTTCCATGCTTATCTTTATCGCCCTCCTTGCGCTTGTGATTTCAGCCCCAAAAGTCATGGGTTTTCTGTTGTGCGCCGTGTATATTGCCGGCGGCTTGGCTTATACTTTTATTATTTTGCCGCGTCGCAATCGCCAGCTTTTGCGCGCCCTCACGCCGCAGGACAGCTAGCGTCCGGCGGCGGAGCATGAATGCGGAGCGGCTTGCCTGCTTTTGTTTTTCGAGGAGGTATCGGGCGGATGCAAAACCACATAGCTTTTTTTGATACCACGTTGCGCGACGGAGAGCAATCGCCCGGGGCGACCATGAATCTGCAGGAAAAGCTCGCCCTCGCGGGACAATTGGCAGAGCTCGGCGTGGATGTGATTGAGGCGGGCTTTCCCGCTTCCAGCCCCGGCGATTTTGAAGCGGTCAAAACTATTGCCGCCCGGACGCGAGGCGCGCAGATAGCCGGGCTTTCCCGCTGCCTTGAAGAGGATATCGATCGATGCTGGGAAGCCGTGAAAGTGGGAGAAGACCCGCGTATTCACACCTTTTTGTCCACTTCGCCCCTGCATATGGAGCACAAATTGCGCAGAAAACCCGAAGATGTCCTTAAAATGATAGAAGTCGGGGTGAGGCGTTGCGCGTCCTATACGGATAATGTGGAGTTTTCCGCAGAGGACGCTTCGCGTTCCGAGCGCGATTTTCTCTGCCGCGTCGTGGAGACGGCCATCAAAGCCGGGGCGCGCGTCATCAATCTGCCCGATACCGTTGGCTATGCCCAGCCGGAGGAATTTGCCGCGTTGGTGCGCTATGTCATTGAAAATACGCCTCAAAGCGACAAGGCTGTCTTCAGCGTCCACTGCCACGATGACCTCGGTCTGGCGGTCGCCAGCACTCTCGCGGCGATCCGGGCTGGCGCGCGGCAGGTTGAAGTCACCCTGAACGGCATCGGCGAGAGAGCGGGCAACGCCTCCCTGGAAGAGGTGGCCATGGCTCTTTCCGTACGGAAGGCTTATTACGGCTTCACTCACAATATCGTCACGGAACAGCTTTACCCCTCCTGCCGCATGCTTTCCATGATCATCGGCAGGCCTATTCAGGAACACAAGGCCATTGTGGGGGAAAACGCTTTTGCCCACGAGTCCGGCGTGCATCAGGACGGCATGCTGAAAAACCGCGAAACTTACGAAATTATGACTCCACAGGCCGTGGGCCGCGCGGAGAGCAGCCTTGTCATAGGCAAACATTCAGGGCGCAATGCCGTGCGCAGCAGATTTGAAAGCATGGGCATCAAATTGGAAGAAGCGGAACTCAATGTGGTTTTTGAAGCGGTTAAAAAACTCGCGGATCGCAAGAAAATCTTGCACGACGATGATCTCAGGGCTTTGGTGCACGAAGAAATTTATCGTATGCCGGATCGTTACCGTCTGCGGCATGTGAGTGTGCAGAGTTCCGACGCGGGCGGCGTGCCGCCCACGGCCGCCGTCATTATGGATGTGGACGGACAGGAGAAAAGCGGCGCGGGATTCGGCGCCGGGCCGGTGGACGCCCTGTTCAACGTCATTGCGGACATTGTGGGCCGGGAGACGGAATTGGAGCAATATGCCATCAACGCCATTACCGGCGGAACGGACGCGTTGGGCGAAGTGACTGTGCGTCTCAAGGGCGGAGCCTGCACCGCTGTCGGGCGCGGCGCTCATCCTGACATACTGGTGGCCAGCGCCAGGGCTTACGTCAATGCCCTTAATTCCCTGATTAAACTGGAGAGCGAGAAATGCGGGAACAATTGAGGCCCGTTTGCGATGAGGAGCGAATATGTCGAAAACACTGACGCAGAAAATTTTGCAAAAGCATAGCGACGAGGCTGTGGAGCGCGATGGGCAGATCGTGCAGTGTCGCCTTTCCCTTGTACTGGCCAACGACATCACGGCGCCGCTGGCCATAAAGTCTTTCAGAGAAATGCGGGCGGACAGGGTTTTTGACAGGGATAAAATCGTTCTCGTCATGGATCACTTTACTCCGCAGAAGGACATTGACTCCGCCAACCAGGTTTTGGGTTGCCGCGCTTTTGCCAGGGAACAGAATATTACGCATTATTATGAGGGCGGTTCCTGCGGGGTAGAACATGCCCTGCTGCCGGAACAGGGGCTCGTCGGGCCGGGTGACCTCGTCATCGGCGCGGACAGCCATACCTGTACGTATGGAGGTTTGGGAGCTTTCGCCACAGGCATGGGATCAACCGACATAGCGGCCGGCATGGCTCTGGGAGAAACCTGGCTCAAGGTGCCGCCAGCCATACGCGTCAATTACGCCGGCGTCATGCCGGAATGGCTGGGCGCCAAAGATCTCATACTCATGCTCATCGGTGAAATCGGTGTGGATGGCGCCCTGTACAGGGCGCTGGAATTCGGCGGCCCGGTGATCGACGCTCTGCCTGTGGAAGGCCGGTTGACCATGGCCAATATGGCCATAGAAGCCGGCGCCAAGGCCGGGCTTTTCCCGGTGGACGAACGGACGCGGGCCTACTGCGTTGAACGCGGCCGTCCGGCCCCTGATTTTGTTCTGGCGGCGGACGATGGCGCGCCCTATGAGCGTATTGTCAGTTTTGACGTGACCGGCAGGGAGCCTGTGGTGGCCTGCCCTCATCTGCCTTCCAATGTAAAGCCTGTTTCGGAGGTGGCCGACACGCCGGTACAGCAGGTTATCATAGGTTCCTGCACAAACGGCAGGATAAGCGATATGCGCGACGCCGCCCTAGTGCTGCGCAGCCGCAAGGTGGACAAAAATGTGCGTTGCATTGTGCTGCCTTCCACGCCGGCGGTCTGGAAACAGTGCCTCAGAGAGGGGCTGTTGGAAATCTTCATGGATGCCGGCTGTATTGTGGGGCCGTGCACTTGTGGGCCCTGTCTCGGCGGGCACATGGGCATATTGGGCGACGGCGAGCGAGCGGTGGCCACCACCAATCGTAACTTTAAAGGCCGCATGGGCAGCCTTGATTCGGAAGTCTATCTGGCAAGTCCCGTGGTTGCCGCCGCTTCCGCAGTGCTTGGCCGCGTGGCCGGGCCGGGGCAGCTTTGATTCCAATTCAGGTTATTAAGGACAGCAAGGGAAACAGCCATGAATTACAAGGGTAAAGCCCATAGAGTGGGCGATCATATAGACACCGACGCCATCATTCCGGCGCGTTTTTTGGTAACCACGGATGCCGTCAAACTGGGGGAGAATTGCTTCGCCGGTCTTGAACCTGGCTGGGTAAAGCGGGTGCGTAAGGGCGACATTCTGGTGGCTGGCCGTAATTTCGGTTGCGGTTCCTCACGTGAGCACGCGCCGATAGCCATTTTGGGAGCCGGCATGCCTGTCGTTATTGCCCACAGCTTCGCGAGGATTTTTTACCGCAACGCTTTCAATATGGGCCTGCCGCTTATGGAGGCTGGAGACGAGACGGCAAATATTCAGGATGGCGATGAACTGGAAATTGTCGCAAGGGAGGGGCGTATCCGCGATCTCACGCGGGGTTTTGACATTGTTTGCCCCCCCCTGCCGGAGTCCATGTCCGCCGTTCTCAACGCGGGCGGTCTTGTGGGGCATGTGAGAAAACGGCTTGGCAAAGCATGAATCCGAGCGGAAATTAAAACGGGATAATGTTATGAGAAAACACATTTGCCTTTTGGAGGGCGACGGCATCGGCCCGGAAATAATCACACAGGGCGTCGCCGCCATAAAAGCCGCGGCCAGCCGTTTCGGCCATGAACTTGACTTTGAGAAGGCCCTTATTGGCGGGGCCGCCATTGACGCTTCGGGTGAACCGCTGCCGGCGCAAACCATTGAAAAATGCCGTCGGGCGGACGCCGTTTTTCTTGGAGCTGTGGGCGGCCCCAAATGGGACGCCCACAGCCACGACAAGCGACCGGAAAAAGGCCTTTTGGGCATACGCAAAGCTCTTGGCCTTTACGCCAATCTGCGCCCGGCCCTGCTTATGCCGGAGCTTGCCGGAGCCTGCCTGCTCAAGCCGGAAATCGCCGCGGCCGGCATTGATCTTGTTGTGGTGCGCGAACTTACGGGCGATGTCTATTTCGGAGAGCCGCGCGGCATCAAGGAGCACGGCGGCGAGCGCGTGGGCCTCAACTCCATGGTCTATACTGAAGGGGAAGTCCGCCGCATTGCCCGCACGGCTTTTGAACTGGCCCGCTCACGGCGGCGCAGGGTTTGTTCCGTGGACAAAAGCAACGTGTTGGAAACCTCCCGCCTGTGGAGAGAAGTGGTCGTTGACGAGCACAAGAATTACATTGATGTGGAGCTGGCCCATCTTTACGTGGATAATGCGGCTATGCAGCTTGTGCGGGCGCCGTCGCAGTTTGATGTCATCCTTACGGGCAATCTCTTCGGAGATATTCTTTCCGATGAGGCGGCGGTCATTACCGGCTCCTTGGGCATGCTGCCTTCGGCTTCGACGGGCGCTTCGGGCCCGGGTCTCTTTGAACCCGTTCACGGTTCAGCGCCGGACATTGCCGGGCAGGACAAGGCCAACCCTCTTGCCGCCATCCTTTCAGGGGCCATGTTGCTGCGTTTGGGCCTTGGTATGCCCGAAGCCGCCGATCTGACGGAAAGGGCCGTGCGTGCTGTTCTGGCCGAGGGCTGCCGCACCGCCGACATTATGGAGCCGGGGAAAACCCTGCTCGGTTGCGTGGCCATGGGACAAAAAGTGGTTGAATGCATTTGTAAACTGTGATAATGGCGGCGCGTGTGGAAGAAATATATGTTCAATTCGCCATGTCGGGACTGATAGCCGATGTCTAGAACGATTTCCCCGTTCCGCATAAGAATGGAGCGGATTTTCGCCAAATTCGGCTTTGGCCTCAGGGCAAAGCTGATTTTGATATTCATCGGCATCAAGGTGCTTCCTATGCTTCTGTTGGCCATGGTCGCCTGGTCGCAGTCTTGGAAACTGGGGGAAGACCTCAAGCGCCGTACTTCCGAAATCGCCGCCAAAGCCGTCGGAGCCTTGGAGAATACCGGCGATATAGCCTCGGACGACGCGGTCAAGGCCCTGGATACGCGCGCCACTTACGAAATTGAGCGTACAAGCACGGACTATGCCCTGGCTGTGGCCAATTTTCTCTACGGCCGCGACTCGGACATACGTTTTCTCGCCGCCGTGAAGCCTGACGAGTATGTTTACCGCAGCTTTGTGGAGAGCAAAACGGGCAGGCTCGTCAAACAGGGCAAGTGGGAATTGGCCCCGGACGGCAAGGCATGGCGCAAAACCGACCTGCCGCCTCCGCCGTCCATAAACACCTCCAGTCTTGAGGAAAACGCCCATTCTTTCCATTACCGTCCGCCTGATCCCTTTGTTTACGAAGACAGGCCGCTGTACCACGAGGTCACCTTTGTCGATCTCAACGGGCGGGAACGCATTAAAATTGTCACTTCCGATCTTATGGACAAGGCCCTGAAGGATGTCTCCCGGCGTCGCAACACGTTTATCAGGGCTGAAACGTATTTTGAGGAACTCAAGAGGCTCAAGTCCGGAGAAATCTATGTCTCCGAGGTCACAGGCGAATATGTGGGTACCCGGGTCATAGGCATGTATACGCCTGCCAACGCGGAGAAGTCCGGCGTACCCTATGAACCGGAAAAGGCCGCCTATGCGGGCCAGGAAAATCCCCTCGGCAGGCGTTTTAAGGGTATTGTGCGCTGGGCCATGCCCGTTGAACAAAAGGGCAAAAGAATCGGCTATGTCACCCTGGCCCTGGATCATGATCATCTTATGGAGTTCATGGCTCACCCTGTGCCCACGGATGACCGTTATAGCGAAATCCCCAACGCGTTTGCCGGCAACTACGCCTTTATCTGGGATTACAAGGGCAAGAGCATTGTCCATCCCAGGCATCATTCCATTGTGGGCTATGACGCGGCCACGGGTGAACCGCAGGTGCCTTGGCTGGAAGACCGCATCTATGATGAATGGAAGGCCAGTGATCTGCCTTATGCGGAGTTCATCAAGGATGTTTCGACGTTCCAGAATCAGTCCAGAAGCAAAAAACCGGCTAAAGAACTGACGCAGGCGGGTCTCGTGGGGCTGGACTGCCGTTATCTCAATTTCGCTCCACAGTGTAAGGGTTGGATGGATCTGGCCAAGGATGGGGGTTCCGGTTCTCTGCGCATTCTCTGGAGCGGGGTGTGGAAACTCAACACGGCGGCCGCCATCCCCTATTATACCGGCCGTTACGGCGAATCCGGAATAGGTTTCGGTTTTGTGGCCATAGGGGCGGGCCTGGAAGATTTCCATCGTCCGGCCGTTGAAACCCGTGAAACTCTGAAGAATCTCATCGCCCAGACGGATGAGGAATTGGATGTATTTTCCGCACAGACATACGAATCCATTGCCGCGAACCTGATGGAGACGGCCGTCAATCTTTCCGTTTCCACCGTGGCCATGATCGCGGCCGTCATCCTCATCGCCATCTGGATGGCTTCTGTCATCACCCGTAGCGTGACCCGTCTTGTCAACGGCATCGCAAAATTCCAGAACGGCGAGCGTCATTTCCGTTTTGACGAACCTATCAAAGACGAACTGGGGCAGCTTGCCGATTCCTTTGACGACATGGCGGAAAGCCTGGAAAAGAGCGCCAGCGGGCTTGTCGCCATCCTGGGCGTGAGATTCAATATCCGCTACATGAACCGCAATCTGCTGGATATGCTCGGCACAAGCATAAACGAAGTAGTGGGGCGTCCGTATGCGGGCTTTTCCATCTTTCCGCTTCAAAGCCCGTCCGACCCGCTGTATGCCCTGGAACAGGGCACAGAAGCCGAGCCGTACCTGTACGCCGCGACGCACCGTTATTATCGCGGAAAAGCCGAGGTCATCAGAGACAAGGATGGCAGACTCACGGGCTATTTTATCTCCACCGCCGATGTGACGAGCATTTTGCTCGAACGGGAAAAAATAGCCCAGCAACGCGCCCTGCTGGACACCATCTTCAACAATTCGCCTGATCTTATTTCCTTCATTAACGCGGAGTATCTTTTTCTCGCGGTCAATCCGCGCTATGCCTCGCTGCACGGCTTAAGCCCCCAGCATTTGGTGGGCAAGACCATTCGGGATATTTTCCCGAAAGAAGTCGCCGAAGATTTCATCAATGTTTACGAAACCTGCAAAGACCAGAAAATCTCCATATATTCGGAAACGAAATTCACCTTTGCCGACGGGCATGAAGAGCATCTTGATATTGTCAGGACGCCGATTTTCAACGAGCAAGGCGAATTGCAGGGTTACCTCAACGTTGCCCGCGATGTCTCTCTGCGCGTGAAAGTGGAGAGTGAGTTGCGCGGTACCCAGATACAGTTGGAAACCGCCGTGCAGGAAGCTCGAAAAGCCTCGGAAGCCAAAAGCAATTTCCTGGCGCGCATGAGTCACGAAATCCGTACGCCCATGAACGCCATCATCGGCATGACGGAAATAGTGCGGCGCAAACTCAACGACGGTCAAGTACAGCCCAACGACCTGATTGCCAACATGACCCAGATTGCGCGCTCCACCAACCATTTGCTCGGTCTTATCAACGATATTCTGGATATTTCCAAGATCGAGGCGGGCAAGATCGACCTGGTGGAAGAGGTTTTCAACCTGCATGCCCTCCTGGACAATGTGCGATCCATTATTTCTCCCCGTTGTGAGGAGAAAAATATCGAATTCAAGATAACAGCGGATGCCTTTGAGGAAGCCTTTTTTGAGAGCGATACGCTGCGCATCAAGCAGGTGCTTATCAATCTTTTGGGCAATGCCGCCAAATTCACTCCGGAATGCGGGCGGATCGATTTCCTTGTGCGCGTGGATGCGCGCGAAGCCGACAGGGACAAAATATTTTTTTCGGTCAAGGATACGGGTATCGGTATTTCCAAGGAAGCTTTGAAAAACATATTCAATCCCTTTGAACAGGCGGAAGGACATTTGGCCCGTCGTTACGGCGGCTCGGGTTTGGGCCTGAGCATCAGCGGCACCATAGTGAACATGATGGGCGGCATTCTTGAAGTGCAAAGCGAAGAAGGCAAGGGGAGCGATTTTCATTTTTCTCTTTGGCTGAAAAAAGCCAAAGAGAAAAAACAGGCGAGTGAGGATACGGAGGAAATCGACATGAGCTGCCTGATCGGCAAGCGCATGTTACTGGTGGATGATGTGGATATCAACCGCATTATTCTCACAGAGATACTTGCCGACACCGGCTTGACGGTCGATGAGGCCGAAGACGGCGGGAGCGCTGTCGGCGCCTTTGAAAAATCGCCTGTCGGAACCTATGACATTGTTTTTATGGATGTGCAGATGCCGAATATGAACGGGTATGACGCCACAAAGGCCATTCGCCGCCTTGACAGGCCGGACGCCAAGACTGTCCCGATTATCGCCCTGACGGCAAACGCCTTCAAGGAAGATGTGGAAATGGCCCTTGCCTGCGGCATGAATGCGCATCTTGCCAAACCTGTGGAAATGGCCCGGGTTATGGAAACCTTGCACATCTACCTCGGGCACCAGGCGGGGGGAGGCGCTCCCCGGCCGGATGTGAATGCCGCTGAGGCCAGTGCCTGACGCCGGTTCGCGGCAAGACTGGTCGCACTGCCAGAGCGGTTCACACTTGAGATTGTCGCTTGACGGCAATCTGGCTGCAAGGATTTGCAAGCAAATTCCTGCAGAAATGTTAATTTGCCCTATCAGCTTGACAGATACGCGCCGTCTCTGTATAAAGTTGCTCCCTTGCTCGCGTGGCTTGATAACAAGTCTTTGCGGGCTGCTAATCCACAAGGAGTTCTTAACATGCGGAAATTTGAGACCCTGCTGCTCCTTTCACCGGAGCTTTCCGCCGAACACCGCGAAACCCTCGTCTCTGCCCTGACCGGCGTGATTGAGCGTGAAGGAGGTGTTGTGGTGGAAGTTGACAACTGGGGCATGCGCGATTTGGCCTATCCTGTGCGCAAGCAGATGCGCGGCTTTTACATTCGGCTTGAATATCAGGCTGAGGCTGCTCTTGTTGCCGAATTGGAGCGCAATATCCGGATCAGCGACGGCATTTTCAAATTCATCACAGTCAAGTTGGCCGATGCCGCGGCCGGGGAGGAAGCCTAAATGGTCTTCAAGAAAAGATTCGCTCCGCGCCGTAAATTCTGCCGTTTTTGCGCTGACAAGGAGTTGCCTGTAAACTATAAACGTCCCGACATCCTGCGCGATTTTATTACCGAGCGCGGGCAGATTCTCGCCCGGCGCATCACGGGCGTCTGCGCGCACCATCAGCGTCTGTTGACGCGGGAAATCAAGCGGGCGCGCCAAATGGCCCTGCTTATTTACACCGCCACCCACGACAGTGTCGTGAAGAAAAAGAGCATGATTTAAGGGGGCGGAAATGAAACTGATATTACGCGCCGATGTGGAAAAGTTGGGCAATCTTGGCGATGTGGTCAATGTAAAGGCGGGCTATGCCCGTAACTGGCTTCTGCCGCAAGGGCTTGCCATGACGGCCGGCCCCTCCAATCTTAAAGTCTTTGAACTGGAGCGCAAAAAGCTTGAGGCGCGTATGGATGCGGTACGCGCCGAGGCCAAGGACATGCAGGCCCGCCTGGAAGCCCTTGAAGTGGTTATATCTGTGCATGTGGGTGAAAATGAAAAGCTTTACGGCTCGGTCACCACGAGCATCATTGGCGATGCGTTGGCGGCCCTGGGAGTGGAGATTGATCGCCGCAGGATTTTGTTGGACGCGCCCATACGCCAGCTTGGGGAGTACTCCGTGCGGGTGCGTCTGCACGCGAGCGTTGTTGCCGTGGTACCGGTGAAGGTGGTTTCCGACAGCCGTGTCGAACAGGAGCAGCCGGCCGCGCGGGATATTGCCGGTGAAAGTGGTCCGGACGGCAAGGCCGTGGAACAGGCGGCCGAACAATAATGATTTTCCGCGTCGCCAGGGCGCGGATGTAGCCGCCAGCCATGTCCCGACAGCACGACAGCGCCGCTTCCGGCCGTAAGGCGGGGGGCGGCGCTTTGGATCTTCTGCGCCGTGTGCCGCCGCACAGCGTGGAGGCCGAGCAAGCGGTGCTGGGCGGCGTGTTTTGCCGCAAGGACCTCATGTATAGCCTTGTGGATGTTCTGGTTCCCGAAGATTTTTATCTGCCCTCCCATGTTATCCTTTTTCGCGCTTTTGTGGATTTGTTCCGCAAATCGGCTCCCATCGACCTCATCAGTACGGCCGAATTGCTCAAAGACCGCAAGGAACTGGAAAATACCGGGGGAGTCGTCTATCTGGCGGAGTTGGCCAAAGCCGTGGTCTCCGGCGCCAATGCCGAATATTATGCCACCATCGTGCGCGACAAGGCCCTTCAGCGCAATCTGATTGAAGTCTGCTCCGGGATCATCGGCAATTGTTTTGATGCCTCTCAGGAGGTTGCCGTCCTGCTGGACGAATCCGAGCGAGCTGTTTTTTCCGTGGCCCAACGCACCGTCGGTCGGGATATCGTCTCTTCCGGAGATCTGATTGTTCCGGTTATTGAAAAGCTCACCCTTCTTTCGACATCGCGGGATGTGGTCACCGGAGTCACCACCGGATATTCCCGCCTGGACAGGCTGACCGCCGGGCTTCAGCCCTCTGATCTCATCATTGTGGCCGCTCGTCCCAGTATGGGCAAAACGGCCTTTGCCCTCAATATGGCCCTTGCTGCGGCCATGGGCCGGGATGTTCCCGTGGTCATTTTTTCCTTGGAGATGAGCAGGGAGCAGCTTATGCAGCGTATGCTGGCCGCCTGCGGCAAGGTGGACATGGGCAGATTGCGCCGGCCTTCCCAACTGACCCATGACGACTGGGATCAGCTTCGTGTCGCTGCGGATACCCTGCGGAACGCGCCGCTGTATATTGACGATACGCCCGCTCTCTCCACGCTGGAGTTGCGTGCCCGCGCCCGGCGTCTGAAGATGGAAAAAGGCCTGGGCCTTGTCATGGTGGATTACTTGCAGCTTATGCGGGCGAGCCGCCGTAATTTTGACTCTCGCGAACTGGAGATATCCGACATTTCCCGTTCACTGAAAGCTCTTGCCAAGGAACTGGATGTGCCCGTCGTGGCTCTTTCTCAATTGAACCGCAAAGTTGAGGAACGCGGAGACAAACGCCCCATCCTCTCGGACTTGCGCGAATCCGGCGCCATTGAGCAGGACGCGGACGTGATCATGTTCATTTACCGCGACGATGTGTACAAATATCCCAAAGCTTCGGAGCGGCCATCGCACGGCCCGGCGGAAATCATTGTCGGCAAGCAGCGCAATGGCCCTGTGGGCACGGTGGATTTGATGTACATAGCGCCATATACTTCTTTTGAAGATACAGCTCCGGAAAGGGCAGTAATGCCCTCGGAACAGCATGACAGCCTGTGATACGGGAAAAAACACGGGAGTGTAGGATGAAACAACCTCTTTTCATAAAATGGCACCGGGCCAATGAAGTGGGTATTCCGTTGCTCGATGAGCAGCACCGGGGCATCGTCTCCATCATCAACACTTTTTTTCATCTGATGAGATCAGGCATACACAACCAGTTGCTGTATTCCTGCATAAGCGAGGCCATGAGAAACTACACGCGCATCCATTTTCTCACGGAAGAGTCTTTTCTTGCCGAAGCCGGATTCGAAGGCTTGGAAAAACACAAGGAAATTCATCAGCAGTTGTCTTTGGACATAGAGAGGATGGAGCAGAAGAGCATACGTGACAATGATCCTGCACCTCTTCTGGATTTTCTCAAAATGTGGTGGATGGAGCATATCAACGTTGAAGACAGGCAGTATTCGGAATGTCTGATAGAGTACTTCCGGCCGCACTATCACCCTCACCGTAATCGTTGATATCGCAGCCTTTTCCCTGCGAGCAACGGCTTTTCGGTTGCCGCTACAGAAAATCCGGGGAGGACGCGGCCTTGCCGCCGGCCAGCATGGCGCGCATATAGTGCAGGGTGTGCTCGTCCACCGGAATAATGGGGAAAGTTTTGCCGCAGCCGTCACAATGCAGCATCCTTGGCTCGGTCGGGCCGGGAACGGGCACGTGCTTGCCGCAGTGCGGGCACTGGTAAAAGAATATTATTTCCATGCCGTCGGGCGGCACGGGAGAAATGCGTCGGATTTTTTCAGACATATCCGGGTTCGCCTGTTGTCAGCGTCCGGTCCCGACAAGATTGCGGCCTGTCATGGCTGGCGGAGTCGGCAGACCGGACAGGGCAAGGATGGTGGGGGCCACATCGGCAAGCTTTCCGTTTTCCAGGCGGCCGATCTTGTTTGACGAGAGCAGAATGCAGGGCACGGGATTGGTGGTGTGCGCCGTGTGCGGTCTTCCGTCCGGCGTAAGCATGGTTTCGCAGTTGCCGTGGTCGGCGATGATGAGCATGTTGCCGCCGCCCGCCTCAACGGCGTTCACCATGCGCCCCACGCATTCGTCCACCACTTGGCAGGCTTCGACAGCCGCCTCAAGCATGCCGGTATGCCCGACCATGTCGCCGTTGGCCAGATTACAGACCACAAGATCATATATTTTTTTGTTCCAGGCCGTCTCAAAGGCGGCGGTAACCTCGCGGGCGCTCATGGCGGGCTTCAGGTCATAGGTGGGCACATCGCGCGGAGAGTCCACTAGTATGCGGTCTTCGCCTTCAAAGGCTTCCTCCAGTCCGCCGTTGAAAAAATAGGTCACATGGGCGTATTTTTCCGTTTCCGCGAGGCGGAGTTGGCGCAGCCCGGCCTGTGAAAGGATTTCGCCCAGGCCGTGGCGCACTGGTTCCTTGGGGAAGGCCACAGGCATGGTGAAATGGGTGTCGTAACTGGTCATGGAGGCAATGGCCGAAAGAGCCGGTACACGGCCGCGTTCAAAGGCGGAAAAATCCGGCGTGATGAGGGCCGAGGTCAATTCCCGCATCCTGTCCGCCCGGAAGTTAAACAGAAAAACCGCGTCTCCGTCAGCAATGCCCGGCGTGTCCCCGGTGTCGAAGCGGATGGGTTTGACGAATTCATCCGTAAGGCCGGAGGCGTATGAAGCCTCCAAAGCGGCGACCGGGCCGGAGGCGAGTTCCGCTTTGCCATGAATGATGGCTTCCCAGGCGGTTTGGACTCGTTCCCAGCGGTTATCGCGGTCCATAGCATAAAAACGTCCTGTCAAACTGGCTACGCGCATATCCGGCAGCGGGGCGATGTGCTTCTCAAGATCGCGCACAAAATTGAGGCCGGACTTTGGGTCTGTGTCCCGTCCGTCGGTAATGACATGCACGCGCGCGGACACGCCGGCTTTGTCCGCGAGAGAGCAGAGTGCTTTGAGATGAGCGATGTGGCTGTGCACTCCCCCGTCGGAAAGCAGGCCGACAAGATGCAGCCGGCCCTTGCTTCGGGCCGTGGCGGCGAGAATGTCCTTTATGACTTGATTGGATGCGAAGGAGCCGTCTTCCAGAGCCACGTCAATGCGCGTCATATCCTGGTAAATCACGCGGCCTGCGCCGATGTTGAGATGTCCCACTTCGGAGTTGCCGATATACCCTTTGGGCAGGCCAACATCCCGACCGGACGCCGAAAGGCCGCTGTGCGGACAACGGGTCAGCAGGGCGTCAAGATTGGGGGTTTTCGCCAAGCACGGCGCATTGCCGGGGCATGGCCCCGCCATGCCCCAGCCGTCCATGATCAGAAGCAGTGTCGGCGTCACGCTGTTTCCCTCTTGTCGTAACCCCAGAGAGATTCCAGGCGGTAAAGCTCCCGTACAGGCTCAAGGAAAATATTGACCACAATATCGTTCAAATCCAGGAGAATCCACTGTCCCGCCCCATAGCCTTCCGTATGCGGAAATTCCCAGGAGTTTTCGCGGCAAAGTTCGGCAACGCCGTCGGCAAGGCTGCGGGCATGGCGGGCCGAGCCCGCAGTGAGCACCACCAACCCCTCGGTAAAAAGATTCTTGCCCTCAAGATTCAGGCATGACACGCGCTCGGCCTTGTATTCTTCCAGCCGGTGTCTGATTTGGGCCAGTTTTTCCTCAAGCATGACGGACCGCTCCTGGTGCTTTCCCATAGGTGAACCGTATAAGAATTTTACCGTATGTCAAGATATTTGTCCGTGTGCGCCAAGGCGCGGACGTATCTTGATTTTCTTGCGCCACGCCGCCGGTTGGTTTGCGAGGGGCGTTTTCGAGGCCGACATGCCGCCCGGTATAACTCATTAATTTCAACATGAAAAATATGGATGCGTTCTGCCCGCTGTATGGGGTGTCCGTTTTCCCGATACTTGCATTCCTCATTCGTAAGGACTATTTTGTTTGAAAGGGAATGCTGTGGCCTTGCGGCCGCTTGCCGGACTGAAGGAGACACAATATGGAATTGCGCGTCAACGGTGAAAAAGAAATCTTCGAGCGGTCTTACGGCATTGTGGATGTGCTCGCTGCGCGCGGCGACGACATAAGCAGGGTTGTTGTGGAACTCAACGGCAATATCGTGTCGTGCGGTGAGTTTGCCGGAACATCGCTCAAAGAGGGCGATGTGCTGGAAATTGTGCATTTGGTGGGAGGAGGGTAACAGTTTGGCGGCTTTTTTGGACAAACAGGGTTGCCCGGTGAATGATCCCTTTGTGATAGGCGGCACGACGCTGAAAAGCCGTCTTTTTATCGGCACCGGCAAATATGGCGCGGACGGCATCATCCCCGCCGTTGCCGAGGCAAGCGGCGCGGAGGTCATCACAGTGGCCATGCGCCGTGTGGAAAAGGGCGCCAGCGGCATAACGGCCCATATTCCCGGAAGTATGCGCCTTCTGCCCAATACTTCAGGAGCGCGCACAGCCGGGGAAGCTCTGCGTCTGGCGCGTCTGGCACGGGCGGCCGGCTGCGGAGACTGGATTAAAATAGAAGTGATTTCCGACACACGCCACCTCCTGCCCGATGGCTATCAGACGGCAAGAGCTGTGGAACTGCTGGTCAAAGACGGTTTTGTGCCTTTTCCCTACATCAATCCTGACCTCTATGTCGCGCGCGATTGCGCCGGGGCCGGAGCGGCGGCGGTCATGCCTCTGGGCGCGCCCATAGGCACCAATCGCGGCCTGCGCACCAAGGAAATGATAGGCATACTCATTGAGGAAATCGACCTGCCCATTGTGGTGGATGCCGGCCTCGGCAAGCCTTCTCACGCCTGTGAAGCCATGGAAATGGGAGCGACTGCCTGCCTTGTCAACACCGCCATTGCCACGGCCGGGGATCCTGTGGGCATGGCGGCGGCCTTCAAGGCTGCGGTGGAGGCCGGCCGCGCCGCCTGGCTTGCCGGAATGGGAAATGAACGGGCGGGCATTGACGGTGCGCGGGCCTCTTCGCCCCTGACGGGTTTTTTGTATGAAGCCGCGCCGCTTGCATAAGCGGCGTTCCGCGCCAGACAACGTTTCGCGCGGTTTCCGCCGCGCGTCTGGAAGGGATTTTTATGAACTCCTCCTCAACACGTCTTTTTGCGGAGGCGCTACGGCTGATTCCCGGCGGGGTCAACAGCCCGGTACGCGCCTGCCGCAATGTGGACAGCGAGCCTCTTTTTATTTCCACAGCCGCCGGTTGCCGTCTGATGGACGCCGACAAAAGGGAGTACATTGATTTTGTACTTTCCTGGGGCCCCATGATTCTGGGCCACGCTGACCCTTCGGTTACGGAGGCGCTGCGCGCGGCCATCGGGCGGGGTACCAGCTATGGCGCGCCCTGCCCGGATGAAGTGGCTCTGGCCGAAGAAATTTGCGCGGCTGTGCCCGGTGTGGAAATGGTGCGCATGGTCAATTCCGGAACAGAAGCGGCCATGAGCGCTTTACGCTTGGCGCGCGGCGTGACGGGACGGGACAAGGTCGTCAAGTGTATCGGCTGTTATCACGGCCATGCAGACCCTTTTCTGGCGGCGGCGGGATCCGGCGTGGCCACGTTCGCCATCCCCGGCACGCCCGGCATCCCGGCGGCGGTGACGGCGGATACATTGCTTATCCCCTATAACGATATTCAGGCCGCCAAGGAGTGTTTCGAGGCGCATGGCCCGCGCATTGCCGCCGCCATTGTGGAGCCCGTGGCGGGTAATATGGGCCTTGTGCCGCCTGTTTCGGGCTTTCTGGAAACACTGCGCTCTCTCACCCAGGCATGGGGGGCGCTTCTGATTTTTGACGAGGTCATTACCGGCTTCCGCGTGGCTTACGGAGGGGCACAGGCGCGTTTCGGCATTGATCCGGATTTGACCGTGCTTGGAAAAATTATCGGCGGCGGTCTGCCTGTGGGAGCTTTTGGCGGCAAGAAGCGGTATATGGAACAGGTAGCTCCTGAGGGGCCTGTATACCAGGCCGGAACGCTGTCCGGAAATCCTTTGGCCATGGCTGCGGGCCTTGCCACTTTGCGTAAACTGAAAACTCTTGATTATGCGGCTCTCGAAGAGCGTACCCGGGATTTTGCCGAGGAGCTCGGGCACATCATACGTTCCAGGGGGGTGCCTGTACGGACGCCGTCGCTGGCCTCCATGTTCGGTATTTTCTTCGGCGAAAGGGAAGTTCGCAATCTGGAAGACACCCGGCAGTGCGACCAGGAATGTTTCACAGCGTTTTACAAGCAGATGCGCGCGCGCGGCATTTATCTCGCTCCGTCCGCCTTTGAAACGGGTATGGTTTCTTTTGCCCATACCGGGGCGGATTTTGCCGAAGCTCTGGACGCGGCGCGCGCTGTCGTGTTTTCCCGCTGAAGGCGGGCAATCCGTCGGAAATTCGGAAAAACCTTGACCTCTGCCACATCTCTGGCCTGTTATGTTTTGAGCAAGGGGGCCTTGCCTTTGGCCATGCGGCTTTCCACAGAGCTTGCCGCCAGGCCGTGGCGCGCTCCTTCAGGGCTGTGGACGGCGGGTGTCCGTCTGTATGCGCCCGCCCGTTTTTGTCCGGAAAGCGAGAGGGATGCCGAGCCCCATGCGTCGGTACGATCTTTCAAGCGTCTGCGGGACGCCCTCGCCAAAGAATACCGGCGATGCGCGGCCCATGTTTTCGCGGGGGCCGCCGGCATCGCCGTGCGCGCTCTGGCTCCGTTGCTGCGTCATAAAAGCCTTGATCCGCCCGCCGTGGTAATATCCCCTGATGGGCGTTTCGCCGTGTGCCTTGTTTCGGGGCATTGGGGCGGCGGCAACGCTCTCACGCGGCACATCGCCCGGCTTGTGGGGGCCTGCCCCGTCATTACCACCGCCTCTGACGCGCATGAGGACGCTGTGGCGCTGGACATATTTCTGCGCGACGCCGGAGTGCGCATTGTGGATTGGGATGAATTGCCCAGGGCGCAAGCTTCCTTGCTGGAGGGAAACAGTCTGCGTCTGTGGGATCCCTGTCGCGTCCTGCCGGAGGTTCTGCCTCCGGGGCTCAAGCATGAGTGTTGCCATGAGGAATTTGTCCTGGAAGCGCCGCAAGGCCATCCCCATGCTCCGGCCGTGGCGGTGCACTGGCGCTTGCTGCCACGGCGGGCCAGCCTCTTGCGCTGTGCCGCGCCGTGTCTTTTCGTGGGTCTCGGCTGCCGCAAAAACACGCCACGGGAAGCTGTGCTTGAGGCTATAGAAGTCTGTTTCGAAACCAATGGGTTGCAACCGCGCGCCATAGCGGCCCTTGCCACAGTGACGGAAAAAAGCCGGGAGCCGGCGCTCGTTCATGCCGCCAAAAGCCTTGAACTGCCTGTGCTGGATTTTGCCGCCAAAACGCTTGCCCGATGCGCTAGTCCCAATCCTTCGACGGCGGCGGGACGCCGTTTCGGGCAGCCGCCTTTCAGCGTGTGCGAGGCTGCGGCGTTGACCGCCGCCGGAAAGGGCGGCAGACTTGTTTTGCCGAAGGTGAAAATCGCCGGACGCCTGACAATGGCCGTGGCTCTCGGCGTACAGGGCCGGCTGGAGGATATGTGAAGGCCGCCCCTCTGTACGTTGTGGGTCTCGGGCCGGGCGCCGCCGCCTGCCTTACGCCCCAGGCCCGCGAAGCCCTCGCGGAGGCGAACTGCCTTGTCGGCTATCGTTTGTATCTTGAGCTTGTTCCGCCGGAACTGTCAGAGGGGAAACACCTGATTTCCAGCGGAATGCGCCGGGAGGAAGAGCGCTGCCTCGCCGCTGTGGAAACTGCGTACGCGGGCCAGCCCACCGCTCTGGTCTGCTCCGGGGATCCCGGCGTGTACGCCTTGGCGGGTCTTGCCCTGGAGGTACTGGAAGCAAAAGATCTGCTGAACTGTGTGCCTTTCTACGTCATTCCGGGAGTGCCCGCCGTGTGCGCGGCCGCCGCCCTGCTCGGAGCGCCGTTGACGCACGACTTCGCCTGTATAAGCCTGAGCGATCTGCTCACTCCTTGGGAAAGTATCGAAAAACGTCTTGAAGCCGCCTTTGGGGCGGATTTCGTCTGCGTACTGTATAATCCCCGCTCCAAAGGACGCCCGCATCTGCTTGGGCGGGCGATTTCCCTGGCCGGACGGCATCGGCGGCCTGACTGCCCTGTGGGCTTGGTACGCAGGGCTTTCCGGCCAGGACAGGAAATCTCCATCCATGCTTTGGCCGATTTTGACGAAGAGCGGGTGGATATGCTCTCCCTGGTTATTGTCGGCAACAGTGCCAGCCGTATCGTGGGCGGCCGTATGTTGACGCCCAGAGGGTATACATTGAAAGCTTGCCGGTAGGCGGTAGGCGTCTCTCCAAAAAATATTTTTGCGAGGGTGCATGTTGTTTGCGCATTTTTGGCATTGTGGCGGGGCGGTGCCTGTTTTTACAAGCCGCTGGCGACGGTTATTCTTCCACAGTGCAGCCAAGGGCGCGGGCAAGGGCGGCGAAGCGGTGCTCCTGCCCGGCGGAGAGAGCCTTTTTGCGGGCAGCGGCAATGACGCAGACGCCTTCTTCCACCAGGCAGGCCTTTATGCAGGCGACTCCGTAAGCAAGACGCACGCGCCAGTTTCCGGGATCGAGAAGAGAGAGGGCATCCAGGGCGTTCAGATGCCGGGCCAGATGCGCCGGCGCTTCCGTCATGTCCCGCTCCATATCGCACACCCACCTGCGCATCGCGTCTCCGTCAGCGCCTTCGGGGATGAAACGCCTGGCGAATTGCAGATATTCCAGAGCGCATTCGGGCAAAGCTCCTTCCTCCGGCCTGAAAGCAAATCCCACTTGCGCGATTTTTTTGTCTCCGCGCAGAACGGCGGCCCAGCGGCAGCACAACTCAACGGGACTTTTGGGCATATCCCGCCGGCCACCCTCCGGGCGGAGAGCATCGGCATCAAGCTGCCCTTCCGTATTTCGGCCCGCCCAGAAAAATCGGGCCAGGGGAGAGTCGCCTTCACGCAGGGCAAGAGCGCTGGCCACAGAGGCAACTTCAAGGCTTGCGGCCGGTCCCGCCGGCTCTCCGGCGGCAAGGCTCCGGCACAGGCACAGGGCGTCGTTACTGCCCTGCGGAGAAAGAGCCAACAGAATCAGGCATTGGGCAAGGGAATGTGAGACGATGGGCCGGGAGTCCTTTGGCAGGCTCTCCCAACCAGGCAGACTTTCGAGAAGCCGCAGGCCGGCCTTGGCGTGTTCGTGGGCATTGACGGGCAGAACGCCGTTGCGCAGTTGTTTGGCTGTCGTCAGCCAGAAGGCCAGACGGGCGAAAGGGCCTTCCGTCCGGTTACGGGGCAAGCTGCGCGCTACGTCAAGCAGGGCCCGTGCCCTGTGCTCCGGCAGATGGCAGGCATTGATGCGGGCAAAAGCCGCCCGTCCGATTTTTTCCGTCCGTCCGGGCCGCATTTTCGCCCAGGCCACGCGATCAAGAAGTTCAAGGCCATCCTGCCAGACAAGGAATTCCTTGCCCGGCTCCAGGAGGGCATTCTGGTCTTCGCCGACGTCCGGGCTCAGGACGCAGCAACCGGCCGAGGCCGCTTCCAGCAGCCGAAAATTGCTCTCCCAGGCGATACATTCATTGGGAACAAGGCGAGTGTCGTCGTAGAGGCGCATCATGTCCGCGTGATTGAGGCCATTGACGCATTCCAGGCCGCGCTGGGAGAGCAGTTCCACAAACCATTCTCGCAAGGGCCGGTATTTTGTGCGCCGTGCGCACAGGCTCATAAAGCGGCTGCGTTTTTCGTGGGACAGCCATTGCCGTCTTTGGCCGAACCAGGCGAAGCGGTAGACAGCCCGGTGTCCGCATCCTGCCGGCAGGGCCGTGAAAAGGGAAAGATGCGGCGTGAGCACCGCGTCAAAAAGGCGGGAATACCACTGCTGCCAGAAAAGATTGAGATGTGAGTCAATGGCGAAGAACAGGGAAGGGCAGGGAGCTTCCTCCAGCCCGGCAAGATGGAGGCGCGCGCCGAGGCTTTCCTGTTGCAGCAGAATATCCGGAGTAAAACCCTCGGTGGAGAGCTGTTTCAAAATGGGCGGCAGAGGCGCGATGCCCGGCGGCGGGTTTATTGTTCGCGTTGTGTGCCCCATGTGCGTCAGGGCCTGGGCTATGGACGGGGAAACATCAATAAGGAGAATGTTCATTTTGTGTTTATCGCATTTTCGGGCCGCTGCCGTTCACCAACGGCCCGAAAATGTTTCGGTAAGCTGGAGGTTGGCACACAACAGCAAACCGAGCGAGGGAGAGGGTGAACAACCTATTGCACTCTGCATCTAGGCCCATTTCAACGCCTGGCAGCGCAAACGAACGGCGCTTGCGCCTTCGTGGGCGTTAATTGTAAAAATGTTTAGCCGATGCCCTCAAAGAGAACAGAGGAGAGGTAGCGCTCTCCGGCGTCGGGCAGGATGACCACAATTGTTTTTCCTTCAAATTCCGCCCGTGAGGAAAGTCTGGCCGCCACCGCCGCTGCGGCGCCGGAGGAAATGCCGGCGAGAATGCCCTCTTCCCTGGCGAGACGTCGGGCAAATTCTACAGCTTCTTCACTTTCCGCCTGCTCTACTTGGTCTACCAGCGTCAGGTCCAACGTATCCGGGATAAAACCCGCCCCGATGCCCTGAATTTTGTGGGGCCCCGGCGCGAGTCGTTCTCCTGCCAGATGCTGGCGGATGACGGGGCTTGTGGCGGGTTCCACGGCAACAGCCTTGATAGCTTTGCCGCAGTTTTTTTTGATGTGGCGGGAAACCCCGGAGATGGTGCCTCCTGTGCCCACTCCGGCCACCACAACATCCACAGCGCCGTCCGTATCCTCCCATATTTCCGGGCCCGTGGTACTTTCATGAATCGCGGGGTTTGCAGGGTTTTTAAACTGTTGCGGCATAAATATTTTTTCCGGATCGGCGGCCGCAAGCTCCTCGGCTTTGCGTATGGCCCCAGGCATGCCTTCCGTACCCGGTGTAAGCACGAGATTCGCCCCCAGCATGGCCAGTACGCGGCGGCGCTCCAGGCTCATGGTTTCCGGCATGGTCAACGTGAGCCTGTAGCCTCTCGCGGCTGCCACATAGGCCAAGGCGATGCCGGTATTGCCGCTTGTTGGCTCCGTAATCGCCACCCCTGGCTTGAGCAGGCCCTTTTTTTCAGCGTCCCATATCATGGCCGCGCCGATACGGCATTTGACGGAATAGGATGGATTGCGCCCCTCGATTTTTGCCAGAACAGTGCATTTTCGGCTGACAACCCTGTTAAGTTTGACGAGGGGCGTGTGCCCGATGGACCGCGAATTGTCGAGATAAATTCCTGGCATGCTGTGCCTCCTGAGTTTGTATATATAAACCGCCCGATGCGGTTTCGTCAAAATTGTTTTCCAAGGGCCCGCCGTAAATCCCGCCAAAGGTCTTCCGGGTCTTCAAGGCCGACGGACAAGCGTACAAGGGCGTCGCTGACGCCCAATTTTTTGCGTTCTTCAGCGGGTATGGCCGCGTGCGACATGGTGGCCGGATGGCTCAGTATGCTTTCAACGCCGCCCAGACTTGCCGAAACGAGGGGCAACTCGGCGCGTTGCAAAAATGTTCTTGTCAGAGAAGGACTTTTTAGTTCGAAGGAAAGCACCGCTCCGGGGCCGCTTGCCTGTGTGCTGTGAATATCCGCCCCGAGATGGCTTTCAAGACCGGGATAGAAGACGCGCCGCACTTCCGGCAGAGCGTTGAGGCGCAGGGCAAGCTCCCGCGCGCCGGTCTGAGCCGCCTCCATCCGTACAGCGAGTGTTTTCAGGCCGCGAAGCAAAAGCCAGGAGTCCTGCACCCCCAGTACAGCGCCGAAAGTATTTTGTATGAAACGCAACTTTTCCCCGGTTTCTTGCTCACGCGCGATGACCAGGCCCGCCAGAACATCACTGTGCCCGTTGAGAAATTTTGTCGCGCTGTGCACCACAATGTCAAAACCCAATGTGAGCGGACGCTGCAGAAAGGGTGTGCAGAATGTGTTGTCAACAATGCTGAGAATGCCGTTTTCGCGGGCAAGATCGGCAATAAAGGGCAAATTTGTGATTTTCAACAGGGGATTGGACGGACTTTCCACAAAAATGCCTTTGGTTTGCGGGCGTAGTGCCTGTTCGACAGCCTGTCTGTCTGTACTGTCCACAAAGGTGGTTTCAATGCTCAGGCGGCTGAAGAGTTGCGTCAGCGCGCGGAAGGTGCCGCCGTACACGTCTCTGCCGGCCACCAGATGGTCCCCTGGGGAGAAAAGCAGCAAAGTTGAGGATATGGCGGCCATGCCCGAAGCAAAAGCCAAACCGGTCGCGCCGTTTTCCAATTGGGCCACAGCCGTCTCCAGAACTTCGCGCGTGGGATTGCCGCTACGCGTATAGTCAAAATCTTTGCGGACGGCGTGGCGTTGATCAAAGGTGGAGGCCATATAGACGGGAATGCCCGATGCTCCTGTGAACGGATCCCGGTCCGCGCCGGCGTGGATGAGGCGGCTTTTGAACTGCATGATTTCTCCTTTTATTCTGTTTTTATCTCTGACTGCCGACGGCAATGCGTCTTTGTTTTTCTTCGCGGGGCGGTGGGGCTTCGCTCAAGGCCCTTGGAGCGCGTATGAAAGGTCATCAAGCAGATCCGAGGGATCTTCAAGGCCGACGGAAAGACGCAGGAGGCGTTCCGTCAGGCCCGCGCGCTCCCTTGCCTCCGGGGGAATGTCCGCGTGGGTTTGTATATGCGGATAGGTGATAAGCGATTCGCAGGCTCCCAGACTTTCCGCGAACAGGAATACCCTGACGGATGCCAGAATCCGTTCCGCTTCGGCGCGAGAGGCGGCGTCAAAGGAGATTATGCCGCCATAGCCGCTGGCTTGCGCGGTCAGGAGGGCATGACCGGGATCCGTGGGCAGGCCGGGGTAGCGCACATTTCGGGCGGCTCTGTGCTTTTGAAGGAATTCGGCCACTGTCAGGGCATTTTCTTCATGTTTTTTCAGACGCAGGGGAAGCGTTTTGAGACTGCGCAGCAAGAGCCAGGATTCAAAGGGGCTCAGGATCGCTCCGGCGGCGTTCTGGATGAAGGCCAGCCGCTCTCCTGTTTCCTGTGTTTTGGCCACGGCGAGACCCGCGATGAGATCATTGTGGCCCCCAAGATATTTTGTGGCGCTGTAGAGAGTGATATCCGCGCCGAAATCCAGGGGACGGCATAAAACCGGAGTAAGAAAGGTGTTGTCCACGACAAGAAGCAGGCCATATTCCTTGGCCAGCGTTCCCAGCGCCTTCAGATCAGCCACTTTCAGGAGAGGATTGGTCGGCAGTTCTGCGAAAATGCCTTTGAATTTGTTCCGCTTCAGACCTTCGGCGATATTTTCCGTTTTTGAAGTGTCGATGTAGACGAAATGCAGGCCGTGCGTCCTGCCGAAACGTTCAAAAAGGCGATAGCTTCCTCCATAGATATCTTCCGTGACCAAGACCGCGTCTCCCGGAGAGAACAGGCGCATGACGGCGTCTACAGCGGCAAGGCCGGATGCGAAGGCCACAGCCCGCGCGCCGCCTTCCAGCGCGGCCATGGTCTCCTCGAGGGCCTTGCGTGTGGGATTTGTGGTGCGGGAATAGTCAAAACCGGTACTTTGCCCGAGAGCCGGATGCTGAAAGGCGGCGGAAGGGCAAATGGACATGGTGATGGCGCCTGTGGCGGGGTCGCGTCGTGCGCCAGCCTGAGCAAGAAGGGTATCCTGTTTCATATCGGTCTCCGTCAATTCTATATATTAAAACGACCGTTTTTATGATATTAATGGCGACAAAATTTTGTCGCGGCGCGGACAATACCGCGTTCAGATGTTGTAATCCGGAAGTCGTGGGAGATTGTCCAAATCAATCAGGTCTTGCAGCGTTTTGCTGCGGTAAACATTTGTCAGCGCGGCGCGGGCTTCCTTCCATAGCGGCATAAAGACACAGCCACCCCTGAGGGGGCAGGGATGCACCGGTTGTTCGCCATCACAATTCAGATGGTATATCTGACCGTCAAGAAAACTGATCAACTCTTCCACAGTAATGCCGGACGGCGGGCGGGCAAGCATGAATCCTCCCCCTCTGCCTCGCCGACTTTCCACAAAACCTCCTTGGCGCAGCTGATTGAGAATGTTTTCCAGGAAACGTTCCGGAATCATCTGTACGCGCGCTATCTCCGGGATTCGCACAAGGCCCTGGCCCCAGCGTCTGCCCAGTTCGAAAAGCGCCCTCAGGCCATATTGGCATTTGATGGAAACACCCATGAACTTCCCTCAGTGAAGAGCAATGTTAACCATGACTCGGACTATATCAATATATAATAAATACGATTGAGCATATGATAAATATGTCCACCAAGAAAGGCAAGCGTTTTTTTAGCGGGGGTTTATACCACGCCGTGCTCTCCGGGACGCTCGTATTTCTTTTGCAGTTTTTCCTGCTGGCCGCGGTAAAATTCTGTGTCGCCCAAGACCAGCAAAATGGCCGAAGCGACATACACGGAGGAAGCCGTGCCCACAATAATACCGATGAGCATGGTGACGGCGAAATCGTGAATGACCCCGCCGCCGAACACGAACAGGGAGGCAGCGGCGAGCAGTGTGGTGCCGCTGGTCAGGATGGTGCGTGAGAGCGTCTGGTTGACGCTTTTGTTGATGAGGTCGGCGAAGGAAAGTTTTTCGCTGGAGCGCAGGTTTTCGCGCAGCCGGTCATAAATGATGATGGTGTCGTTGATGGAATAGCCGATGAGCGTCATAATGGCCGCCAGCACGTTGAGGTCAATTTCCACGTTCATGAAGGAAAGCAACCCCACAGTGACGAGAACGTCGTGCAGCAGGCCGACGACGGCGCCGAAAGCGAAATTGAGCTTGAGAAAGAAGCAGACGACAAGAGTGATGCCGAGGGCCAGCATAACCAGATATCCCATGCCGAGACCGGTGAAGCCGAGCAGGTACATGCCGCCCCACAGCGCGGCGGCCATGATGGCTGAAGCCATCCAGCGCTGTTCGAAACGTCCGGAAATATAAACAGCCATGAGCAAAATCGCATAATAAAGAGCGGCGAGGGCCTTGTTGGTCAAGTCCGCGCCGACTTTCGGCCCGACAACTTCCAAACGCTGGATTTCGGCGGCATTGTCAGGAAAAGCCGCTTTCAGGACATCGGAAGTCCGGGCGCGCAATTCGGCGGCATCGGCCTTCGGGGTGGAAAGGCGCAGCAGATAATCACGTCCGCTTTCGCCGAAGCTTTGGATGGAGATGTCCGGCAAGACATTGGAGTCCAGAATCTTTTTCAGGTCTTCGTCGATTATTGGCTTTTGGAATTGCACCTGGACAATAACGCCGCCGGCAAAATCAATGCCCAGTTTGATGCCGTTACCCCAGAGGGCCGATGCAAGACCGGCCAGGAGCAGGACAAGGGAAATGCCGTATGCGATAAAGCGCTGCCCTATGAAATCAATTTGAGTGCCGTGTTTGATAAACGTGAAAGCCATGATGTATCCCGTTAGGCTGAATGGCGGGGTGCGCCCCTAAATGCTCAATCCTTTCGTACCGCGATGGCGCGCCCATTCCTCGAAGATGGCGCGTGAGACAAAAATGGCGGTGAACATGGAAGCCGCGATGCCCAGCGCCAGTGTTACCGCAAAGCCGCGTATGGGGCCGGTGCCGAACTGATACAGAATCACCGCGGCCAACATGGTGGTCAGGTTCGAGTCCGTAATGGAAATGGCAGCCCTCTCGAAGCCCACTTTTACGGCGGCGAACGGGGTGAGGCCGAGGCGAAGTTCTTCCCGGATGCGCTCGAATATCAGCACATTGGCGTCCACGGCCATGCCTATGGTCAAGACTATGCCGGCGATGCCGGGCAAGGTGAGTGTCGCGCCGAAGCCCGTAAGGCCGGCGACAATCATAATCAGGGTAAAGCTGAGCATGGTGACGGCAATGAGACCGGAAAAACCGTAGTAAATCGCCATGAATCCCGCCACGCTTACGGCGCCCACCAGAGCGGCCCTGACGCCGCTGTCAATGGACTCCTGCCCCAGAGAGGGGCCCACGCTACGTTCTTCCAGAACGGTCACGGGCGCGGGCAGGGAGCCTGCGCGCAGCACAATGGCCAGATCCTGAGCTTCGGCCGTGGTAAAACTACCGGAGATGCTGGCTCGTCCGCCGCCGATGCGTTCCCGTATAACGGGCGCGGAATAGACCTTGCCGTCAAGCACGATGGCCATGCCCCTGCCCACATTTTCGCCGGTGATTTGCTCAAAAACGCGGCCGCCCCGGCTGTTGAAATTCAACATCACATAGGCCTGGTTCATTCTGTCGAAGCTGGGGCGCGCGTCGGCAACATCCTCACCGGTAAGCATGACGTCTTTTTCCAGCGCGATGCGCTTTTCTGCGTTTTCCTGGCCGGAAACGGACGATTTTTCCAGCAGCGGCAGTACAATAACGCCAGCGGGCAGTACCGCCTTGCCGGGATCAACGTCTTCGCGCACAAGATGAAACTCCAGATGCGCCGTCTGTTTGAGCAGTTCCACAGCGCGACGCGGATCGGAGATGCCCGGTAGTTGCACCTGGATGCGGTTGCCGGTCTGTTTGCGGATATCCGGTTCCGCCACTCCGAATTGGTCTATGCGGTTACGGATGGTGCGCAGGGCCTGGTCAAGGGTCATGCTTTCCAGCCGGACGATTTCGTCGGGCGTGAAACGGGCGACATAGCGCAGTTGGCCGGCCTCACCCCGCTGCGGTTCGCCGAGGCCAAGTTGTGAAAAGTGCTTGGAAAACAGCTCTTTGAATTTTGGTTCATCTTCCGCGCGCGGCAGTGTGAATTCCAGATTCTCGCCGCCCATGACGCGTGGCCGCAGAATAACGATTTTTTCTTCCTGGGCCATGCGCCGCAAATCCTGTCCGGCGAGGAACAAGGCATTGGTGAGGGCTTTGTCTGTCTCCACGCCGAGGGTGAGGTGAATGCCTCCCTTGAGGTCAAGCCCCAAAGCGATTTTACCCTGGGGCAGAGCTTTTTCCAAAAGGCCGGGAATGCCCGGCATGTTCGGCAGGGCGAAAATAAGGCTTACCCCAAGAACGAGCAGGGAAATTCCCAAACGCCAGCGTAAAGCCATTGCCGTATTTCGCTCCTTTACAGGTTTTGCGGTTTTTCTTCCGCGGTGGTCTTGTCGGCGTCATCGCCTTTGTCCAAAGCGGCCGGGTGAGCAGGTGGGTTGTCGGCTTTTTTCGTTTTGTCGGCCTTGGATGATTTCCCGCTTTTGCTGTTCCTGTCGGCCTTGTCGTTTTTGCCGTCCGCCAAAAAGCCGGCTATGGCTCCCCGTACCATGCGCAGTTTGGAATCGCCGCATTCCAGCAACACCTGTTCGTCGTCAATTTCGACAATGCGGCCGACAAACCCGCTGCCGGTCTGCACACGGTCTCCGGGTTTAAGTTCCGCAAGCATCTGCTTGTGGGCTTTTGTCCGTTTTTGTTGCGGCCGGATGAGCAAAAACCAGAAAATAACAAACATCAGAATCAGCGGCAAAAACTGCATCAGCATGTCCGTGCCGCCGGGAGCCGCGCCGCCGTTCTGCGGAACAGGCCCCATGGCGAAAGCTATGGATTCAAACAAGGAACACCTCCAGAAATCATTGGGAAGATATTATTCCAAGCGAATATTTATAGCCTCTGTATCCGTGGGATGCAAGCATCATTTTTGATGATTTTTTATATTGAGCACTTGCATATTTTTCAAAAAAACGTACCTTGTCCCCATCTGCCCGAACATGCCAGCACCGGCGGCCTTTTACGTTATTTTTGTCGCGTCGGTCACGAACATCTCTTTTTTGGCGGAGGGGCGGAAAAATTTTCATTGGCGGCGGCCTGCTGAGCTGTCGCGTATAAGGATTTCCATGACAACAGATCAGGACACCGTTGCGGCTCCGGCTGAGGACGGCGAACGTGCGGATGCGTCTGCGGCGAAAAAACCACGCCGCCGCGCCAGAAAACCCCAGGCTGTAACGGCGGCCGCGCCCCGGCAGGAACGGAAAAACCCGCGGGAGAATGGTGTGACGCCTCTTGCCGCGCCTCCTCCTTCCTCCTCGAAGGCCTCTTCTTCACAGGCATCTTCTTCGCAGACGTCCGGGGAAGACGGGAAGAAATCCCGGGCGGCCGCTTCCAGGAAAACATCCAAAAAATCGCCGCCCGTTGCGGAGGCCCCCGCTGAAAATTCTTCAGCCAAACCCTCTCTTGATGTCGGCGCGGCCGAGGCGCCGCAGCAGCGGGAGGGGATGGGAGAAGACCACCGGAGTTCTTCCGGAGGGGAGCCCGGCTCGTCCGTAAAAAAAACCGCGCACGGGGCATCCGCTGCTTCGGCGGAAAGGCCCGATGCCGTGGAAACGGATCGGGACAAGGGGCGTCAGGCCCGCGGGGGCAAGGGCAGAGCCGCCGCTAAACGGCGCATGTTCGTGAGCATTTTGCCCGGTGAGCAGGTGGAGGTTGCCCTTGCCGAGGACGGTGTTGTGCAGGAATACTACCTGGACATGCTCCATCAGCGTAAAATCAAGGGTAATATTTACAAGGGAGTCGTCCAAAATGTGGACACAAACCTGCAGGCCGCCTTTGTCAATTTTGGTTCGGGCAAGAACGGCTTTCTGCAGATAGACGAAATTCATCCGGAATACTGGCAGGTTCATCATGAGCCGGCCAAGGGCAGAAAATTTCCGCCCATACAGAAAGTGCTCAAGGTTGGACAGGATGTGCTTGTGCAGGTGGTCAAGGAACCCACCGGCGGCAAGGGCGCTTTTTTGACCACCTGGCTGTCTTTGGCCGGGCGATTCCTCGTGCTTACGCCGGGGCAGGAGCAAACCGGGGTTTCCCGCAAGGTGGAAGACGGGGAGGAACGCGGACGTTTGCGTGAGCTTATGGGCGACATTGACCCCGGCCCTGGCCTTGGGGTGATTGTGCGCACTGTGAGCGCGGGGGCCACCAAAACAACGCTGAAGAGCGATTTGCAATATCTCAAGCGCGTGTGGCGCGATATCCGCAAAAAAGGTACGGAAGTTTCCTCGCCCGACCTTGTCTATGAGGAGCCGGGTCTTTCCGAGCGGGCCGTGCGGGATTACCTGACGGACGACGTGACCGAGGTCTGGGTTGACAATGAAGACATTGCCGGGCGTGTGCGGGAAACCGCAAACCTGCTTTTCCCGCGTAAAAAAAATTTGATTCGTCTTCATACGGATGCTCGCCAGCCGCTGTGGGAGCGTTTCAATCTGCGGCGTCAGCTTGATCAGATATATTCGCGCGAGGTCGTGTTGCCGTCGGGCGGGAGGCTGGTTTTTGACCAGACGGAAGCCCTGATGGCTGTGGATGTCAATTCCGGCAAAATTTCCGGCAAGGCCAATTTTGAAGCCATGGCCTACAAGACCAACCTTGAAGCCGCGGAAATCGTGGCCCGACAACTCAAACTCAGGGATGTCGGCGGGCAGGTGGTAATTGATTTTATTGAGATGCGGGAGAAAAAGCATACTCAGGAAGTGGAGAAAACCCTGAGCCAGGCCATGAAAAATGATCGCGCCCGGCATGATGTGGGGCGCATGAGTTCCTTTGGCCTGTTGGAGTTGGTGCGTCAGCGCACGGGGTCATCAGCCCTGTCCATTACTATGGAGCCCTGCCCCGCTTGCGGCGGCACAGGCCAGAGACGTAATCTGGAGTGGCAGGCGCTTCAGGCCCTGCGCGACCTGCGTCGTCTTTTACAGGCGGAAAGCAGCGGCAATTGCCGTTTTGAAACAAGCCAGGATGTCGCCCTGTATCTGCTCAATCACAAACGGGACAGCCTGCGGGAGATGGAGCAGGAATACGGAAAATGCCTCGAGATAACGGTGAGGCTCTGACGCGCACGCCGCCTCAGGAAGGCGCGCGGCTGCTTTTGCATGTCTGTTGCGGACCGTGCGCCGTTATGCCCATACTTCGTTGCCGGGAAGAGGGTTTCTTGGTGACGGCCTGGTTCATGAATCCCAACATCCAGCCGCTTACGGAATATTTGCGCCGCCGGGAAGCGGCGCAACAGGCCTGTGCCGAATTGAATGTGGAACTTTTGTGTGCCGATGAAGAGTGGGACATCGCGGTCTGGTTGCGGAAGGCCGCCGGGCGGGACGCCAAACCGGCGCGTTGTGCCTTTTGTTGTGAAAACCGTATAAACGCCGCCTTTGTCAAGGCCGGGGAACTGGGCATGCCCTTTTTCAGCAGTTCCCTTCTGTATTCCCGCCATCAGCCGCACAAAGTCATTGCGACCGCCGGTCTGCGTCTTACGTGGAAAAATCCGGGCGGCCCCGTTTTTCTGTACCGTGATTTCCGCGAAGAGTGGCAGGCGGGAATCGAGCGTTCCAGGGAATTGGGCCTTTACCGCCAGAGTTACTGTGGCTGCGTTTACAGCGAGGCCGAGCGTCACGCCGGGCGCCTGGCGAAGCTTATGTACCGCGATGCGGGGTAGCCGTCAGGTTTGCCGTCATTTCGCGCCGGGCAGCCTTTTCCTTGCTGGAAGGCAAATGACCGTGCTGCCGGCAAACTTCAGATTGGGGTATTCTCCGGTGTGGCGCGGGGCGTATGACGTGACATTTTTGTCCGCCGGATATTTTTTGCTTGACCTCATCCCCGCAGTTGCGTAATAAGACGTCTGCTCATCGCATGTTCCCCGATAGCTCAATCGGCAGAGCGGGTGGCTGTTAACCACTAGGTTGGCGGTTCAAGTCCGTCTCGGGGAGCCAAATTTGAAAAAGCCCATAGTAATATGGGCTTTTCAGATTGATGACAAACCCCGCAAAGCCGGGTTTTGTAAAGGCGCGCCCGCTTCGGGGCCTCGCGGCGGAGCGCTGTCAAAGTGCCTTTGTCAACGCTCTCAAGAAGGTCACTCATTAGGCAAAAATATCAAAAATATCTTCGCGCCCATAGCTCAGATGGACAGAGCAGGAGCCTTCTAAGCTCTTGGCCGGGGGTTCGATTCCCTCTGGGCGCGCCAGAAAAGTACAGCAGGCTGCATCATATTCGTGCAGCCTGTTTTTGTGCGATTTACGCCTGGATACTGCGTAAAAGGATGGCAATTTTTGTTGTTTTTTGACAGATTTTAGGAGGATGTTCGGAGCGCGACTCAAAGGCATCGACCTGCCCCAGATTGATTCAATGCGGAAGGCATTGACCGCGGAGTTTCTTGGATGCTAAAAGCTAAAATACTGTGCGAGTGCTTCGCACGCTGGAGCCGCCTGGGAGTTTTCAATACATAATACGAGGGGGCGGCGCAATCGCTCCCTCGTATTCTACTATGGCTTTAGCCCGTTGAGGGCGCGTAGCGTCCGAAAATCAAAACCACCCGCATAGCGGGTGGGGTCAAGTTGACGCCGGACACACCGGTGGAACTTCTGCAAATACAGCTTGTGGAACGCCCTGAAAAAACGCCGGAACAGCAGTGAGCATTCTCCGCCCAAATATGAAAATCCTCCGGCTGTCATTTCTGACGGCTTTTTTTGTTGTGACGATATGCTCAAAATCGTCTTTTTTATATCCGATGAATGACTGGGAAGATGCCAATTGTTATTTTTCCGTTGGAAAATCAATAATAAATGGTGCCGTGCTCTATAAGGATATTATTGAGCAAAAAGGTCCGCTGATTTATTTTATACATGGGATTTCTTCGATAATCTCGGAGCGTGGTTTTTTTGGAGTATATATTATAGAAATTATTGCTGCAGCATCATATCTGTATTTTACATGTAAAATTTTTTTGTTGTATATGTATAAGAGAATAGCGCATGCTCTTCTGTTATTTTCGGCAATAGTTACCTATACATCATTCAGCTTTCAACATGGAGACAGTGCTGAAGAACTTTGTCTGCCGTTCATAGCCTATGGAGTATATAAAATTTCAATGTACTTTCGTTCGGGGGGGGGGGGTCTGCCGCGTTCTGTTTTCTTTATCAATGGAATATTGGCTGGGTGTGTTCTATGGATAAAATTTACAATGCTTGGATTTTATATTGGATTGATGCTGACTTTATTGGCTTATTACATTCATAAAAAATTTATAAAAGATTTTATATACGGCGTATCTTTATTTTTATTTGGAATTTTTGTAGCAACGATTCCTTTTGCGGCATATTTTATATCTAATGACGCATTTGACAGCGTGTTGAGTGTGTATTTTTACGATAATATATTTCGCTACGCAGAAATTTCAAGCGCACTTGCTCCATTATACAACCCTTTGTTGTTTTTTGCGAGATGTTCATGGTATAATGATTTTATGCCATGTGTGCTGTCGCTTGGCTGTCTATATTCGTTTTTTTCTTCTGAAAGCAGGCTTTCCTCATTTGAAAAATTTCATTATGCGATGAGCATTATTTTTACATTGTTTGGACAAGGGATAGGCGGTAAATTTTATCAATCATATTATTTTCTCCCCATCATCCCATTATTGTTGTATGCGGCAAGTCCATGCATTATACGCTTGCGGGAAAAACTGAACGCGTATCCAATACACACGGTATATCAAGCATTATTTATTGCCATTGTGTTTTCTGTTGCACACTACATATTTGAAATCAATTTGTCTAACATGATGCACAGCATGACATTCAGAACATTGCAAAAAATTTTCGGCCTTGGCGCGGCGCTCGGCTTGCTTGCGCTGGCTCTGAATGTGGAAGGTTTGCTGAAGAATTCAATGCCGATATGGAAAAAACTGACCGGGATTGTTTTTGCCTGTGTCGTATTTTCGTTTTTGCTGAGTCAGAATACGTATCTGCTCTGTGTACCCAAAAACCGTCTGCCTCAATATCGCTTTGCCGAAATTATCAATCAAATTCCCAAAGCGACTCTTTTGAACTATGATTTTTTGGACGGGGGCTTTTATACGGCGGCCGGAATTGTTCCAAACACCAAGTATTTTTGTCGCCTGAACCTGAATGCGCCGGAGATGCTCAAAGAGCAACGCCGTCTTGTTGAAGAAGGCGTATATGATTTTGTTGTCTGCCGTTCCGAGGAGGATGCGACGGCACCGTTTTTTGTCATGTACAGGTTATTGGCAACCTCAAAATTCGATTATGAAAACCACAGATATATCTATTTTCTCTTGGGGCGCAGGGATATTTTTAAAGGAGGCAGGTCAGGACGGCTTAGATAGTGTCGTCAATAGACTTTTGTTTGGCGTAGTTTTGTGGTATCCTCCTTACAAAACAGGAGGAAACATGCAGCCAGCACACCGTCGGCATGATGTCTCAGATCGGGTCTGGG
>JAITGC010000081.1 GCA_031280915.1 Desulfovibrio sp. | reverse complement strand
GAATTGAAATGTTTTTAAGGGGCGACTATTTACAAGGTATGACAAGCTGGATGTCATCTTCAGCGGCTTTATATACTTCGCTATGCTCATTGATGCAATTGTGTGAACACATTCTAGATATGTATATTATACGCAAACATGCGTGGATATGTAATAGCCGCCTTGCTTCATGCGCGGCGCGGCGTCACCTTACACGCCTCGTTGACAGCGCCGTGAAACGTACGTAATGGGACGGCATGCAACGGGATTTTCATTGGTATCTGCAACTCTGGAGGAAGCGTTTTCCGCGGCGCAGGACGGTCTTGTGGCGCGACGGCCGGTTGCGGAACGGTTATTGCCGCGACTGCCGATACTGCTGCGGCCCACAGGACAATCCCGAACCCTTTCCCATGGCGATCTTGCCAAGCCAGATGCGCCCCGGGCTGGACGAGGATTTCCATCTGCTCGCCGGCGATGTGGCCTGCCTTGACGACAGGGGCTGTAAAGCTTGCGGCCACAGGGGCTGCCGCCTCACACGGAGCAAACGCCCTGTCGCCTGCGAACTTTTTCCGCTGGTACTTGCCAACGGCGGCCTGTACCTCTATAAAACCTGCCCGGCAGCCGTTTTTGCTCCGCTTGCGGACACAATCGGCATCGGGCACGAGGCCGCGGCATGGCTCTCCGGCTTCAGCCCGGCGGAGTTGCGTCACATCGCGCTGAATCTGCCGGCGCAAAAACTGGCGGAGCGCTATGTTTATCTTGACATTGCCGTTGCCTATCCGGCCTGAAGCGGCAAAAGCAAAACAGGGCGCAGCTTCCTTGACCTCAAAGCCGGGGAGGCATATCCTGCCGCCATGTTTTCCCTTGTCACCTATATTCTGCTTATTGTGGGCGTAAACTGGGCCTTTTCCGTGACTCCGGCGGTGCCGCTGCCCAACGGAGAGGCCTGGGCGCCGCTCTCTCTCATCGTGGGTTTTATTTTTGTCGTGCGGGATTTTGCCCAGCGCCGCGTGGGGCATCGCATTCTCTGGGGCATGCTGGCCGGCTGCGCCATCAGTTGGAAAATGGCAAGCCCTGAACTCGCCTTGGCCAGCGCCGCCGCTTTCGCCGTCAGCGAACTGGCCGACTGGACGCTCTTTACCCTGACCCGCAAGCCTCTCTCCAGTCGCATTCTGCTTTCGGGCTTCATCGCCGCCCCTCTGGACAGCCTGGTCTTTCTCTGGCTCATTGGCCTCGCCGCTCCGCTCTCCTTTCTTACCATGACGGCAAGCAAACTTGCGGGATCGCTTCTTGTTTTCCTGTTTCTGCGCCGCAGAGAAAATCCGGCCCGGACAGCCCAAGGAAACGCATAGAGAACGCCCCGCGCCGGCGCTCTTCACGGCCTTCAGCCGCGGTACTCATCCACTCCGGCAATCCGCGGCAATCCGCATCCGGGCCGCTTCATCCGGATACAGACTTTCAATATGAGCCGCAAAGGCCGCTGTGCGCCCTTCAATGACGGCCCTCCTGGCCTCACGCGCAAGGCCCAGATAATAGGTCAGATTGTGCAGAGAGTTGAGACGAAAGGCCAGGAGTTCCCCGCTTACGAAAAGATGTCTCAGATACGCGCGGGAAAAGGTGCGGCAGGCATAGCAGGGACAAACCGGATCCAATGGCCCGTCGTCTTCGGCGTATTCCCGGCGTTTGATGTTCACCTTGCCCAGCGAGGTGTACAGTGTGCCGTTGCGCGCGTTGCGCGTGGGCAGCACGCAGTCGAACATGTCCATACCGGCCAGCACGCCGTGCGCGATGTCCAATGGCGTACCCACGCCCATCAGATAGCGCGGCTTGCGCTCCGGCAACAGCGGCGCCGTGTGGCGGAGCATCCCGTGCATCTCCGCCTTGCTTTCTCCGACGGAAAGGCCACCCACGGCAAAACCGTCAAAATCGAAGGAACTGATTTCCCGCACGGAGCGGCAGCGCAAATCCTTGAAAAAACCGCCCTGCACAATGCCGAAAAGCAGGCTTTCTCCCGCGCCGGAAGGATAGGCGGCCCTGGCGCGTTCCGCCCAGCGCGTGGTGAGAGCGAGGGATTTTTCGGTATAGGCGTAATCCGCGCCATAGGGGACGCATTCATCCAGCACCATCATGATGTCGGAGTGGAGATTGCGCTGTATGGCCACCACTTTTTCAGGCGTAAACAGATGGCGGGAGCCGTCAAGATGCGAGCGGAATTCCACGCCCTCTTCCCGGATTTTACGCAAGGAATTGAGGCTGAAAACCTGAAAGCCCCCGCTGTCCGTCAATATGGCGCCGGGCCAGGCGGCAAAGCGGTGCAGACCGCCCCGGCGGGCCACAAGCTCATCGCCCGGACGCAAGTAGAGGTGATACGTATTGCCCAGGATCACAGGCGCGCCGATGGCGGCCAGATCGTCTGGAGCAAGGGCTTTGACGGAGCCCACTGTTCCCACGGGCATAAAAACAGGCGTTTCAATGACGCCGCGGGCGGTACGCAGCAGGCCGGCGCGAGCCGCGCCGTCCGTATACTCAAGGGTAAAAACGGGGGAAAACATTTTTACTCCCGACAAGGTATTGGCTCACTTTGCTTGATACTGCCTCAGGCTCGCCCTGTGCGAAGCTCATGTATGCCTTGATACACTTCGCTCCGCCCGGAACTCGCCTTCCTTGCCTGAACCAAAGTGAGCCAATACCCCCGACAAATACTGCATGACAAGACAAAGGAATTTCTTTATATCTTTCAGGGCCATCGCGCAACATATCACGAACCCCGCAAACACCCGTTATGAGCGAAATCACGTTTGCGCCGTCCCGGTGCCACATTGACCTTGCCGCGTTGCAACGCAATTTCGCCCGCCTGGGCGAACCCGCAACCCTTATGCCGGTTATCAAGAACGACGCTTACGGGCACGGCCTCCTGCCGACGGCGCGCGCCCTCGCCAAGGCCGGCGCCCTCCGCTTCGCCGTGGGTACGTCCAGCGAGGGCGCAACCCTGCGGCAGGCAGGCCTCAAGCAGGACATCATCCCGCTTTTGGGCGGCATGACCCTGGAGGACTGGCGCGCCTCGGCCGCCCATTCCCTGCTGCCTCTTTTGGCGGACAGCGAAGACCTTAAAAAAGCCCTGGCCTGCTCCCGCCACGACAGACCCCTGCGCGTGGGAATCAAGTGCGAAACGGGCATGAACCGCCTCGGCTTCGGGCAGGAGGACATCCCCGGCCTGGCGGAATACCTGCGCGCCCATCCCGGCCTTGAGCCTGTGCTGGCCCTTTCCCATCTGGCGTGTGCCGACATGCCGGAGGAGGACGCTTATTCTCAAAGCCAGATACGCGCTTTTTCGGCAATCTGCGAGGGGCTGCGAACAGTCTGGCCGAATATGAAAAGCTCTCTCGCCAATTCCGCCGGTTTGCTGGGCCTGCCGGGAAGTCGTTTTGACCTGAGCCGGCCCGGCATCGCCCTATACGGCGGCAACCCCTTTGCCGGCGGGCCGAAGGAGTCAGCAGGACTCGGGCTGGAATGGGTCATGGGCGTCAGCGCGCCAATCGTGGCCGTGCGCCGTCTGCGGGCCGGACAAAGCGTTTCTTACGGACGCATGTTCACCGCGCCGTCCGACATGACGCTGGCCGTCGTCGCGGCGGGATACGCCACCGGCGTTGCCCGCGCCCTTTCCGGCAAAATGGAGATTCTCGTCCACGGCCGCCGCGTTCCGCAGGTGGGCCGGGTGTGCATGGGCATGTTCATGGCGGACGTAAGCGGCCTGCCGCAAACGCGCCCCCCGGACACGGCCTGGCTGCTCGGCGGCCCCGCCGGGGTTGGGACAATGCCCATTACCGCCCAGGAGACGGCGGATAAACTGGGAACGATTCCCTATGAAATCCTCTGCCGCATGGGCGCGATGAATACGCGGACATACATGCCGTAACCTTCGGAGCGGAAAAACCGATCCGGATTACTGCGTATTGAAATTTACCGCCCAATGCGGCCGTTGGTATTCCAACTTCAAATCAAAGGATTTTGTGGTTTGCATTGAAATTTGGCAAACCTCACGCGGCAGGAAGCAAAACCCGCACCAAGGCCCCACCCCGCTCTCCGTTGCTCAGCTCGATCTGCCCGCCGTGACTGACGATGATGGACTGCACAATGGGCAAACCCAAGCCGGTGCCCCCATCCTTGGTGGTAAAAAAAGGGTCAAGGAGATGCGGCAGTGTCTGTGGGTCAAAGCCTGGCCCGGAGTCCTGAAATTCCAGACATACGCGATCCTGTTCGCGCAAGCGTCCCGAAATGCCCAGTGTCCCCGGCCCCTCCATGGCCTGCTGGCCGTTGACGAGAATATTGTAAAAAGCCCTGTACAAAAGCTCCTGGTCGCCACGTACAAAAAGCTCCGGCGACGTGTCGCGCTCAATGTTCACGCCGCGGCGGCTCATTTCCCCCTCAAGAAAGGCCAGCAGCCGGTCCAGAACCAGATTTACATCCGTCACATCCTGCTTGGGCCGCCGCGGCCTGGCGTAGTCGAGAAAATCGTTGACCGTACGGGAAAGACGCAAGGATTCGTCGTAAATGGCTTCCAGGATGCGCTGTGTGCCGGCGTCGGCTTTGTCCGTGCGATTGTGCAGCAATTCCGCACTGGAGCGTATAATCCCCAAAGGATTGCGTATTTCATGGGCAATACTGGCCACAACCCTGCCCATTCCCACCAGACGCTCGTTGCTGTGCATCTCTTTTTCCAGCATGCGGTTTTTTTCCATACGCTGAGCCAATACCCTTTCAGCCCTGCGTATCAACAGCAGCATAAGCGCAAACAGAACAATGGAGGAAATCAGGCACATCGCCATGATAATCCATTGGAAAGCCACCACTTCTTCATAATCGCCGGTAATATTCTGGGTCAGTTCCAGTACGCCCATGACGGATGTCTGCTGGCCCTCCAAATCTCCACGCAAGGGATAGAGCACACGCAGCACAAAGGAACCCTGGCTCAGAGGCAGCCGGAAAGGGGCCTGCCAGCCCGGAATACTTCCGATAATTTCAGGCTTGGGGGTATCGCCTTCCAATACTTCGTCGATACCTTCCGGGGCAATTCCTACCCTGCCCAATTCCTCCCGTTCGGTGGAATAGGCCACGCGATGAGAAAAATCATAGATACGCAGACGCTGAACCGGAAGGCCCTGAATGACGGATTGCACGACTTTGTCCAACCGTTCATACTGCTCATTGTCGCGCAGGGCTATGTGCCCGCGCGCGAAAACCGTGGGCAGAAAAAAACGGCGAAACATCTGATGGTTCAAATTTGCCGCCAGGGAGCGGGCAAAGTTCTCCTGTCGCGTCAGCAGCGTTTCCCGTGCCGAATTGGAAATAAAAAAAGACAGAATCAGCGTTGTCGCGAAAATGAGCAGCAGAGAAAGCCAAGACAGCGTTCCGGCATAACTGAGGAGCAAATCCCTGCCATCGCCGGACGCGCTCTGATTGTCTCCGGCTTCGGCCTGTTCCGGATCGGGTATCCGCGCCACTACCTCGGCGGACATGGCCTAAAATGCCTGCTCCCGCCGCTGTTCCGCCAAAAAAGCGGCAAGGGCGGCCTCTTCTCCGGCATAGCCCTTTGCGCCGAGGCGGGCATTGGCAAGACGCTTGCCCATTTCCACCGCCGGCTGATCTAGGGGATTAATGTCCATAAGCCAGCCGGTAAACACCGTGGCGACCTCCAACAGCATCATGAGCGCGCCGGCGGCCCTCGGGCCGTCATCTTCCATGTCCAGATGAACAAGGGGTACGCCGTTGGCCGCAAGGGCCATGCGCGTGCCCAGGGCTTCAGCCTCCAGCAGGGCGCTGAAAGGCTTGCCCGCAAGCCAGGACCATTGCTCCGGCAGATTGCCGCTGAAGCCGCCGCATTGCGGACGCGCGCGGCTTGTCAGAAAAAGGCAGCCCTTGTCGCGCGGGCCATCCAGAAACATCTGATTGACAGAATGCTGATCCGTCACGCCCACCGCCGGCACGGGCATGATTCCCTTGCCGTTTTTGCCGAGGCTTTCCGCCCAGAGTTGGGCGAACCAAAGACCGTAAGCGGCCCATGAAGGAATGTAGCAGAAAAAAATAAGTTGCGAATATTGGTGTTCTTCCAGGGCTTTTGCCCAGCAGGCAAGGGCAAAGGAAGGATGAACGCCGAGGCGGGCCGGGTTTTGCGCCAGCGAATGCGCCACCTCATACGCGCCGTCCAGCAGAGCCTGCCAGTCAATTCCCAAAAACGCGGCCGGCAAAAGGCCCACAGCGGAGAGCGCTGAATAACGCCCGCCCAAAAAATCCGGCACTTCCATGGAATGGAAACCGTGGCGCAACGCCTCCTCGCGCAGGTAGCCCTTTGTCCTGTCGGTGACAACAATCATATGCTCTTTCCAGCGCTCGCCAATGGCGGCCAGCAGCCACTCCTTGACCAGAAAATACTGGGCCAGGGTTTCAATGGTGCCGCCAGACTTGCTGATGCACACAACAACTGTTTCCGCCGGCTGAAGCTTGCGCAGCAGCGCCTCAAAAGCCCGGGCGCAGACATTGTCGGCAATCCACAGCCACGGCCCGGCGTGATTGGGTTCGTCCTGCCCCGGCGCAAAGGCCCGCTGTATGGCCCGCGCGCCGAGGGCGGAACCGCCGATGCCCAGCACAAGCATATGCCTGAAGGGTTTTATGCGCGGCAGGAGCGGGGGCAGAGCCTCGCGAAGCTTTTCCCTGTAGGGCATATTCAGAAAAGGCAGCTCCCCGGCGGCAAGCTCCCTTGCCAGGCGTTCCGAAATATCTTTTTGGCGGGAAAAAAAAGGCTCTCCCGCGTTTTTCGGCAAGCGGTGCGCATAGGCTTTGCTCCATTCCAGGCAATGTGACATGACATCCTCCCAGGCGGTTTGAGTCTCCGCGATTATTTCAGCCGCCGGCGCAATTCCACCAGGCAGCCGCGACTGACCGGAACACTTTTCGGAATGCTGAATTCCAGTATGCCCTTGGCCGCCTTTTGCATCACAGCCCCCTCAAGCTCCTGGCCGGCAGGGGTAAAGACCCGGCAGGCGCTTCCTTCCCTGGGAACAGGCAGCCCGTTGGCAAGGCAGAAAATGCGGCACTCCTCTCCGGCGACGGCGACGCGAAAAATTTCGGAACAGCCAATCCCGGACAATACCCCGATGTATCGCCTGCCCCACAGAAACGTGAGCGCGCCGAGCAGCAGGCCCCCGACGCCGCAGGCAAGGCCCGGCCACTCCGGGCCGACTCCAGTGTTTCGCCGTATTATTGATGGATCTCCGGCCCGCTGAGCCTCCTCGTTTTCCCAGACGACAACAGTAAATTTTTGCGCGCCCCTGGCCGGTATTCCCCGAAAGCGTATTGTCAGTTCGCGGTTTCCGGGCCGCACGGCGATATCGGCCCGCACGGCGCCGCGCCACATGGCGCTGCCGAGCCAGTAGCTGGCGAAATACGCTTCCGTGGCAAAAAACAAGCCGTCGTCCGAAGGGGAGAACTGCGCCGTAATATCGCCATCTTGCGGATTTTTCAGGGGCGACGGACCTGAAACCATGAGTGTTTGGCCGGGCAGAAGTTCCAGGACGTCAGAACCCATACGAATTACGGCATACAGGCCATCCGCCAGGCAAAAAAGCGCCGCCGCGATAAAAACAGCACTTATACGCCCGCAGAAGTGCAAACGCCCGCGCAGGACGGAGCCGGATGTTTCGAGAAGAGTGCGGTTTGCGGCGACCATGCCGTACTATAGCATGGTACGGGCTTGGGCCACAAGCCCCGCTCTCAGCGCAACACCAGAACGCGGGAAGGCTCTGTCACATGCCAGCGTACCAGGCAGGGGCCGCGGCCGGGCAGATCCACGAGGCTTTCCTCCTCGGCGGGGAAACGCCTTCTGATGAAGCGCGTAAGAAAAATGGCGCATGCCCATACCGGCACGGTTATGCCGAAAAACCAGATGCAAAATTCCGCCTCGGCGGGCAACGAGCCGCGAAAGGCCATGTACATGCCGACAAAAACAGCTCCCAGCATAAACACGTTGGCGATAATGCGGATAAGCCCAATATAAAAGGATTGTTTGTAGCTGTTCATTCGCCGCGTCCCATCGGGCGGCCGGGGCCGTTTGCCGACCCCGGCCGCATTGCATTAGCGGTTGAAAATGTTTGTTTTCGACACGTTCATCAAACGAAGGCTCTGGGCTTTATCGGTATTTTTGTAAGCCACACGCACTTCATCGCCGAATTTCCAGGTGGAGTCCGGCATGGCTATGGCCGCGCCGGGATTGAAGGTCGCAAGGGATCTGAGCGACGGCACATAAACGGTGACAGTCTGCTTTTCCTTGTCAATGACGGGGAATTTCTTGTCAACGACCAGGGGATGTCTGGCGCCGATATCCTTCTGAACATCGGTGAATTCCACGGGCAGTTCCTTGGCGGACATGGACGGGGCGTCATAAACGCTCACGGTTTTCTTGTCCGGATTCACCGCCAGCAGCCCGCCGAACACCGGTTCAGGCCCCATGTCTATGGCTTCGACGGGCAGTTTGTAGGTGACCGTTTTGCCGTTATAGACAGGTTTGTTGCGGACTTTGCTCGTGTCCAGCACAAGCGTTACATTTTTGTTGATCTCATAGGCGACGGCGCGCCCCTGATCCACGGCCCCGTCATAGTCGCAGGCGGCAAGAGCCAGGGAGAGGGCCACCAACGCTGTTATCAGTATGCGAATTTTCATGGCTTCCCTCCTCTTTAGTTGCCTGCGGCCTGCTTTTTAGCCGCGATTTCAGCCTTGGCGCCCGAGACCATTTTGACCGTGATATAGATGGAAATGGCGCTCACAAAGCCCAACACGTCGGCGGCGGCCAGGTTATTCAGAATAACGCGCGCATCCGGGAATATTGAGGCCAGTTGCCGGAGCAGCACAGAGACAAGACAACCGATGACGGCCAGGCCGAAAACGATGCGGATGCCGTAGCCCTTGACATACTTTGTGGCCACAACGCCTATCTGTGCGCCGATGGCCGCGCCGCACAGCATAATAACGGCCGCGAGAAGCTCGGTGCGGCCTTTGTAGGTAAAGCTGGCCGTGGCATAGAGGCCGGAAATGGCCACTTCAAAAAGGTCCGTGCCCACAGCGAGGTGGGTCGGGCAGCCGATGAGGTACACCAGTGCGGGCATACGGATGAGGCCGCCGCCGATGCCCAGGATGCCGGCCAGCCAGCCGGTGAAAACGGCCACGCAGACGGGCAGCCACATGGAGCAATACACGCCGGCCTGCTTGAAATGCACCATGGGAGGAATACGAATGGCCTGAAGTTTGGCGCCCCAGTCAAGGCCGGATTCCAGGTTGCTCACTTCCTTGCCCGCCTGTAGAGCCTCACGCTCCTTCGCTTTGCGTTTGGCCACGTCGGCGAAGACGATCCAGGCGATGCAGGCCAGCAATACCACGTAAATCCAGCGCACCACCTGATCTACCCGGCCGATGCGCTCCAGCCACATGACCATCTGCGCGCCGATTTCCACGCCGACGACCGTACCGACGAGCATGGTAATGCCGAGCAGGTAATCGACATTACCAAACCTGCCGTGCCGCATGGTGGAAATAAGCGATTTGCCCGCCATCTGCGCCACGTCCGTGCCAATGGCGAAGGCCATGGGAAAACCGAGAATATTCAGACCGGGCGTCACCATCCACGCGCCGCCCAACCCGAAAAATCCGCCGATAATACCAACGCCCAAGCCAAGAATAACCAGCCCCGGCCAGAAGATATTCACGCCGGCGATGGGCATCATTAAATAAAGCCAGTCCATAATTTACCTCCTTCCGGGTTATTTTTCCGCCAGTTCGCGGTGTTCAAGGTTAATGCCGGTCATCTTCATGAAGAAGTCGGCCACGAAACCAAGAACGCAACCCAGAAGAGGGATGATGATCATGGTCATCAGGGCGAAGGTCAGGTGGCTTTCGTTATACATCTGCGCCCACCAATGCAGCAGGTCGTTTTCAATGAAACGCGTGTCGGCCACAATGGCGATAGGCTTGGCCCCTCCTCCGGCCGCCGCGGCCAGAGATGGCGCCAATAAAATCAGCGACAGCGCGCAGCAGAAAACAAAAGCCCATACTCTGCGCAATTTTTTCATGGTTTCCTCCACAAATTTTTTGTAGTGCCGTTCAGCTCCGCTTGCCCCATGCGCGCGGCATCCGACGTCGCCACCTTAAAATTGCCGTATATACTAGCAAATGCCGTGCCGTCGCCGATATATTCATGTATTTTATGTGTTCCGCTTGTCATTTTCATTCAGGGCTTGCGCGTTTGCGGGAAACAAGGTATGCTGACCGTAAATTTTGCGTAAAAATACTATCGCCATTGCGGGCATTGCGCAGTACAGAGGGGGCACAGCATGAGGTTTTTCGGGCCATTCCTCAGCGGAAATTCATTGACGACGGCTTCATTCCTGGTGCAACGCAGCCTTCGCGGCCGAATACTTATCCTTTGCCTGCCTCTTCTCGCCCTGGCCCTTCTGGTATTTTTTTTCTTCAGTTGGCGCGTTCTGGAATCCTCCGTCAATCACATCGTCGCCCGCAACGCGCAATTCCAGTCCCATGCCATAAGCCAGACATTAACGCAAATTCTCGCAGAAGCGCGCAATCATCTCCTGCTGCTGGCATCGGGAGAACTTGACCAGGCTACCATGGCCCGCCGCCTGAAATACCGGGGAAGACTTGAAAAAGCGCAATATCGTGAAGTGGCGTTCATAGGGCTTACGGCTGAGAGCAAATATCTTTTTCTGAATTGCGGGGGCGAAATCATCGTTGTTCCGCCCGAGGTCGCCCTGAACACCGTGTACGGGCCGTTTCACAATATCGGCGCAAACCAGTTCCCGGGGCGAGTCAACGTGGCGCAACCCGTGGAAGTCAGCTATACGCTGCTGCCGGTCAGCGATTCCCTTCAGAGCGTCACATTTCAGGTACTGCGTTTTTCAACAGCCGTGCATGACGCTGAAGGCCATTTCCAGGGGGTGCTGATTCTCTCGCTGGATCTGTCGGCCCTACGTACCGCGCTGTCCACATTTTCCTCGGCCGGAACCGACAGCGAGGGCAATGCCCCCGGCAGTCCGATACGCAGCCTCTTTTTCGACAAGGACGGATGGATGCTTTTTCAGTCGGAAGGAGACCCGGCGGACGAGCAGGATAAGCCCTTGCGGACTGATGCCGTGCGTGGCGGATTTCGCGGGGATTTCGGCCGCCCCGGCTTCGGCCAGGCCTTTCGGCCCGGCCCGGAATATCTGAATTACTGGAATATGGTACTGGATGTGCAAAACGGGCGGTCAGGGCGCTTTACGATGCCGGAGTCCGGCTATCTGTGGGGCGACGGCCAGATGCGCCTTGACGGCGTGAGTTATGTGCCGGTGAATCTCCCGACGGAAAACGAAAACAGCAAATCGGTCATAGGCGGGGTCGCGGTGCTGGATTCCAGTTTCACGCTCATGCACGCAGGCACACAGATTATCGGCATCCACGCCTGTTGTTTTTTCATCGCCCTGGCCCTCCTGGGAGGCGGGCTGTGGCTCCTTGCCGGGACAGCGAACCGCCAGTTGCATATTCTGGCCAAGGAACTGGAATCGCGCAACCAACAGGAAAGCCTTGACCCCCTCACCATGCCTCCCATGCCCCAGGAACTTGAAAAAATCAAAAATGCGGCCAATGTCCTTCTGGAACGGCTGCGGGGAGCGGTGGAGCACAATCTCTTCAGGCAGGCCCAAACCACAGCCAACTCCCTGCGCGAACCGGCCGACAACCTCCCTGATCCTGAAGATGTGCCGTCTCACGGGCTTGTTGGCAATTCACCCTCTATGCGCCATTTGCAGATGCAGATGCGCAAGGCGGCGCCGTCCGCAGCCGATGTGCTGATTGCGGGCGAAACGGGAACCGGCAAAGAGCTTGTCTCCGAGTACATTCATCGCTTGAGCCCGCGCGCCCACGGCCCTTTCATCACCATCAACTGCGGCGCGCTGGATGAAGGGCTGCTGATGGACACGCTTTTCGGCCATGTGAAAGGCGCTTTCACCGAAGCCAAGGCCGCGCGCAAGGGCGCTTTCCTGGCCGCGGACGGCGGCACTCTCATGCTGGACGAAGTGGGCAACGCCGCGCCCAAGGTGCAACAGGCGCTTTTACGCGCTCTCTCGACAAGGCGCATACGCCCCCTGGGCGCGGATTATGACGTGTCTTTCAATACGCGCATCATTGCCGCCACCAACGCCAAGATAGGAGACGAGGCCATGGTGGGCAGATTCCGGGAAGACCTTTACTACCGTCTGGCCATCATAACCATACACACTCCGCCCCTGAACCAGCGGAAGGAAGACATCCCCATGCTTCTGGTGCATTTTCTCTCCGAGATCGTGCACAACGGCGGGCCAGGCATGCCGAAAAGCATGCCCAAAGTCAGCCGGGGCGCTTTGGTGAAGCTAATGGAATACAACTGGCCGGGTAATGTGCGGGAGTTGAAAAACTGCGTGACCAACGCCCTGACCTTTTGCGAGGGAGGAATACTCCTTGCCGAGGATATCCGCATCGGCTCGGAACTCAGCGTACCTCTCAAACATCCGCAAAGCATACCGCAAACGGGGAAGCCCGCCGAACAGAGGCCGGAGCGGGAATTTCCGGAAAGTACGGCGGCCGGAGGGCCGGATGAAATATCTTCTCTTAACGCCGTGCCGGAAGGCAAGCTCAACCCCCGCCAGCGCCGTCTTCTTCCGCATATTGTGGCCCAGGGCGGCGTCAGCCGCCATGAATATCAGGCCTTGAGCGGAGAAAATATCTCCGCACGCACGGCTCTGTATGATTTACAGGCCTTTGTGAGCGTTGGCATCTTGAGCAAAGAAGGGCGCGGACCGGCCCTACGCTATGTCCCGGCCCGCAAAGAAGCGCAAATTCAGATACGCCCACCCCGTTCCGTAGCGGCCTGACCCCCGCTTCAAACCGCTCAAATTAAGTATGGCCTTATCCGGCCGGATTGTGCTATCCTCACTCCGCAACAGACAACGGCGGAAATGCCCGCCGGTCTTAAAACCGCACGGAAAGTGAAATCCATGAAGGCCCTGACCGCACTGAAAACATTCTTCGGATTCGCCCCGCGCGTACCCCGCGAACAGGCTATGGCGGCTTTTGCCCGCCGTTACGCTTCATTTAAGGAATTGCTGGAGGCCAATGCCGGACTGGCCGCCACCCTGGCGGAACTGGAGTCGGTACAGCACGGAGAACGCGTTCTTGAAGTCACCCAAATACGCCAGGAAGCCGCAAGAGCCGTTTTGCAATGCGAACGCATGGCGGAAAAACTCAATGACATTTCCGGCGGAACATACGCTTCTCTTGAGCTTGCCGTCAAAGCCATAGCCAAACGCATCAGCGCCGAACTGGAACAGCATACGGATGAGGAAGTCACGCAACTGACGCTCCCCCTCAATAAAATCGACGCCGGCATGGCGCACAGCGTGGGCGGCAAAAGCGCCAATCTCGGCGAACTCGGCAATACCCTCGGCATGCGTATACCTCGGGGATTCGCCGTCACCCTCCACGCGGGAAGCATGATGCTGCTGCGCCCGGCCGGCCTTTTCAAAAATATACACAAACATCTGCGATCGGTGGACCCGGAGGCGCCGTCAACACTTCAGACCGCCTTTGCCGCCATAGAATCGCTCATTGTACAGGCAGAAACGCCGAACGACATAGAGAAGGCCCTTTGCAGCGCCTGGGACGAGATCTTCGGCAATGAACCCGGCCCGCGCGCCGCCTTGCGTTCCAGCGCGGTTGCCGAAGATGGGGCGCAGTCCTTTGCAGGGCAGTACCGCACCATTCTCGGCGTAACCCGCGGCACCCTGATCAGGGATTACAAAAAAATCATCGCCAGCCTGTTTTCAGAGCGGGCATTGGCTTATCGGGCCCTCCACGGATATCCCCTGGACGCCATGGGCATGGGCGTGTGTTGCCTGGAAATGGTAAAAGCCAAAAGCGCCGGAGTGGTCTTTTCCCGCCATCCTGTGGATTTTCGCTCGAACAACCTGGTCATCAACAGCCTCTGGGGTCTTGGGGAGATGGTGGTGGACGGCAAGTCCAACCCCGACGTATGGCTGATTTCGCGGGCCACCAAACGCGCGGCCGACGAGAGAATCGCCCACAAGGCCGAAATGATGGTTCTGGCCGACAGCGGAGAGGAGCACACAACCACCGTCCATGTGCCCGAAGACTTACGAGACGCTCCTTCATTGACGCAAGCCCAGGTGACGCGCCTGGCGGAGACGGCTCTTGCTTTGGAGCGGCACTATCAGTTTCCCCAAGATGTGGAATGGGCTGTGAACGACAACGATGAAATTATTCTGCTCCAAACCCGCCCCATGGGAATTGACGCCGCGTCGGATATTGCCGTGCCGGAACTTGGAGACCTGGCCCCCCTGTTTTCCGGAGCGGACGTGGCCGCCAGAGGCGTCGGCTGCGGCCCGGTAACGCCTGTGCGGCAAGATGAAGACATGACGCACTTTCCCGAAGGCGGGGTCATGCTCATCAAACATTCCTCGCCGCGAGTGATGACGGCGCTACGCCGCGCTTCGGCCATCATAGCTGAAACCGGCTCCCTTACCGGGCATATGGCTTCATTGTGCCGGGAATTCGGCGTGCCGACACTCATGAATCTTCCCGATGTCTGCCGCGCTCTCGCCCCAGGGCGCACCGTCACGGTTGACGCCTTCGCGGGACGCATCTTTGACGGAGAGATACCGGAACTTCTGGCTCTGAGCATCCGCCGCCAAAACAACAATATCGACAAGCCGGTGCTCTTTCTGCTGCGGCGCATAGCGCCGCACATCATGCCCCTGCACCTGACCGATCCGCAGTCAAGTCTTTTCGCTCCGGAAAATTGCCTTTCCCTGCACGACGTCATGCGCTTTGCCCACGAGAAAAGCTATGCCGAAATGTTTAAAATTTCAGATAATCTATCGGGCAGCAGCGCGGGCGCGGCAAGCCGCCTTGTGTGCCCTGTGCCGCTGGATCTCTATGTTATTGATCTGGGCGGCGGCCTGAAAAATCCCGAAGCTCCTTCAGCCCTGCCGGAGGAAGTGACGAGCGTTCCGTTTCAACAAATTCTCGCGGGCATGACCAACCCCCATGTGCAGGCCAAGGGGCCGAGGCCGGTGAATATGCGCGGCTTTCTCTCCGTCGTGGGGCGGAGCGTGGCGGGCGACAATCAGGAAAGCGGAGGGGCGCGCTTCGGCGACCGCAGTTATGCCATTGTGTCTGACCGCTATCTCAATTTCTCCTCAAGGGTGGGCTATCATTATGCCATTTTGGACACCTGGTGCGGAGAAACCCTGAGCAAAAACTATATCCGCTTTGAGTTTGCGGGAGGGGCGGCGGGCAGCGAGCAGCGCGTTCGGCGCGTGAAATGTATTGCCTTGATTCTTTCTGAACTTGGATTTACTGTGGACGTCATGGGCGACAGAGTGCGGGCGCGCTTCAGAAAATATTCCAGGGCCGAAATGCTTCCGCGCCTTGACCAGCTTGGCCGTCTGCTCATCATGACGCGACAGATGGACATGCTCATGGTGGATGAAGATTCCGTACGCCGCTATGCCGACAATTTCCTTAACGGTTTCTACCATTAGGGCATTTTACGCTTGAGACTGCCCTGGCGGCGGAGCGAAGGCAGAGGCCGCTGACCGCCAAGGCACAGGCGAAATTTACCTTCGCCGTTAAGGGCCGCAGCAAGTGTTGACGTTCATTCGCTCTGGGCAAACGCGGCGGCCGGACTCGTCTTCGCCCCGCCGCCCTGAAAAAATTCAAACATCAAAACCCGGCTCCACAGCGGTATTCCATCATTATGTTTTTTCACTTTCACCACTCCTGCCCCACAAAAACCACCACGGTGGCGGCACAAAAAAACCTCCTGAGCCGCGACTTCATACTGCTTTTTTGCCTCTCCCTGTGCAGCAACGGGCACATCGCCGTCTTTTACTGTTTTGAACAATGGCTGGAAGGCATTGCCGTAAGCCCGAACTGGCGCGGAATATTGATTTCCTCCATGTTCGCCATGGTGCTGATTTTACGGCCGCCGACCAGCTTCCTGCTGCTGAGGGGCGGCAGGCTGCCGGCCCTGGCTTTTTCCACCGCCGCCCTGATCGGCATCATGACGGGCTATCTGTGGCTGCCGGAAAAATATCTTGTGGAAGGAGTCCTCGCTTTGCGCATGCTCCAGGGCATCGCCATTGCCGTGCAGTCAAGCTGCATCACCTCGGTGCTGGTGAACTGCATCCCGCCCGGACAGAGCGCCCGAGGATTCGCTCTCTTTTCCCTGACCATACTGCTGCCGTATTCCATCATCCCCGCAATCTCCGAAAAAATTCTGCTGCCCCTGTTGGGCGGGGCGGAACCACGGCTTTTCGCCCTGACAGGCCTGCTGGCCCTCGTCTCCCTTCTACTCGTCATTCCCCTCGCGCCGCGCCTGAAAGAGGCGGAACTGCCCGCCGGGAATCAAAGCGGCGTCTCAAACAACGGCGCCCTGTGGGATTCCGTGCGGCACTCCGGCCTGTTTTGCATATTTCTTGCCTGTCTCTGCTTCAGCACCATGACAATTCTGGCCATTTTTTTCATCAAGGGCCTGTGTTCCGTCACCGGCGGGCAGCCTTCCCTGTTTTTCTCAACCTACACGGCAACCATTATCCTTGTCCGGCTTCTGGCCAGTAAAAGACTGGACGGCATGCCGCATCACAGCGTCAGCATAATTTGCTCCCTGGGCCTGGCCCTGTGCATGCTGGGTTTCGCCTGGGGGCCGCTGTGGACTTTCGTGCCCATCGCGTCCCTGTACGGCCTGGGAATCGGCCTGCTCTATCCCATGCTGGCCTCCGTGGTCTATAACCGTTCCACGCCCGCGACGCGCTCCTTCAATTCCAACATGATGATGTCAGCCTTCGACGCCAGCGGCATGCTTGCCCCCCTCATCGGCGGCCTGGTAATCCATGCCGGTTTCGGCTATCGTGGCGTGTTCACGGCCACAGCCGTCGCCGTGATGCTCTGCGGCCTGTGGACGCTGCTGGACTGGCTGCGTTTCCACCGCATGGACCAAAGGAAAGATGCATGACAAAACCACTTCTCCATTATTGCATTTTCACTTTGAAATGCTTGCTTGGCGGCGAAGCAAGTTCACCTTGCAAGCATTTCGTGGCGCGGATTTTTTTGAAAATCCGCGCTGAGCGGTCAAACATTTTCAATGGTAAACCGCTCTATTGCCTGTTTGCCTTGAGCCTGCTTACGGCGGCCTGCATTCCCCACGGCAGAGACGCGGCTTCAGGGCTTATGGTGCTGCGCAACGGCGTGCTCACCTTGCCCCAATCGGAAGATATCGCCAGAGTGGCCTATGTGAGCGTGACGGACGCGGACAACCGCATTTCCGGCCTGCGCGTGAAGCTTGAAAACTGCCTTACTTCCAAAGGGTTCACCGTGACCGGCAATCCCAGTGAAGCCGGCTATATCATTCAGCTTTCCGTGCCCGCAGCCGGCCCAGGCTCTCGCGAAGCCGCCCATGCCGCTGTCAGGGAGGGCTACGCCGGAGAAGCCCGCCTGAGCGGAACCGATGGAACCGTTCTGGTGGCGGATACCCTTGTGGTGCAACGGCGTGTGCCGAAATCCGGGAAGAAACGCCTCAAAACCATCTCCAACCGCATGACTGTGGCGGACGACCAAATGCGCCTGGGTCTCTTTGTTCCCCGAAAGATCAGCTTTCAACCGGAATTTCCGGAATACGTCACGGAAAGAACAGCCGGGGAGATATGCTCCGGCCTCAATGCGGCCTCTTCCGTTTCGCCCTGATTCCAGCCGCTCCGCGATGTGAGCCGGTGCTCTTTGCCGCCGCTTTTCCATAAAACGCCCTCTGAAAATCCATGTTGTTCCGTGAAGTAACCTTACCGCGCCTCGCGCGCCGCCTGAAGGCCCGCTGGAATATGTCCTTCGGCCACAGGCATGTTTTGCGGGTGGGGCTGCCGCTTGTAGCGGGCATGGCTTCCGAGACGCTCATGCTCTTTGTTGACCGTCTTTTTTTAAGCCATTACGCCGTCAGCGCCATTGCCGCCGCCCTGCCCGCAGGCAGCCTGGCTTTTGCCGCACAGGTGGCTTTTATCGGCGTTTGCGGCTATGCCTCGGTCTTTATCGCCCAGCATATCGGCGCGCAACAGCCGCGCCACGTGGGCGCGATACTGTGGCAGAGTCTGTGGCTTTCTCTCATGTTCGGCATATTGCTGGCAGCGGGCGGCCTGTACCTGGTCCAACCCATTTTTGCCGCCGCCGGGCATGGGCCTCTTATTGCCGATCTTGAAAGCGACTATGCCCGCATTCTGCTTCTGGGTTCCTTTCCTGTACTGCTCGGGGTTTCCCTCAGCGCCTTTTTCGTGGGCCTTGGACGCACAAAACCGGTTCTTTTCGCCAATCTTGCCGGAGCGCTGCTCAACATCCCCCTGGACTGGATGCTCATTTTCGGCCATTGCGGTCTGCCGGAACTGGGGATCAAAGGAGCGGCCATCGCCACCGTTGCCGGGCAGAGCTTTGCGGCCTGCCTCCTGGTCTGCCTGGTTTTTCAGGACAGCGGACGGCGGGCGGGCTATTCGCTGTCGGCATCCTGGCGGCCGAAAAAGGACTTGCTGCTGCATTTTTTGCGCTACAGCGCGCCGAGCGGCTTCCATCATTTCATTGAAGTGGCGGGATTTTCCTGGTTCATGCTGCATCTGGGCCGCCTTGGCGAAACAGCCCTGGCCGCCAGCAACATCGTCTTTTCCATCAACACCCTCGTCTTTCTGCCCATGATGGGGCTGAACAGCGCGGTGGCCTCACTGGTGGGCAACGCGCTGGGCGGCCAGAATGCGGCGGGGGCCAAAACGGCGACCGGCAGCGCCCTGCACATCTCGCTCGCCTATATGATACCCTTGGCCCTGTCGCTGGTTTTATGCGGAGAATGGTATATGGACATGTTCCAGCCGGGCGGAAACGCCGCATCCTCGCCGCAGGTGCGCTCCACAGGCCTGATTCTGCTGTGGTATGTGGCTGTCTACTCTCTGGTGGATTCCTGCAACATTATCTATTTTGCCGCGCTCAGGGGCGCGGGCGACACGCTTTTTGTCATGCTTTCCCTGGGAGGGCTGGCGGTATTCTGTCTGGTTCTGCCCGTTTTCGCGCTGGAAAAGCTCGGCCTGGCCTCGCTGCACAGCCTCTGGACGACGCTCAGCGTCTATATCATCACTCTGGCGATATTCGCCTGGCGACGCTATAGCAGCGGGCGCTGGCAAAATATCCGGCTTGTGAAGTAAAGGGGGCCCCGGACGCAACGCGCGCGGCTTGCCCGGAACGGGTGATTCGGTTACTGTGGCGGCATGACGACCCCGCCTGATTCCGCTGAAGCTGCCGGGCGCGGCAACGATTCCGCCGAAAAAAACCGGGCCGCGCTGGTTTCGTTGCTGGCCGCCCTTGGCCTGACCTGCCTCAAACTCGGTGTGGGCTTATATACCGGCAGCCTGGGGATTCTTTTTGAGGCCCTGCACAGCGGGCTTGATCTGCTGGCGGCAGGCATGACGCTCGCGGCCGTGCGTATTGCCGCCATGCCGCCGGATGCCGGACATCCTTACGGCCACGGAAAAATCGAAAATCTGTCCGCCTTGGCGGAAACGCTCCTGCTCGCGGCGGGTTGCGTCTGGGTTGGCTATGAGGGAGCGCTCCGGCTTGCCGGCAATGGAAACACGAGTATGCCTTCGCTCCTGGGCGTCGGCGTCATGGCGGTATCCATCGCGGTGGACATAAACCGCGTGCGCGTTTTGCGCCGGGTGGCCCGGCAATATAAAAGCCAAGCCCTGGAAGCGGATGCGCTGCACTTTTCCACGGACATACTTTCCTCGGGCATTGTCCTTGTCGGCGTATTCGCCGTCTGGCTGGCCGACGCCCTGGATTTTCCGCCCCCGCTGCACAAGGTTCTGGTTCAGGCGGATACGGTGGCGGCCCTGCTTGTCGCGCTGGTTATCCTCCGCGCCAGCCTGCGCATGGGGCTGGAAGCGGTCAACACCCTTATGGATTCCAGTTCGGTCAAGGAAGAAAAGGCTGTCGGCAAGGCCGTCGGAAGCGTACCCGGCATCACGGCCATGCGCCGTCTGCGACTGCGCAGCAGCGGGCCGCTGACCTTTGTGGAACTGACGGTGGGGGTTGAGCCGGATATCCACGTCAGTGAAGGACACAGATTGGCGCATGAGGCGGAAAAAGCCGTTGCAGCCGTTCTGCCGGGTTCAGACGTAACAGTGCATGTTGAACCGTTCAGCGCCGATTTTCCGCCCGGCGACGACCCCTTTGTCCTGACAAGCCGTACGGCGCGGGAACACGCCCTTACGGCGCACAACATACATGTACTGCGAAACGGCGCGCGCACCCGCATTGAACTGCATGTGGAACTGCCGGCGGCCCTGCCCTTCGCCGCCGCCTACGAGCGGGTGCACACCTTTGAAGGGGCGCTGGGCCAACGGCTGCCCGACGCGCATATCCTGACCCACCTGGAACCGGAAGGCGGCGGGGAACTGGATGCGGAAACCGCCATACCCACGCCGTTGCGCGAACAAGCCTTTGAAAAAGCGAAAGAGGCCGCCGCCGATGAACCCCTGATTGAGGATGTGCACGAATTTTCCGTATACATGCTGCCGGAACACGGAATCTGCATGTCTTTTCACTGCACGGTCACTGGAAATCCGACCGTGGAGGAAGCCCACAATGTCTGCCTGCGCCTGGAAAAACGCATTCGCGCGGCACTGCCGGACATGGGAAGGATTATCACCCGCCTGGAACCGGGGCGGAACCGCCTTGCGGGGAACACCAGCCCTCTCCAGCCGCCCTGCTGAAAACGGCAAAAAGCCTGAAGGTCACGCCGGGAAAACAACCGCTTCATACCAGTATAGCCGCGCGCCGGGCTTGAGCCAGGTTCCGGGCGCAAGCCCGGCCTTGAGACAGAGGTGCTCCAGATAGGCCGTTCTGTCCCATCCCTGTTCCACCGGCACCTGCGGCAAAAAAACGCCGCTACGGCCGTCATATTGCAGCACAAGACCGTGGCGGCCCACTTCAACGGCTTCCGGAGAGGGGCAGGGAGTGAGCTGATCCAAAACGGAAATGTGCATCTCGCAGTTTGGCCATTCATTCGGGGTCAGGGGAGAAAAACGCCTGTCTTCAAAGGCGGAGGCGCGCGCCATACGCCAGACGTTGGCATAAAGGGGTTCACGGCCGACAATGGTTCCGATGCAGCCCCTGAGGCGAGCCTTGATGGAAAGCGTGACAAAGGAACCGAAATTTCCGGCCAGAGGGCTGTTTTCCGCCGCGTCCGGCGGCGCGGGAGTCGCGGATGTTTTATCAAAGATGCTCTGTATGGATTGCCGACTCAGACGCGAAAGGTATTCCTTGTCCTGTTCCGTCAGCGAAAATGAAAGGGGCATTGCGCCTCCCTGAAGCGTGTTAATTTTGAAACGCTGTTCCCGGCTGGAGCAAGCCATTGAAAATGTATAATTTGCCCCGCAAGGATTTGCTTGTGAATCCTTGCAGCAAAATTGCCGCAAGACGAATTCACTTCGCCGCCAAGCGACATCTCAAGCGTAAACGGTTTTGGAGAGAATCGGTTTTGGCAGGCTGAAAACAAGAAATGCCACAACCGGGTTGCGGCACATCTTTCTGTTTTCGTAACGCCAACAGAGCAAATTGACCTCAACGCCTGCTGCGGCGCCTGACGGCGAAAGTACATTTCGCCCACGCCTCGGCAGTGCGCGGCAATGCATTCACCCCGCCGCCAGAGCAGTTTCAAAGTGAAATTGCTTCAGGACTTTGCGCTCCGCGCGGGCCGGCTCTCCGGACGCAGTGCGCCAGCCGCCTTGCCCCAGGCCGGCCATGTGCTCCATTGGTGTTCAGCCGCGCTGATTATTAACCTTCGCCTTCGGCCTGGGACTGTTTGCCCGCCCCTTTAAGGCCGTACATGGTTGTGGAGCCGGAAGACCAAAATTCCAGCACTTCCTCATTGACGAGCTGGGTAAGAATTTTTTTCACGTCGCGAGGGCCTTTGTCCGGAAAAAGCTCCTGAAAGTCCTTGAAATAAAACTTGGACTTTGACGCGGATTTGCTTTTCAGAAAATCAACAACAACGTCTTTTTCAGCCATCTGTTTTCTCCACATAATTTCCCGGCGGCGCGTGTTTTGCGCGCCGCCGGGGTTAAGATGCCTAGAATTTGAACTGTGTGCTCTGCCGCCATGTATAGTAGGCGGGATCGCGGAAGTCGTCAATCAGATGGTGGGTGAATTCAAGGCCGGTCAACTTGAAGAAGGACTCCCAGCCGATGCGTTCAGCCCAGTCGCCGATGCGCTCGTATTTATTGGCATTGGCGGCATAGACCTCAACAATGTGCTTCACAACCTTGGTCAGTGTGGGCCAGCGCGGCGGCTCATTGGGAATATACCCCACAACGACCTTGGAGAATTTGGGCGTGGAGATACGGTTGGAGACCTTGCCGCCCACCATGATGGCAATACCGTCGCCGTCGCCGTCGGAAATGGGCAGGGCGGGGCACATGGTGTAGCAGTTGCCGCAGTACATGCAGCGGTCTTCCTTGATGGCGATGGACTTTACTTTTTCGCCCTTATATTCCACCGTTGTCGGCCGAACGGCGGCGGTGGGGCAAGCGGCGACGGCCAGCGGAATTTCGCAGAGCTGGTCTGCCCATTCGTGGTCAACCATCGGCGGTTTGCGATGAATGCCCACAAGGCCGATGTCCGAGCAGTGCACGGCGCCGCACATGTTAATGCAGCAGGCAAGGGCAATGCGCACCGGAGAGGGCAGACGCATGTCTTTGAAATCGTCAAAAACGGCGTCCATCACGCATTTCACGGGGCCGGAAGCGTCGGTAGCCGGCGTGTGGCAGTGAATCCAGCCCTGGGTGTGCACCATATTGCTGATGCCCGCTCCTGTGCCGCCCACGGGAAACTTGAAGGAGCCGCCGGAAAATTTGCGGCCGTTCAGTTCGTCGCGCAGGCCCTTCATGGCCGCCTCGTCGGTGACCATGAATTCCACATTGTTGCGAGTGGTCCAGCGCAGGTATCCCCCGCAGTATTTGTCGGCGATATCGCACAGTTCGCGGATGTGCGTTATGGACATGGTACGGGTGCCGCCCACGCGGACGGTATAGACCTTGTCGCCGCTCTCGGCCACATGCATGAGTACGCCGGGTTCCAGAATTTCATGGTAAAGCCATTTGCCGAAATTCTTCTTGATGACCGGCGGGAAATATTCGTCATACTTGTGGGGGCCGATGTCGGTGATGCGGTTTTCCATCGGTTTTTCGGGATTGTACCCGGAAGAAATAAAAGCCATGTTCTTCTCCCCTTTCTGCTAGCGTTGATGACGTTTACGGTAGGCGTCAAGGTCGCGCGTCCAACCACCGGGCACCTCTTCTTCCTTGAAGAAGATGTAGGGGTTGGAGCGGGGTTCCTTGACATGGTGGGCCGCGGCGGGAATATCCGTGACTTCCAGCAGTTTCTGGAAGGACAGGCGCTTCATCGTTTCGCCCACGCGCTCACGGTTTTTGCCTTCTTCCATCCACCAGTCCCAAATTTTTTCGATGACTCCCTTGACTTCGTCATACGGCTCCTCGCAGGAAATAAAGGGCACAAGGAGCGAACCCATCTGGGCGCCGTCCACCACCGGAGCCTTGGCGCCCACAAGAATGCTCGCGCCGCGCTCGTCGCCTATGTGCAGGGCCTGGGGCATGGTGTTTATGCAATGCATACAGCGTACGCAGTCAGCGGTTTTGATGGAGAGTTTGGAGCCGTCCCACTTCATGCAGTGGGTGGGGCAAAGATTAACGACTTCGGCCTGAATATCAAACTTGCCCCATTTCGGATTGGTATGGGCGCCGGCGTTGGGCTTTATGGCGCCGCCCACATAGGCCTTGACTTTTTCCTGGTCAATCTTGATGTCGTCTTTCCAGGTGCCGACCACGGCAAAATCGGAACGGGCCATGGCGCACACGCAGCCGTTGGGGCATCCGTCAAACTTGAATTTGAACTTGTAGGGAAAAGCCGGGCGGTGCAGCTCGTCCTGGTAATCCATGGTAAGCTGATAGCACATGCCCTGCGTGTTGTAGCAGGCATATTCGCAACGGGACTGGCCCAGGCAGGCTTCCGGCGTGCGCAGGTTGGAGCCGGAACCGCCGAGGTCCACCTTCATATTGTGAGTCAGTTCGTGGAAAATTTCTTCAAGCTGGGGCGTCTGGGTGCCCAGGAGCACGATATCGCCGGTGGAGCCGTGCATGTTGGTAATGCCGGAACCACGCAGATCCCAGATGTCGCACAGATCGCGCAAAAATTTGCTGTGGTAGTACTTGCCGGAGGGTTGGGCCACGCGCATGGTGTGGAAATGCGCCACGCCGGGGAACTTCTCCGGCTGGTCGGAATAGCGGCCGATGACGCCGCCGCCGTAGCCGAACACGCCCACAATTCCGCCGTGCTTCCAGTGGCTCTCCTTCTCGACATACGAGAGCTCCAGCACACCCAGCAGATCTTCAGGGCAGTCTTTGGGGATTTGATAATCCAGGCCCTTCGGATTTTTATTCCGATTGGCCGCTTCTTGTTTGATGTCGGACACAAAGCTCGGCCATGGGCCGGATTCAAGCTTGTCCAACAGGGGGGTTGCATGTTTCGCCATTGCCATACCTCCACGTGGTGTTTGTTGTATCACGGAAGCTGCGGGACATGTGTCCGGTCAACCGTAAATGCCAATACCTCAAGGCTACGCGCGCAAAAAGCGCACGGAATGCACACGCTTATCGCACATTAAACCACTTTATACCATTTTTATTTTAATGACAAGTGCTGTCGGCATGATTTATCGCTTGCGCACACCACGAAAACCTGAAAAACAATCCGGCCGGCCCCCTTTGCCCCTTCCGCGCCGCGGGGCCGGGGGCATCCGGATTATTTCCCCCCGGCCCGAAGAAATTACCGGGAGGCATCCGGATGTCCCCGCCAAAAACGCCCGGACGTCACGCAATAAAGACAGATGTACCGCTTTCAATACATGCGCCAGGATACTGCTTGCACAGAATAAAATTAATTATTTCACAGTGTTGCAAAAACAATCCCCCCTTTGTTGCTTATCCTGTGCCCCGCGACAAGAAAATAAGGCATCTAATATATTAAAATTATTTATATTTTTTTTGGCATAGGTATTGCTACTGCCACCGGCAACGGGATGAGCTGTTCACAGCCGCAAAACACTTTTAAAATATAAGGAGAACTATATGTTAAAAGACTCCATGAAAACAGACTCCGCGAAGTGCGCCGTCAACTGGAGCACCGCCGAGCAGCGTATCAAGGCGCACAAGGCGTTTCTTATGGATGCCCCGCAAAAGATGGACCCGCAACGCCTGCAATTTCTCATGGAAGTGTATGAGGAATACAAGGGGGAGTCCAACGTCATGCTCCGGGCCAGGCTTCTGGAACGCGTGCTGACGAAAAAGGATATTTTCCTTGACGCCAACCCCGTTGTGGGCACCATGACGGGCATCCGGGCCGGCGTCTACCCCTACCCCGAATGGCAGGTCAACTGGATCAAGGACGAGCTTGACATGGTCAAAATGTCTTCCCTCGGCGAAGTGAGCATCCCTCAGGAAACGCAGGATCTGCTCAAAAAGGTGTACAAGCAGTGGAAGGGCAGCACCACCTACGACCGCGCCAACAAAATATACAAGGAAATATATAACGAAAACGCCGAACTGCTTGTCAAGTCAGGCTGGATATATCCCGTCAACGACAACAGCACCGGCTCCGGCGCGTGTGACTACGCCAAGATCATCAACAAGGGCATCGCCGCCATTCTGGCGGAAGTGGACGCCCATCTTGAAGCGCTGCCCAAAAAAGCCACCAATGTTCCGAAAATGGAATTCTACCGGGCCTGCCAGGTAGCCCTCAAGGCTGTGGTGGCCTATGCCCATCGCTACGCCGACCTGGCCGAGGCCGAGGCCGGGAAGGAAAGCGACCCCAAGGCCAAGGCCGAACTGCTGGAAATCGCCGAAGTCTGCCGCCGTGTGCCGGAATTCCCCGCCCGCAACTTCCGCGAGGCCGTGCAGGCCTTCTGGTTCACGCATCTGTGCATAGAAATTGAGCAGGCCGGCTGCGGCACTTCGCCGGGGCGGTATGGCCAATATATGTATCCCTATTACCACAAAGACCTGGACGAAGGGGTGCTGACGCGCGACCAGGCCCTCACTCTGCTCAAATTCCAGTTTATCAAGCATCTGGAAATAGCGGTGTACCAAGGCACGGCATATGCTCTCGCCCTGTCGGGCCATACGGGCCAGGTCATTTCCATCGGCGGAATGACGGAAGACGGCGAAGACGCCAGCACCGAGCTTGAGGAACTGCTCATGGACTGCCAGATCGCCATGAAGAACATTCAGCCCACGCTGGCTCTTTTCTATCATCCCAAGATGAAAGAATCCTACCTGCACAAGGCCATTGACGTCATCCGCACCGGCGTCGGCCAGCCGCAGTTCATGAATAACGCCGTTGTCGTGCAACGGCATCTGGCACGCTTCGGCACGCGCGGCATCTCCATAGGCGAAGCGCGCAAAAATTGCGTTGTTTTCGGCTGCGTGGGCACGGGGCAGGCGGGCCAGGGTTCCTACGTGACCTTTGAAGGGCAGCCCAACCTGGCCAAACTGGTGGAGTTCACCCTCAATGACGGCTATGACCCGTACACCAAGAAGCAAATCGGCATCAAGGCCGGCGACGCCAAGTCCTTTAGCACGTTTGAGGAATTTTACGACGCTTTCAAAAAGCACACCGCCCATTGCCTGCTGCTGCAGCGCAGAATCACCGACATCGGCAACTCCATGCGCGAAGAGGTCGTCCCCAGCATTTTCCGTTCCAGCGTTATTGAAGGCTGCCTGGAAAAGGGCCTGTATGAAGAGCAGGGCGGCCCGAAATACGCCCAATCCCTGTGCATCACCACCAGTGGCGTTGACGCGGCCAATTCCCTCTATGCCGTCAAGCATCTGGTCTACGACACAAAAAAGCTGAGCATGGAACGTCTGCTGGAAGCCCTCGCGGCCAATTTCGAAGGCTATGAGGAAGAGCGCAAACTGTGCTTTGAAGCCCCCAAGCACGGTAATGACGATCCTGATGTGGATCAGCTTGTGCAGCGGATGTACCGCGACATTGAGCAGATGTACCGCGCCACGGGCACGGACTACTTCGGACACGAGGCCCGCATGGACGCCTTCTCCCTGTCCTTCCACAACTATTTCGCCCCGATGACCGGCGCTCTGCCCAACGGCCGCCGCAGAGGCGAACCCATGACGGACGCCAGCGTGTCCGCCATGCCGGGCACCGACGTGAACGGCGTCACCGCCATGCTGAAATCCGCGGCCCAGGCCATTGACACCGTGAAATTCAACGCGAACCACCTGAACGTGAAGCTGCTGCCGTCTTTCCTGGAGGGTACGGCCGGAGCGCGCACCCTGCTCTCGCTCATAAAGACTTACTATGATCTGGGCGGCTGCCACATCCAGTTCAACTGCGTTGACACGGAGACCCTGCGCGAGGCGCAGAAACTGCCGGAGACCCACAAGGAACTTGTGGTCCGCGTGGCCGGATTCAGCGCCTACTTCACCCGTCTGGACAAGGGCGTGCAAAGCGAAATCATCAAACGCACCCAGTACGCCACGGCCCAATAGAGCTTTCCTCCATACACGGGCAACGGCAGCCTCAACTCACCCCCAAGGCTGCCGTTGCCCAAAAAACACGAGGTTTTCGATGAACATCAGCATTACCGCCGAGGCCGCCGACAAACTCAATGCCCTCCTGAAAGAGGAAGGCGGTGACGCTGTCGTACGCATCCGCGAGACAAAAATCGGCTCAGGCTGAAAAAGCAAAATCGTGCTCAGGTTGAGTATTGACGAACGTGAAGACGAAGACAAAGAAGGGGAGGTGAATTCCCTGCCCTTTGTCATCAGCGAGGAACTCGCTGATCAATATGGTGAAAATTTCTCCGTGTCTCTGGATGAAAATCAAATGCCCGTAGTGGAAGCGGTTCAATAGGGTTATTCCGCTTTTTGTCCCCGGTGTGACCAGGGGCCACGCCGGGCGAAACAAAAAAGGAGTTCCCATGAATATCGCCATAACATCCGACGCCGCCGAAAAACTTGAGACCCTGTTGAAAGAGGAAGGGAAACAGGCTGTCGTGCGCATTCGCGAAACTAAGGTCGGTTCAGCCTGCAAAAGCAAAATCGTGCTCAGGTTGAGCATCGACGAACGCGAGGACGAGGACAGGGAAGGGGAGGCCAACTCCCTGCCCTTTGTCATCAGCGAGGAGCTTGCTGAACAATATGGTGAAAATTTCTCCGTGTCTCTGGATGAAAATAAAATGCCCGTAGTCGAAGCGGCGCAGTAACAACCATATTCCCGTCCGGCGCCGGCCCGCCCAGGAAGCGCGGCGGCCGGCGCCGGACAAATTCTGCCATGCTGAACATCACCTTCACCAATGAAGCCCGAAAGGCTCTTCACAGCTTTCTGGACAAGGAAGGCGGCGCGGCGTGCTTCCGCCTGCGGGAATTTGTCAGCGGCTGCGTTTCCTGCCGCAACGATGTCCGCAGAATACTCAGGGTGACTCTTGACGCGCCGGAAGAAAACGATGTCACGGCCGAGGCGGGCGGAATGCCCTTTGTCATGGAGGCCCTTCTTCTGGCCAATTACGGCAATTCTTTTTTTATTTCCCTTGATCGGAACAACATGCCCGCGGTGACGGCCCTGCGCGCCCTGTTTCACTAGCAATTTCACGTCGAAATTGCTCTGGCGGCGGGGCGAATACAAACGCCGCCACTGCCAAGGCAGCGAAGCGGGAACGCTCGGCGCGGGCACAAGGAGACCGGAATGGATATTAACGTCTTTTTCCAGAATTTCGGCAGAATTTTTGACCAGGGCCGCCGCGAGGACATCGGCGAATTTTTGCATAACAGCCTCGCCGAAGCGGAAAAAGAAAAGGACAACCATGCCCTTGTCACCATCCTGAATGAAGCCGCCGGCTACTTTCGCAACACCAGCAATTACGCCGAAGCGGTGAACGCGGCGGACAGGGCTGTCTCCATCCTTCGTGGCCTTGGTTATGAAAACACTGTTCCCTACGGAACCACCCTGCTCAACGCGGCCACCGCCTACCGGGCGGCGGGAGACAGCGTGAAGGCCATGGAGCTGTTCATCTCCTCCCTTACCGTCCTCGCCGCGCTGTTGCCGGAAGATGATTACCGCCTTGCGGGCCTGTACAACAATATCAGCGCCATTCATGAAGAAAAGGGGGATTATTCGGAAGCCCTTGAGATGCTTCAGAAAGCTTCGGACATTATGGAGAAGAAGCCGGATATGGCCGATGACGCCGCCATTGTGCTCACCAATCTTGCCATGATTTCCCTCAAGCTGAACCGCCGCGACGAAGCCTCAGCCACCCTGGAAAAAGCGATGGCTGTCTTCCGGCGGGCCGGCGGCGGGGAAGAAGGGCAAAAATTGGCCCCTCAGTACGCGGCGGCCCTTGCGGGCATGGGAGAGGCATATTTCCGAATGGACAAGTTCGACAAGGCCGCCAGGGCCTATGAGTCGGCCCTGGAACACATTGAGGCGGCCTTCGGAGAAAATCGGGACTACGCGATAACCTGCCGGAACTGCGCCGATGCCTGCGAAGCGGCGGGCTATCTTGAAAAAGCGCGCCAATTCACGGCAAAGGCGGATCACATTTTCGCCAGGCTTGACGCCTGACGCTGACCACGGACAGCAAAATCACGCTCAAGGATTTTTTATCGCGCGGCTGTCAGAGCATGTCAACTTTATAGCATTTTTACTTTGCATTCGCCCCGCCTGGGCCGCTTCCGCCTCTTCAAGGGAAGCGTAGCCGTATTTTCTCACCTGATTCAGGAGAACCTGCTCCACGCCGTTGATCCCGGCATCCCGCAGATTTCGCGTATGCCGGTACAAACGCCGGACGGTTTCAGGAGAATATGTTTCCAACTCGCCCCTGAGATAGGTCTCAAAAGAAGTGGCCCAGGGGCTGTCTTCCCCGGTATGCGCCGGTCTGCCCTTCTCACCCAGCAGCGGGTATTTTTCGGCCGTCTCAAGCTTCCATGCGAGGTTGGCGGCCACAATATGTTCAATGAGCGCCAGCGTCCCGTCGTCCACGGACGGGAGCCGGTCCGCGATTTTCCTGTATTCGTCGGGGAAGGCGCTCTTCATCATCCGGGCGTATTTCTCGCTCATGAGATTTCTGCCTTCCCTTCCGGCGGCCGCAAGGTCTTCAAACCAACTTTCCAGAACGTCACCGGGCCAGGTTTCCACCTGGCTGGAACGCATTATCTCGAATGTGGCGGGGTCGGCCTGGCAGGACGCCTTGCCGCCCGTGTTGGAAACCTGCGCGAACATTTCCCATTCAAGGCGGACAATATCCGCTGGCCCTGCTTTTTTCATAACGGCGGCCTCCCGGGGAGTCAGGCCCCAAGAAATACGTTCAAATTTCTGAGATATTCGTCCTGTATTCCGTTCTGTACGGCAAAAGCGTGATCCAGCAAAAAATCGTTTTCAACGGCTGAAAGACCCTGCCGCCGCAGTTCGTCGGCAATCAGCCGGCTGACGTCCTCAATGATCGCGCGTTTTTTGCCGCCGGCGCGCCTGTCTGGCGGCTCTTCCGTCTCCGCCAGAGCGCAGAGCCTTGCATACATGTCAGGGCCCATCACCGGGAGGGCCTTCAAAGCCCTGTGCAGCCATTTGTAAAACGGCGCATAGCGCCTGTTCAGCAAAAAGACGGCGGAGCAGGCGGCCTCAATGAACACAGCTTCCGCCAGGGCCGCGGCGACGTATTCTCCGCGCGCCGCGCACCTCGGAAAATTGTACTGGCCGGCCTGGGCGACTTTGGCGCAGTGCGCGGCCAGTTTTTTGCGCCGCACGTCCTCGGGGTAGAAGGCAAGAAGTTTTTTTCTGATGCGCGTAAATTCGCCGCCCGGATCGGCAAAGACCTCCCCATTGGTCGCGGCGGCCAGTTGCGCGTCGGAAATGGCCATCCACTCCACGGGCTTTTCCGGAACATTTGCCTGCCCAAGAAATTTGGAATAAAAGCTCTCCATTTCCATAACCCCTGTCCGCCCCTCGCTCCACCGGCCGGGCCGGCGCACGGGAAAACCGCGAAAAAAGGGAGGCAGGGCATCCAGCGCCAGCCGCAGCGCCTCGCCATATTTGTTGAAATCACGTTTGTTCAGCCACAGGCAGATGGCGGGGCCCCAGTCGTGATCCCTGGATATTTCGTCATCAAAACCCAGGCATTCCGAACCTTCGCCCACAAGCCCGGCCGCGACGCGGCGCGCAAGGCCGGGGAAAAAAGCGCGCAACATGGGGAAACAGCGTTCCTTGTAATACAGCGCGGCCAATTCAAGCCCTTTCATCACATAGTCCTGTCATGGCGCGGGGCGCGGGGCCTGTTCCCTGATGGCCAGATTCACCAGTGCCGCGAGGAGCGCGAGAACAATATCGACATACCACACCTGGAGAAAATTTCCCATCCGCGCCATAACGACGCCGCCGAGCCAGGCCCCCAGAAATCCGCCCACCTGATGCGAAAAAAAGGTCAAGCCGAACAATGTCGCCAGATAGCGTTTGCCGAAAAGCTTGTCCACAATGCCCGCCGTGGGCGGCACAGTGGCAAGCCAGGTGAAGCCGATGGCGCAGGCGAAAATATAAAAGGCCGACTCCGTTTTGGGGGAAGCCAGGTATACGGCGAGAATCACGGCCCGAAGAGCGTACACCCAGGCAAGGATGTTCTTCATGAGAAAACGCCGGCAGATAAAGCCCACGCCGATGCTTCCGGCTATGTTGCACAGGCCGATCAGGGAAATGCTGGCCGCCGCCACAGCGGCGGAATGGCCGTACAGGCTTATTTCGCCGGGAAGATGGGAAATGAGAAAAGCCACGTGGAAGCCGCAGGTAAAAAAACCGGCGTTCAGCAAAAGATAATCCGGCGTGCGCAAGGCCACGCAAAGCTGCTCGCGCAGTCCTTCCCGCGCAAGGGGGGAGTCGGCGCTTTCCTCCCTCTCCTTTGCATGCAGGGGTTTGATCCGGCACAGAAGCCAGGAAGGAATGATGGCCGCAGCGGCAAGCCCGGCCAGCACAAGCAGGCTGGCGCGGTAGTCCCGCAGATGGGTAATCAGGTGGATCAGGGGGGCATAGACAAATTGCCCCACGGAACCGCCGGCGTTGATGACGCCGCCCGCCGCCGTGCGGATGCCGGACGGCAACCGTGACACGGCAATGCCGAACAGCGCGGCGAAACTGCCGGCCGCGACCCCGCCTGGGGAAAGTATGCCCTGGGCAAGGACAAGGGTACAGAAACCGTCCGCCGCCACGGTGACCGACTGTCCCACGACAATGCAGCACATGCCTGTGACAAGGGCGGCCAGGGCATGCCCCTTGTCGGCCCACGCGCCGAAAATCGGCTGAAAAACGCCCCAGGAAAGCTGGCCTATGGCCAGGGCCATGCTCACGTCCGCGATGTTCATGCCCGTGTTGTTCATAATGGGCTGAACAAAAAGCCCCACCGTCAGACGCGTGCCCATGGCGACCATGATGACGAGAAAAGCCAGGCCTGTGACGGCCGCCGCCCTTGTCTTGCCGGTGGTGAATCCGTCGCCGTGCCGCATTGTCGCCGTCCCGCTATGGAAATTTTTTACAAATCCCGGATGCCGCCCACTGGCGCCTGCCCGGGATTTGTCCCTCAGATTCGCCGGGAGGCCTTCATCTCATCATGCTTCTCGGCAGCCAGGTGGCTATGTCCGGCCAGATGCATATCATGAGGACGGCAACAAACAGCATGCACAAAAAGGGAAAGGCCCCCCTGTATATCTGCTGCACCGATATATGCGGGCATATCCCGCGCACCACAAAGACGTTCAGCCCGACCGGGGGCGAGATGCCCGCCAGCACCATCATGAGCGTCACAAACACGCCGAACCATATCTGGTCAACCCCGTACTGCTGCGTGATGGGGTACATGAAGGGCATGGTCAGAATCAGAATGGAGGTGGATTCCAGGATGCAGCCCAGAATCAAAAAAAGAAGAAACATCATGCCGACAAGGCCGTAGTAGGACAGTTCCATGCCTATAAAAAGGTTCACCATGTGGCGCGTGGTGCCGGTGGTGACCAGAAAGCGCGCCATCAGCCAGCCGCCGATGATGAGGAAGAATATGGCCGCGCTCAGCTTGGCGCCTTCCCTGAATGCCGGGATAATGGTGTCCCGCCGCATCCTGCCCATGCAGGCCGCAATGAGAATGACGCCCACAACCCCCATGGCGGCGGCCTCGGTGGGAGTGGCCAGACCGCCGTAAATGCCGCCTATGACAATGCCGAAGACCACGATGACCGGGATGGAGGCGGGCAGGCAGCGGATGCGCTCCGCCCAGGTGGCCTTGGGGCTTCTCGGGCCCATGGACGGGGTGATGGCGCAGCGGATGATGCAGTACAGCGCGAACAGCGCGGTCACCAGCAGGCCGGGGACAAGGATGGCGATGAAGAGTTCGCCCACGCCCTGATCGGTAAGCACCGCGAAGATGATGATGAACACGCTGGGCGGGATAATGGCCGCCAGGCCGCCGGATGCGGCGATGGCGCCGGCGGACAATTCCGTATCGTAGCCGGATTTCTCCAGCTCCGGTATGACGGTGGAGGCCATGGTGGCGGAAGCCGCGGCGGTGGAACCCGTCACCGCGCCGAAGGCGGCGCCGGCCAGCACCCCCGCCGCCGCCAGCCCGCCCGGCAGAAAGCCTATCCATTTCCGGTTGGCGTCAAACAAATCGGCCACAATGCCGGTGTGGTACGCGATGGACCCCATGAAAATGAAAAGCGGAATGCTCATGAGCGAAAAATTGCTGCCCTGCTCCCAGGCTATGAACATGGTCTGGGTGGCCGCGTTGACGACGCCCAGGGTGACGCAAAGCCCAATGCTGGCGACGCCGCACATGGCGTAGGCCATGGGCATCCCGAACACGGAAAGCAGCAGCATGACGCCGATGCCGTAATATCCCAGCATAACGTAGTCCATGTCAGCGGCCTCCCTTGCGGAAATTTCCGTACGCGTGAACCACACTGTAAATCAGGGCGAGCATGAGCACAAAGAAGCCCAGGGTCATAATCACCCGCATGGGCCAGAAGGGATAGCGAAAGTCCGTCCCGCTTTCGCGCATGGCGTAGGAGGTGGGAATCTCCATGGCGCTGCGGATGGTGGCGGCCAGCATCCACAGGGCAGCGAAAGCGCGGGTCAGGAAATCGCAGATCAGCTTCATGCGGTGCGGGTAACGGGCATACAAAATATCAAGCAGAATATGTTCCTTGTCCAGTTCCACCCTGGGCACGGCCAGGAATATGCCGCCGATGAGAAAAAGGCCGCTGCCCTCAATGGCCCAGGAAAGAGGCGTTTCGAAAAAATTGCGGCCGATGACGTCAATCATGATCACCAGCAGAATGGCCGGATAGATAATATACATGCTGCCGGAAAGACAAACGTCGGCGGCTTTGTCCACGCCCCGCATCACCCTGCCGGCCCCGGCATCGCCGTTGGCGGGAACGTCTTGCGCTGCCATGTCGTCGGTGGAAACATCTTGCGCTGCCATGAGCTGCTCCTTCTTAAGAATATTATTGCCTGTAAGACGCTCCATCCGGCGTGGCGGCGAAAACATGCTCGCGCCTCGCGGATGGGCGGCGGCGCTGCTCCCGCCACCAGAGCAATTTCACGTTGCAATTGCTCTTGCGGCCACAACCCGCCGGACTCCGGAAGCAATATCCGGAGCCCGGGGGCAAAAATAACGCGGGCATGCTCCGCAATGGCTTAAAAGCCGTCAAGGATGCCGCGGATCGTGTTTTTCGGATCCTGAACGTACTCGCGTATTTCCCGGATGGACATGGCATTGTATTTGGCGGCAGCGGCCCTGAAGTCCTTGGCGAATTCCCTGGCCGGCAAGCCCTTGTCTTCGTTCTTCTTGATGAACTGCTCCCAGATGGTGTCTCCCACCCCGACCCAGCGCTTCTTTTCTTCGGGGTCAAGAAAGATCATCTCGACACCGGCCTTTTTGAGGTCGTCAAAGCCGCGGTCTTCCAGCTTGGTGTAGCCTTCGGACATGTGATTGCCCGCCAGGCGGAACTTGTAGTACAGTTCCTTCTGAAATTCCTTGGGGAGACTGTAGAATTTTTCCCTGTTTATGCCGTAGTCAATGCGTGTGCAGCCCAGACCGGTGACGGTGAGATACCTGGCCACTTCATGGAAGCGCCAGGGGATGATGCCGCCGACCGCCCAAGCCACGCCATCAACAACACCGCGCTGCAAGCCGATGAAGACATCCGGCGTGGGGAGAGAGACAGGGGTTGCGCCCAGGGCAATGAGGGTATCGCGCTGCACCGAGCCGCCGAAACCCATGATCCGCTTGCCCTTGAGGTCTTCCAGCTTGCGGATGGGCGTCTTGCAGATGAGGCCCTGCACATCGAAGTGGGGAATCCAGGCCAGAGAGACGCCCTGGGCCTCATATTCCTTTTTGAAGTACTTGGGATACATTTCCTCCATAATCTGGGTGGCCACGACCACACTGTTGGAAAGAAAGGGCAGGCCGTCCGCCATGGCCAGATCAAAAGCGCCCTGATTATGCAGGTGATAGGTCTGCCCAACGTGGACAAGACCGGCTCGCAGGGCTTTCCAGCCGTCCTGGAGGCTGTGCAGGGACTGGCCGAAATAGCGCTCGAATTTCAGGCGTCCGCCGAACTGGTATTCCAGGAAGCTGAACGTTTCCCAGTGGATGCCGTGCCCGATGTCGCCGGCGTTGGGGTAATAGCAGGAGCATTTCAGCACAGTGGCGTTCTTGTCGAACTCGCTGTCCTTCATCTGCGCCTTGTCCACAGCCATGAGCGGCCTGTCCTTGGCTTCAGCGCCGTAATAGACCCAGCCGATGTTGTTGTCCTTGACTCTTTCGGGCGTAAGCGTGGTGACGTAGGGGGCGTTGCTCGGCGATATCTCGGCGGCGGCGGAAGCAAAATCGGGCATCATCGGCCCCAGCGCGAGGGTCGTCGCTGTGGCGGCTGTGGTTTTCAGAAAATCCCGCCGGGTAATAGCGGGGATTTCATGACCGCCCGCGAGACTATTTCGTGACACTTTTTTTGATCTCAACTTTGCCTTCATAAAATCCTCCTGTATTATGTTGACGTTATGCTGTCATAATGCGCTTCTGAAACTTTTATACGATTTCGGCCCTGAGGCCGTGTCCGGCAAATCTGTCCAGCGCCCCGCGCAGCCGCTCCGGCTCATAGGCCCGAAATTCCGGCCAATCCCTGCGAAGGGCCGCATATTTGTTTCTGCCGAAGGCGTGGTACGGCAGCACATCCACCTCATATACGTCATATTCATGCAGCAGGAGGGCCATTGCCCGGATGTTTTCCTCCGAGTCGTTCAGCCCCGGCAGCAACGGCACACGGATACGCGTACGCACCCCGGATGCGAGCGCCGCGCGAAGATTGGCCAAAATCAGGGCATTGTCCTGCCCGGTCAGGCGCTTGTGCGTTTCCGCGTCCATGTGTTTGCAGTCAAACAGAAAGAGATCCGTCAATCCGGCGACTTTGCTGAAGTACTCAGGCGGGCAGAATCCACAGGTATCAACGCAGACGTGAAAGGCCTCGTCCCGGCAGGCGCGCAGCATATCCAGCAGAAAATCCCCGGCCGCCGTGGCCTCGCCGCCGCCGAAGGTCACTCCCCCGTCGGAATTGGCGTAAAACAGCGCGTCCTTGCGGACAACATCCATCACTTCAGCGACGTCCATCAACTTGCCGGACATCACCCTCGCTTTTGCGGGGCATTCCGCGACGCACGCGCCGCAGTCCGTGCACAGGGCCAAATTTCTGTTGCAGGCAGCCCCGTTTCGCTCCACTGCCCCGGCGGGGCAAACTTCCATGCAGCGCCCACAGCCGGAGCAAAGATTTTCAAAAACCAGGAGTTGGGGCATGAAGGACTGGGATTCCGGATTGCTGCACCACAGGCAACGAAGAGGACAACCCTTCAAGAAGACAGTGGTTCTCAAGCCCGGCCCGTCCCTGGTGGACATCCGCTGAATATCGTAAACAACAGCTTGCGACATTACGTGATAATTTTATACGTTACCGGGTGTTGTCCAAATCAGACGGCCTGGGCGCCGCTGCTTGTCCAGAATGTAACAAGTATAATCAATTTTCGTGCCTGTTCAATTTTATATATAAAAAAACAATAATTTATATATATTTAACGAATAATACTCATTATCGTTTACAAATTGCTTCCAGATAATGTATCGTATTCGGAACACTCTTGCGAAGAAATAATATATTATATTGTATTCTATGAATAAATTTGTTCCTGTTTTTATACAATGTGTTGTCGCGGCATGGGCTTGTGCTCTCCCGGCGGAAGGCCGGAGGCGGCGGCCGGCCGTAGCGCGAAAAACGCCCGCGCTCCGGGCATCTTGCCGTTCAAGGGTAAACACTGTACACTTGTGATTGTTCGCATTGTCCCGGATTGTCCGCGATATATTGGCAGCCCGCCAAGGCAAGAGAGCGCGGCGGCCTTTGCCCCGCGTATTCCGCTTCCAAGAAAAAGGACGCAAAAGTAATGCGCAAAAGCGACGAGCTTCTTTTCACTTCGCTGGAAGACCTGGCAAAAAGCAGCTACTCAAAAATATTCGATTTTTTGCATACGGGCATCGGCATTTTGTCCACGGAAGGGATTTTTCTTTATACAAACACGGCCTTCGCGAAATTGTTCAATTTTAACGAAAGTATTGTCGGCAGCCACGTCTCGGAGGTTTTTCTGACCGCCGAGCAGGGCGTTATGGAAGCCCTCCGCACCCGGACAATGACCATTTGCTCCAGCGTGACCAAGGACAATGCCCAGGGAGTTTCCTTCCGCTATCCCATTGAGGACGCTGACGGCAAACTGCTTGGCGTGATTGTGGAGGCCATACCGACAAAGATCGGCAGGGGAAGGCTGGCCGACCTGCTGAACACGGTCAAAAATCTTGAGGAAAAAGCCGATTACCTTGAGCGCAAGATGCTGCAAAAGCCCGGCATGCTGCACACCTTCGACAGCATAGTGGGCGAAAGCGATCCCATGCTGGAGATGAAAAAACTCGGCAGACGCTTCGCCAAAAGCACGGAACCTATTCTGCTTTTCGGCGAAAGCGGCACAGGCAAGGAACTCATAGCCCAGGCCCTGCACTCGGCAAGCGAACGCGCCCTGAAGCCCTTTGTGGCCGTAAACTGCGCCGCCTTGCCCCAGGAACTCATGGAATCGGAACTCTTCGGCTATGAGGCCGGGTCTTTCACAGGTGCAAAAGCCGGAGGCATGAAGGGGAAATTTGAACTGGCCGACAACGGTACCATTTTTCTCGATGAAATCGGCGATCTGCCGCTGGCCATGCAGGCAAAACTCCTGCGTGTGCTGGAAAGCGGAGAAATTCAGAAAATCGGCCATACGGGACGATTGCATTCGGACTTTCGCCTCATTGCGGCCACCAATAAAAACCTGCTCAAACTTGTGGATGAGGAACGCTTCCGCGAAGATTTGTATCACCGGCTCAATATTCTTGAGCTGGCTATCCCGCCCCTGCGCGAACGCGCCAGCGACATCCCGCTCCTGATCCGGCATTTCATGGGCGCGGCTCTCGGGCGCAAACGCGCGAAAGAAATTCATGTCTCCAACGAAGTTTACAGGATGTTCGGCGGTTATGCCTGGCGGGGCAATATCCGTGAATTGCGCAACGTCCTGACCTTTGCCCTGTACAATATTGAAGACGGCGAGGATATTCTGACCATCCGCCATCTGCCGGCCCGCTTTTTGAGAGAGGTGAACGAGGAACATCCGGAAATCGCCAAGAGCGCGGGGAAAACGCACAATCTTGCCCAGGCGAGCGCCGATGCCGAACGCAAGGCGCTTTTGTCCGCCCTGGTGAGCGCAAAAAACAACAAGACCGTGGCCGCGCGCCTTTTGGGCATTTCCCGCAACAAGCTTTATAAAAAGATACACGATCTGGGTGTCCCCGTATCACAATAGCCATGTTGTTTTTCCGGCTGTGCCCGAAGCCCGCTCAGGCTCAGGACTTCAAACCCGCTGAAAATTTCCGGACATGAACATCCTCGCCCGGCGGCCGGGACCGGCGCTCATAATCCTGTTGTGCGCCGCGCTGGTCGCCGGCTGCGGGCGCGGTTCCTGGCGCAAGGGCGGCGTACCCGGCTCAAAGCCCTATACCGTGATGGGCAAAACCTATTATCCTCTCAAGTCGGCCCACGGTTTTGTGGAGGAAGGCACGGCCTCCTGGTACGGCCCCGGTTTTCACGGCAAAACAACGGCCAGCGGCGAGCGCTACAACCAGAACGGCATGACGGCGGCGCACAAAATACTGCCCCTCGGCACAACCGTGCGCGTCACCCATCTCGGCAACGGCAAATCCGTCATTGTGGCCGTCAATGACCGCGGTCCCTTTGTGGCGAACCGCGTTATCGATCTCTCCCGCAGGGCGGCCGAGCGCCTGGGCATACTGGCCAGGGGCACGGCACGGGTCCGCGTACAGAGCCTTGACGTTGTTCCGCGCCTGCGGGACGACGGCGGCGTGGAAGGGGATTTTTATATTCAGGTGGGGGCCTTTGCCCACAAGGACAAGGCCCGTAAACTCGTGAACACTCTCACGCGCTCCGGCCACAAGGGACGCCTGTTTTTCGGCGGCAACCGGCTGTGGAACGTTCAGGCCGGGCCGTGGCCGAATTCCGAAAAGGCCCGGCAAATGCTCGGGGAATTTCAAGCCCTGTACCCGCGGGCCTTTGTCGTCGGGGGAGGATAGGGCCGCGGCAGGCCTTGAAGGGATGAAGGCCGGAATTATTGACAAAGCGCTGTAAATACGGTTAGTCAGTTATATGGATTTTTCACGCGACGGCCTGAGCCCGGCCTGCGCTTATCACAAAAATCACGAGGGATGTCATGCGCATCAACACCATTATTTTCGCCGCAGGGCTGCTCGCCTCCGTCCTCGGCATTCCGGCCGGCGCCGCCGGGGCCGCGGGGACGCCGGCGGAGAATACCCCGCGCAATTTCAGGCTCTCGCAGAATCTGATGTATGAAAAATGCATGGCCTGTCATACCAGAAGCTACAATCTGCCCTTCTACGCCAATATCCCCGGCATCCAGGACATCATCAAAAAAGATTACCGCGACGGCCTGAGAGCCTTGGATCTGAGTGAGGAATTCTCCCCCGCAAGCCCCCTGCCCGAAAAAGTGAACGAGTCCACTCTGGCCAAGCTGGAATGGGTAACCCTGAACTACACCATGCCGCCGGCCAAGTTCGCCATGGTGCATTGGGGCAGCCGGCTGACGGAAAAAGAGAGAAAGGATATTCTGGAGTGGGTGCGAATTACCCGTGCCCGCTATTACGCCACCGGCACGGCAAGCGCGGACATGGCCAATGAACCGCTACAGCCCCTGCCTGAAAGCATACCTGTCAACTTCCCCAAAGCGGAACTGGGCAAGAGGCTTTTTGAAGACAAACGGCTTTCCGCAGACGACACCGTCGCCTGCGTCACCTGTCACGCCCACGACAAGGCTGGCACGGATAACCTGCGTTTTTCCAAGGGGATACGCGAACAGCTCGGCAACATCAACGCGCCCACCGCCTATAACGCCGTGTTCCACATCCGGCAATTCTGGGACGGCCGCGCCGCGGATCTCCAGGAACAGGCCGCCGGCCCACCCCTCAACCCTGTGGAAATGGGCTATAAAGACTGGGAACAGATCATAGCCAAACTCGCCGACGACAAAACCTTCACTTCGGATTTCAAGGCTGAATATCCCGACGGCTGGAGCCAGAAGAGCATCACGGACGCCATAGCGGAGTATGAAAAACTCCTGCTTACGCCAAACAGCCGCTTTGACAAATGGCTGCAGGGCAAAAACTACATCCTCAACAATGAGGAAAAGGCCGGTTACAGGCGCTTCAAGGCGTACAGGTGCGCATCCTGCCATGTGGGCAAGGCTGTCGGCGGCCAATCTTTTGAATATATGGATCTGAAAAAGAATTATTTCGCCGACCGCGGCTCGCCCCTGGAATCCGACATCGGCCTGAAAGGCTTTACCAAAAAGGATGCCGACCTGCACAAATTCAAGGTGCCGTCCCTTCGCAATGTGGAGCTTACCTGGCCTTACCTGCATGACGGCACGGCGGCAACTCTGGCCGAAACCGTGCGGATAATGGGCGTGTACCTTGCCGGCATTGAGGTTCCGCAAAAAGACCGCAGGCTCATTGTGGCCTTTCTGCGCACCCTGACTGGAGAACACCACGGCCAGCCCCTTGGGGGCAAAGCAGTGGCCAACTAGAGCAGATTAACTTTGACACTTGCTGCGGCGCTTAACGGCGAAAGTAAATTTCGCCTACGCCCTGAGGGATGGTCATCCGTGTTAATTCGCTCTCGCCGCCCGATCGCCGAAACGGCGCTCCCGCACGCAAACTGTCCGGCTTAACGCGAAGGCCCGCCAAAATGAACATCGCCTCCATATTTATACGCCGCCCCGTCGCCACCACCCTCATAATGGCGGGCATGCTCTTTTTCGGCTCCGCAGGCTATATGGCCCTGCCGGTCAACCAGTTGCCCAATGTGGATTTTCCCACCATCATGGTCATGGCGGATCTGGAAGGCGCGGATCCGGAAACAATGGCCGCCTCTGTGGCGACGCCGCTGGAAAAGCAGTTTTTCACCATCGCGGGCATTGAGTCCATTTCTTCGGTCAACGCCACCGGCCGCAGCCGCATCAGCATTCAGTTCGAGCTTGACAGGAACATAGACGCCGCCGCCCTGGACGTGCAGGCCGCCATTGGCCTCGCCCAGCGCCGCCTGCCCACCAATATGAGCATGCCGCCAAGCTTCCGCAAAGTTAATCCCGCGGATCTGCCCATCATGTATCTGCGCGTGTCTTCCCCCACATTGCCCCTCTACACCCTGAACGAATACGCGGATACTCTCATCGGCCAGCGCATTTCCATGGTGGCCGGTGTGGCCCAGGTGGTCATTTACGGTCAGAAGCAATACGCCGTGCGCGTTCAGCTTGATCCGGACGAACTTGCCTCGCGGGGGCTTGGCATTGATGAAGTGGCGGACGCGGTGGCCGCCGCCAATTCCATGCTGCCCACCGGCTCACTGGACGGCGCCCAGCGGGCCAGCTTCATCAAATCCTCCGGCCAGTTGTTTGACGCGAAATCCTTCAGCGACGTGGTTGTCGCCTGGCGCAACGGCGCGCCGGTACGCCTCAAGGATTTGGGCCTTGTGGTGGACAGCGTGCGGCAGGACAAGCAAACCGCCTGGGGCAACGGCGGCATGCCGAGCATTACCCTGGCCGTCGAACGGCAGCCGGGGGCCAATACCGTCCAAACGGCGGACGCCATTCGGGCCATTTTGCCCGATCTGGAGCGGCAATTGCCGCCTTCGGTCACAGTGGACATTTTCCACGACCGTTCGGAATCCATCCGCGAATCAGTGGCGGACGTCAAATTCACCCTGGTGCTCACGGTTTTTCTCGTGGTGCTGGTCATTTTTCTTTTTCTGCGCAATCTGCCGGCCACCATCATTCCGAGTCTGGCCCTGCCCATGTCCGTCATTTCCACCTTTGCCGTCATGGCCGTGCTGAACTACAGCCTGGACAATCTCTCCCTCATGGCCCTGACCCTGGCTGTGGGTTTTGTGGTGGACGACGCCATCGTCATGCTGGAAAATATCGTCCGCCACCAGGAATCCGGCAAAACTCCCCTTGCGGCCGCTTATGACGGCTCTGCGGAAATCGGCTTCACCATCGTCTCCATGACCATTTCCCTGGCGGCCGTCTTCATCCCGGTTTTATTCATGGGCGGGATTGTGGGCCGCCTCTTCCGGGAGTTCGCGGTGGTCATCATCGCCTCCATTTTGTGTTCCGGCGTGGTCTCTCTCACCCTCACTCCCATGCTCTGCGCATATTTTCTAAAGGCCGGGCCAAAGCACAAGGCGGGTCACGAGGGCATATACGGCCGGCTGGAACGGGCCTTTGACTGGCTTGCCCTGCGCTATGCGGCATCCCTTGATTTTGTGCTGCGTCATCGGCTGGCCGCCTTCGGCACTTCCATGCTTCTGCTCCTGCTTACCATCTGGTTTGGCCTCGCCATGCCCAAAGGCTTTCTGCCCACAGAAGACATGGGTTTTCTGGTGGCCAGCACAGAAGGGGAACAGGGCATCTCCTTCAGGGGCATGACGGAGGCCCAGAAGAACCTCGACTCCACCTTGGAAAACAACCCCTGGATCGCCAAGTACAATTCCGTCGTGGGCATTGTGGGCGGCAGCCAAAGCATGAACAACGGCATCGTGCTGATGCAGTTGCTCCCCCACGGCAAACGCCCCGGCATAGAGACAGTGGCCCAGCGCCTGCGCCGAGAACTGAACGCCTCCCCGGCCATGCGGGTCTTTCTGCGTGTGCCGCCCGCCATCAACATAGGCGGGCGCTCCTCCAAGGCCCTGTACCAATACACGCTTTCCGGGCCGGACATCGCGGCGCTCTATGACTGTGCGCAGGATGTGGAAGAGGCTCTGCGCAAACTGCCGGAGCTGCAGGACGTCAACAGCGACCTGCAAATCAAAAATCCGGAATTGCGCGTCACCATTGACCGCAACCGGGCGGCCGCCCTGGGCGTGAGCCCGCAGCAGATTGAGCTTGCCCTGCAATCAGCCTACGGTTCACGCGAAATCTCCATTATCTACGCTCCCACCAATGATTACAGGGTATTCATCGAATTGCAGAAGCGCTTCCAACAGGAGGCCGCCGAGCTTTCCCGTCTCTATGTGCGCTCAAAAGACGGCTCGCTTGTGCCCTTGGATTCGCTGGCGCAACTCTCTCCGGGGGTCGGGCCCATAGCCGTCAACCATGCCGGGCAGTTCCCGGCGGTGACCATTTCCTACAACCTCAGGCCGGGCGTCGCTCTGGGGGAGGCGGTGGCCGCCGTTGAGGCCGCGGCGCGGCCGTTGCTGCCTGATTCCGTCCATGCGGAATCCCAGGGCATGGCCCAGGCTTTCCAGAAGTCCCTGAACGGGATGGGCTGGCTGCTGATTCTGGCCATTGTGGTCATCTATCTTGTACTGGGCATTCTTTATGAAAGCTTCATCCACCCCCTGACCATCCTCTCCGGCCTGCCCTCGGCCGGCTTCGGGGCGCTGGCCACGTTGTGGCTGTTCGGCATGGAGCTGGACCTTTACGGTTTTGTGGGCATCATCATGCTGCTTGGCATCGTCAAGAAAAACGCCATCATGATGCTTGACTTCGCCTTGGAGGCGCAGCGGCACAACCCGTCCCTGACGCCGCTGGAGGCCATTACCCAGGGCTGTCATGTGCGTTTCAGGCCCATCATGATGACCACCATGGCCGCGCTGATGGGCGCTCTGCCCATCGCCATCGGCATAGGGGCCGGCGCCGACGCGCGGCGGCCCCTCGGTCTGGCCGTTGTCGGCGGATTATGCTTTTCGCAGTTTGTGACCCTCTACATCACACCCGTTTATTACTACTATATGGAGAAGCTCTCCCGCCGCCTGCGGGAAAATTATGGCGGACGATTCAAAGACAACGCCCCCGTTTGATGCAGGACGACGGCCTTCGGCAACAGCCATACGCAAAAACCCCCGCTCGCGCGGGGGTTTTTGCGTATTCAGGCTTCAAAACAAACGGTTTAATACATACCGTCCATACCGCCCATGCCGCCCATACCGCCGCCGGGCATACCAGCGTCCTTCTTGGGTTCGGGTTTCTCAGCCACCGCGCATTCGGTGGTAAGAAGCAGGGATGCCACGGAAGAAGCATTCTGCAGAGCCGCACGGGCAACCTTTTTCGGGTCGATAACGCCAGCCTTGATGAGGTCTTCGTATTCGCCTGTGGCGGCGTTGAAGCCAAAGCCGTCCTTGCCCTGGCGCACCTTTTCCACCACAACGGAGCCTTCAAAACCGGCATTATGGGCGATCTGGCGCAGAGGCTCCTCAATAGCCCGGCGGATAATGTTCACACCGGCCAGCTCATCGTCATCGGCCAGCTTGATGCCGTCCAAAGACTTGGCAACACGAATGAAGGCTGTTCCGCCGCCGGGCACAATGCCTTCCTCTACAGCGGCGCGGGTAGCGTTGAGCGCGTCTTCCACACGGTCCTTTTTCTCTTTCATTTCCACTTCGGTGGCCGCGCCCACATGCACAACAGCCACGCCGCCCACAAGCTTGGCAAGACGCTCCTGCAGCTTCTCGCGGTCGTAATAGGAAGTGGTCTCCTCAATCTGCACGCGAATCTGGTTCACGCGGGCCTTGATGTCCGCGCTTTTGCCGGCGCCGTCCACAATGGTGGTGTTTTCCTTGTCAATGACAATACGCTTGGCCGTACCGAGATCGCCCAGAGTCATGTTTTCCAGCTTGGAGCCGGTATCCTCGGAAGCCACCTGGCCGCCGGCCAGCACGGCGATATCCTGCAGCATGGCCTTGCGGCGGTCGCCGAAGCCGGGGGCCTTGACGGCCACAACCTGCAACGCGCCGCGCAACTTGTTGACCACCAGAGTCGCCAGGGCCTCGCCTTCCACGTCCTCGGCAATAATCATCAGGGGACGGTTGACCTTGGCTACCTGTTCCAGTACGGGCAGCATGTCCTTCATGCTGGAAATTTTCTTTTCCGTGCAGAGAATATAGGGATTGTCGAGCTCGCAGAGCATCTTCTCGGCATTGGTCACAAAATAGGGGGAGAGATAGCCGCGGTCAAATTTCATGCCTTCCACCACATCCATAGTGGTTTCCAGGCCCTTGGCTTCTTCAACGGTGATCACGCCTTCCTTGCCCACTTTGGCCATGGCCTCGGCGATGATATTGCCGATGGTGGCGTCGGCATTGGCGGAAATGGTGCCGATCTGGGCAATTTCCTTCTGGTCACGGGTGGGCTTGGAGAGCTTGGCAAGCTCATCAACAAGGGATTCCACAGCTTTGTCGATGCCGCGCTTGATGGCCATGGGGCTGCGGCCGGCGGCCACAAGCTTGCTGCCTTCCTTGTAAATGGACTGGGCCAGAATGGTGGCGGTAGTGGTGCCGTCGCCGGCAGCGTCGGACGTTTTTGAGGCCACTTCCTTCACAAGTTGGGCGCCCATATTTTCAAACTTGTCGCTCAGCTCAATCTCCTTGGCGACGGTCACGCCGTCCTTGGTGATGACCGGCGAACCGAAGGATTTTTCCAGCACGACATTGCGGCCCTTGGGCCCCAAGGTAACCTTGACGGCATTGGCCAGCTTGTCCACGCCCAAGGCAAGTTTTTCGCGGGCTTTGGCGTCAAAAAGAATTTCTTTGGCAGACATGTAAGGTTTCCTCCTCAGAGATGGTAGTTCCGAAATTAGTCGATAATGGCGAGTATGTCCTCTTCACGCATAACCAGATGCTCAACGCCGTCCAGCTTGACTTCCGTGCCGGCATACTTGTTGAACAACACCTCTTCGCCCTTTTTGACAGCCATGGCAATGCGCTCGCCCTTTTCCGACAGTTTGCCGGGGCCGACGGCCACAACCTGCCCCTTGGAGGGCTTTTCCTTGGCCGTGTCGGGGATATAGAGCCCGCCGGCGGTCTTTTCGTCGGATTCAAGGCGTTTTACAAGAACGCGGTCATTGAGTGGTTTCAGCTTCATAATGTCCATTCCTCCCATAAAGAATTTTATTGCCAATTTTATGTTGATACTGTCAGCGGTCACAGTGGGCGCGCCGCGGCTCGCCGGGAAATCGCGCCTGGGCGACGGTCGGCATGCCGCGCCCAGTCCCGCACGGGCATAAAAATAAGACAGGCTTTGCGCTTGAAAAGGGGGGGAGAGCAAAATTTTTTCCGTTTTTTGAAGAAAGATTAATAAATCGCTTTATTTCAATATGTTATTTGTCGTCATGCTTTCCGCGTGAATACCCACACGGCGACGGCCACAGTGACAACGCTGGTTAAAAGAATCTTGCCCAGGCTGGTCAGCATCGCGGCCGACGTAATGTCCTTGAGAAAAAGCCCCTGGCAAATCACTATGAAATGCCTGAGAGGATTCAACTGACTCACCTGCTGCAAAAAAACCGGCATGTTGAGGATCGGCGTTACTGCTCCGGAAATCAGGATGCAGGGAACCCCCACAGTGAAAGCCCCCAGAAAAGCTTGTTGCTGTGTGGACGAAAACGAGGAAATCATCAAGCCGACACCGCCGCAGGCAAGGGCAAATACCAGCATGGACAGATAAAGCAGAAAAACAGCGCCGTTAAAAGGTACGCCGAAACCGAACACCGCGATCAGCAAAAAAATGGAGCCGTGGGCAAGGCTGATCAGACAGCCCGGCACAAGCTTGGCCAGCGCGATTTCAGCCGGCTCGGCCGGAGAAACCAGCAGTTGGTCGAATGTTCCCGTTTCCCGTTCGCGGGCGACCGTCAGCCCGGTGACGACAAGCCCGATCATGAAACTCAGTATCCCTATGAGATTCGGCAGAAAATACCACTGAAATTCCAGATTGGGGTTGAACCAGCAACGCAGCCGCGCATCCAACGCCGGCGGGCCGCCGGTTTTGGATGCCGCTGCCCGTGGAGTGCCGCGGCTGACGTCGTCAACAACAGTGTCCAGATAATAGGCGGCGATCTGCGCGGCGTTGGAGCGGCGGCCATCCAGAATAACCTGAAAATCAGCCTCAAGGCCGGCTTCGATCCTGCGGGAAAATTCCGCATCAAACACAAGGGCAAGGAGCGCCTCCTGCCGTTCGATAACGGGGCGGAGAGCGTATTCGCCGGGCAGCGGGCGGATGCTCCTGAATGTGGACGACCCCTGAAGCCTGTGGATGATTTCGCGGCTCCAGCGGCCGTTGTCGTGATTGAGCACGGCCACATCCACATTGCGCACCTCCATGGTGGCCGCCCAGCCGAAAATGACTATCTGGGCCAAAGGCGGCACGGTAATCAGTATTCTGGCGGCGCGGTTGCGGAAGAGCACCAACATCTCCTTGCGCGCAATGGCGAACATTCTCCGGACGGCTGACTTCACGCGGGAATTCATGTGTCCAGACGTCTGGCGAGATTTTTGTAGACAAGCAGCAGCAGCACCGCCGCCAGTAAAGCCATGATGAGCAGACACGGCAAAAAAACCGCCCAGATGTCGCCCGCCAGAAAGAGTGTGCGCAGGCAGGTATTGAAATGCCGCGCCGGCAAAAGCAGAGTGACGGCTCGCAGGGCAAGGGGCATGCTGTTGATGTCGAACACAAAGCCCGAGAGCAGCAAGGCCGGCAGAAAACCGGAAAAAAGCCCGGCTTCCGCCGCCGCGAGTTGGCTGCGCATGGTCACGGAAATAAGCAACCCCTGTCCGAGGGCGCTCAGCATGAAAACGGAGGAGAGCAGGACAAGCGCCCACACGGAACCGCGAAAGGGCACGTCAAACAGCGCCACTGCCGAAACGGCGCAGAGGGACATGCTGAACATGCCCATGCAGAAATAGGGCACAAGCTTGCCGAGCAACAGTTGCGCGCGGCTGACGGGCGTCGCGAACAGCACCTCCATGGTGCCGCGTTCCCATTCACGGGCGAAAACCAGTGACGTCAGCAACGTGCCTATAAGCGTCATGACGACGGTAATGGCCCCCGGCACAAGAAACAGCGCGCTCTTGGCCATGGGGTTATACCAGTGCCGGCTTTGAACATTTATGGGCGCACGGGCGACGGCGCCCGAAGACAACGCCGTGGCCTGCCACCGGGAAACAAGCCCTTGGCTGTATCCGCCAATGAAACGGGCCGTATTCGGCTCGGTTCCGTCCACAAGAATCTGTAGCCGGGCTTTGTCTCCACGGGCGAGCGACTGGTCAAAATCCTCGTGAATGACCAGAACGCCCTGCACTTCCGAATCCCGCATCATTCTCGCGGCCTCATCCATGCCGCTCGCCGGAATGACGGTAAAGGAGGGCGAATGGGCAAAATCCGCCGCCAAAGCCAGAGAATGCCGGCCGCCGCTCTGATTGAGCACGGCCAGGCGCAGAACGCCCGCGTCCAGCGTGATGCCGTAGCCGAAAAACAACAGAAAAATTAAGGGCAGCACTCCGGCCACCAGCCAGGAAGACGGGTCGCGCACGATTTGCTGAAATTCCTTGCGCATCAAGGCCAATACGCGGTCAATCCAGAGTTTGCGCATGACTTGTCCCGCCGTTCCCCCGCTACAGCGGGTGTTCCGTATCATAGCGCTCAATGCCCGCGATAAAGGCTTCCTCCAGAGTGGGGCCGGCGATGCCCGCGCCAGACGTCTTGCAGGAAGCCTTGAGATCGTCCGGCGTACCCACGCTTATCAGGGCCCCGCGATAAATGAGGGCCAGGCGGTCGCAATATTCGGCCTCTTCCATAAAATGCGTCGTCACCAGCACGGAAGCCCCGGCGGCGGCCATAGCCGTAATATGCTTCCAGAAATCGCGGCGCGAGCGGGCGTCCACTCCGGAGGTCGGTTCGTCCAGAAATATCGCCGCCGGCTCGTGCAAGGTGGCGCACAACAGCGCCAGCCGCTGCTTCTGGCCCAGCGGCAGGGAGGATGTACGGCCGCGCAGATAATCCCCCAGGCCGAAAACCTCAGTCAACATGGCCGCGCGGCTCTCCCGGCGTTTTTTGTCCAGCCCGTAAAGCTCGGCGAAAAGGATGATGTTGTCCCTGACGGAAATATCGGGGTACAGAGAAAATTTCTGGGGCATATAGCCCAGGCGCGAGCGGGCGGCCCCGCCCGCCGCGAGCATGTCCACGCCATCCACAACGCAAAAGCCGGAAGTGGGTTTCAGCAGGCCGCAGAGCATTCTGAAGGTCGTTGATTTGCCCGCGCCATTGGGGCCGAGCAGACCGAATATCTCGCCGGGATGCACCATAAAGCTGATGTTGTCTGCAGCGGTGAACGCGCCGAACTTTCTGGTGAGATTGCGTACCTCAATGCGGGGGGAGACGCGGTCAGCCTCATGCATGGCCGGGCTTTCCTTGCCGTATGGGGAGGGAGCCTGATTGATGCCTCCGACGGCGCTCATGTAAGCGTCTTCCAGACGCGGGGGAGTCGCCAGCCCCCCAACGGCCAGCGCTTCTCCGCGCAGGGGCGCCGGCGCGTCGCGCGCCAGCAGCAACCGTATGCGGCTGCCCTGAATCAACGCGTCTTCAACGCCCGGCCTTGTTATCCAGCGGGCCAATTTTTTCTTGCCGCTCTCTCCGCCCGGAAGCAGGAACACCCGCCCTTCGGCCTGCCTGATCATATCCCCAGGGGCTCCGCGCCAGAGAATCCCGCCCGCGTCAAGCACGATGATGTCGGGACAGAGCGCAGCTTCATCAAGATAGGCGGTAGCCCATATCACTGTCATGCCGTTACCGCTCAATTCCCCCACCATACGCCAAAGCTCGCGGCGGGACCGCGGATCCACGCCGACGCCCGGCTCGTCCAGCAAGAGTATTTGCGGCGAACCAAGCAAGGCGCAGGCTATGCCAAGCTTTTGCTTCATTCCGCCGGAGAGGCGGCTGGCCAGACGGCCGGTGAAAGGCGCGAGGGAGGTGAAGGCGAGCAGTTTTTCAAAAAGCGGCTTTGCGGCCTCTTCCGTCAGGCCGCGCAATCCGGCGTGCAGTCGCAGATTGGCCATGACCGTGAGGTCTTCGTACAGGCCAAAGCGTTGCGGCATGTAGCCGACGCTGTTTCTGCAATGGTCGTCAGAGGCCGGCCGGCCGAAAACCAAAGCCCGCCCTTCAGTGGGCAGCATCAACCCGGCCAGGATGCGGAGCAGGGTCGTCTTGCCGGAGGCGTCCGGCCCGACAAGGCCGGTGAGACGCCCGGCCGGGATGACGGCCTCAAGGTCGTCAAGGGCCTTTGCCCCCCCAAATGTCATGCCGAGATTTTCCAGCCGCACGGCCTCAAGGCCGTCGAAGCCTTCCGGAACAAGAGAGGGATCCGCAGGGCTGACGGCTGCTGTTTTCAAACGTCCGGCCTCAGCGCCCTTGCGGCGGTATGCTCACGGTTACGGGCATGCCCTGCCGCATGATGTTTTCCGGGTCTTCCACCTGGATACGCAGACGATAGACCAAGGCCGTGCGCACTTCAAGGGTTTCCACGCTCTTGGGAGTAAATTCCGCAGTTGGCGAGATGAAACCCACCTTTCCGGCAAAACTCCTGTCCGGCACGGCGTCCGCCGTCACCTGCACATCCATGCCGGGCTTGATGAGACCCAACCGTGGCTCGTCCACATAGGCGCGCAGCCATACGGGATTCGTCAGGGCAAGGGCATAGACGGTCTGCCCGGCCCCAACAATGCTGCCGGCCTCCCGAGCGCGAGTCAGGATAATTCCCCGCTGCGGAGCTTTCAGCACAGTGTCGCTCAAACGTATCTCCGCAAGGCGCAGAGCCGCTTCAGCCGCCGCCACCGCCGCGCGCTGAGCAAGAATATCCTCATTTCTGTAGCCGTTGACAAGCATCTCAAGCCTGTCTTCAACTGAGCGCAGGCCGGCCTCGGCCTCCCCGGCCACAGCCCGGGCGTTATCCAATTCTTTTTGCGAAACGGCATTGCCGGCGCGCATGGCCGCAACGCGCCTGAGATTGATTCCGGCATTTTTCGCCACAGCGGCCGCGGCACTGACCGCCGCGCGGGCCTGGGCTATCTCTTCCGCGCGATAACCGCTGGTAAGCCGCAGCAGCGCGGCCTTCTGCCCTTCAAGTTCAGCGGCGGCCTGAGCCAACTGCCGGGAGAGCACATCGTCTTCCAATTCCGCCAGAGGCTGCCCCTCAAAGACCGCATCGCCCTCGTCCGCCAACAGGCGGGCAATACGGCCTCCCACGCGAAATGACAACTCCGTCTGGCGTATGTCCACATTGCCGTACAGGATCAAAGTCCCTTCCCGGCGAGCGCCAAACGGCGGCCAAACAACGGCGGCGACAAGAGCCGCCACGCACACGATGACCAAAAGAGCGGTTCTTCGGCGAAAAGGCATCCTGATGTACTTGTCTCTATTGCCGCACGCGGGGCAAAGGCCCCGGCCAAGCAGCACCGCGCAACAGCGCCTTCACGTTGTCGCGCTGTTTTTCCGCCTTACATCCGGCAGAGCACATCAGCGGGGATGATGGTGAAATTGTTCTTCTTGAGCACTTCCACAGCCAAGTCCACCTTGTCGAAACGGAAAATGAGGATGGCGTCCCGCTCGCGCTGGATAAAGGCATACATGTATTCCACATTGATGCCGTGGCTGGAAACAAGTTGCAAAACCTCGTCAAGGCCGCCCGGCCTGTCGGCCACTTCCACAGCCACCACGCTGGTGCGGCCCAGGGTAAAGCCCTTTTCCTTCAATATTGCCTGGGCCTTGGCATTGTCGCAGACAATCATGCGCAAAATGCCGAAATCCGACGTGTCCGCCAGAGAAAGGGCGCGAACATTGACGCCGGCTTCCGCCAGCACATGCGTCACCTCCGCCAGGCGTCCGGCGCGGTTTTCCAGAAAAACAGATATTTGTTCAGCTTTCATCTTCAAGCTCCCGTGCGCTTTGTCCCTCATGTCCGACGCAAGGTCAGGCTTTGCGGGAATCGCCTTCGGTGGATTCCTTGTTTTCCTTGGGGGTTATGTCAATTTCGTCCGGCTCCGTGGCGGCACGACGAAAATTGCGTATGGCCCGGCCAAGCCCGCCGCCTATTTCCGGTAGTTTTTTCGAGCCGAAAACCAGAAGCCCAATCACCAGAATAATCAGCAATTCCTGCATACCGATGCCGAACATACGCAAATCCTCCGCGTTGGATGGCTCCTTTAGTGATGAAATAAAACAGCCGCCATCAATAATTTTTATACGCCGGACATCGTACAAGGTCAAGCCGCACGAAGATTTTATGCCCAAAAAACTTGCCATTCACGAATACTTCGGCTATCCTGAATTGTTATATCCGTCTTGAATGCGTTTTTACAGATAACGTTGCGTACGTGACCACAGCTTTGAAGGGCAAGGCATGATAAAAAAACGTTCCTCTCCGGCTGATGCGAAAAAGGCGCGGCTGCCGGAACATGAAGGGCATGTCTCGGCATTCCGGGCGCGTTCCAAGCTCTCCTTTGACCGCCTGGTGGAAATGGGCAGAAAAATGGGCATGGAAAATCCGCTCTTTGCCTGCCACGAACGCGCCGCCAAGGCTACATCACTCATCAACGGCAAAGAATATCTCAATTTTTCCACTTATGACTATCTCGGTATTAACGCCCATCCGGAAATCACCGATGTGGTCACTGAGGTCGCGCGCGTATTCGGCACCTCCAGCGGAGCAAGCCGCCTTGTGGGCGGTGAGCGCCCGCAGCACCGGGAACTGGAAAAATGTTTCGCGGAACTCTACGGCGTTGAAGACTGTATTGTCTACGTCAGCGGCCATGCGACCAATGTTTCCACCATGGGTTTTCTGTTCAGCGCGCGCGACGCCATTTTTCATGACGGCCTTGCCCACAATTCCCTCATACAGGGCGCGCGGCTTTCGGGGGCGTCCCGCTACTCTTACGCGCACAACAACTGCGACGATCTGGAAGAAAAACTCAAATCCCACAGAAGCGCCCACAAACGCGCGGTAATCGTCACCGAAGGGCTGTTCAGCATGGACGGCAATATCCCTGATTTGCCGAGGATCGTCGCTCTGAAGAAAAAATATGACTGCATGCTGCTGGTGGATGAGGCCCATTCTTTGGGAGTACTCGGCAAAACAGGCCGCGGTGTGCGGGAGCATTACGGCATCGACTCCACTGAAGTGGACATGTGGATGAGCACCCTTTCCAAAGCCATGTGCGGCTGCGGCGGCTTTATCGCGGGCAGCCGCGAACTGGTGGAACATCTCAAGTACGGTTCGCCGGGCTTTGTCTTCAGTGTGGGGATGCCGCCTGTTATCGCGGCCGCCTGCCGCAAGGCCCTTGAAATCATGCTGCGTGAGCCGGAACGCGTGCAGCGGCTGCAGCGCGTCTCAAAATACTTTCTGCAATACGCCAAAAGCAAAAGCCTGGACACAGGTTCAGCCCAAGGTTACGCCGTTCTGCCCATTCTGGTGGGCGATTCCATGGTGACCGGATTTTTGTCCACAGCCCTTTTCAAAAGAGGCATTTACGTCATGCCTGTCACCTTCCCCGCTGTACAGGAAGGCACGGCGCGCCTGCGCTTCTTCCTCTCCTCCGTCCACGAGGAGGAACACGTCCGTCAAGCCCTGGACGCGGTAGCGGAAGAAATGTCCAAGGCTCAGTCCCTTGTGGAGCAATATCGCCGGGAACACGAATGATGGACGGCGGTCCCGGACCGGACTCCACCCCTGACGCGGCGGCCGGCGCGGCCCCAAAAATCGCCGCCGGAGACGCGCCCGATGTCCTGCCCCCCATCGCCTATGTTCTGCTCTGGTTCCCCCTTTCTTCGGAAACTTTCATATTCCGGGAAATAAGACGTCTTCAGGCCTTGGGGCTTCCCATTCAGGTATACACCATGTACGGGAAATCGCTCAGGGGCTGCAGCGATGAAATGCGTGCCTTCAAAGGGCCTTTGCAGCGCTACGGCGTCTGTTCCGCCACCGCCGCGCTCACGGCCTTTTTCCGCGCTCTGCGCCGTGAACCGCGCAAGGTCGCGAGGCTTCTCCGGGAAGGTTTTTTTCGCAAGATGCGCGATTTTGAAGCCCTGGGCGAAAACCTCTGGTGCTTTATGATGGGCTTTCTTCTGGCCGAACACTGCCGAGACGGCGGCATCCGCCTTATCCATGCCGCCTGGGCGAACGGGCCGGCAACAGCCGCTTGGGTGGCCTCGCGCCTGACGGGAATTCCCTTTGCCTTCACAGGGCGTGCCGGGGACATTTACCCTGAGGACGGCCTGCTGCACGAAAAAACGCGCGACGCCCGTTTTCTGCGCACCAACAATCTGGCCAATGTGCGCTGGCTGCAACAATTCTGCCCATCAGGGCAGCAGGACAAGGTGCATCTTGTCTACAACAGCCTGACTTTTGCCGGGACGGAGCAAACATCCCCGCTGCCTGCCCGCTCCTGCCGGGATGTTTTCGCAATCCTTGCTGTGGGACGCTTTGCCCGAACCAAGGGATTTCCAGAACTTTTCACGGCCTTGGCCCGCCTGAAACGCGAGCACCTGCCTGTGCGCCTGACACTGGTGGGAGACGGGCGCTGGCGCGGCAGGCTTCTGCGCCAACTACGCCGCATGAATCTGACGAATATGGTGGATATGCCAGGTTTTGTGCCTCACGATCAGGCGCGTGCCTTCATGTGCAGCCACGACGTACTGGTTGTGCCGAGCGTGGTGCATGACAACGGCGACAGGGACGGCATCCCCAACGTGATCATGGAAGCGCTCTCCTGCGGTCTGCCGGTAGTGGCCACCAACGTGAACGGCATCCCCGAGGTTATTCGCAACGGTGAAACCGGCCTGCTTGTGCCGCAGCGCGATCCGGCCGCCTTGGCGGACGCCATACGACGAATGCTCAATGACAAAGCGCTGGCCTCGGCCATGTCCGCAGCCGGGAAGGCCCTTGTGGAACGCATGTTTGACGGAGAAAGCAATATCAAAGCCCTCTGCGATCTCTATACGCGCCATATCAACGCAAAGGCCGGCATGACGGCCCAAGGGACGAATGCGGCTCCATGCTGCTGACCAGGTCGTCAGTCCAACTCGCCGTCAGCCTGGACGTGGAGGAAGAGGGCCTCTTCAGCGGCGGTTACGCCCGGTATTCCCCACCGGTAAACAATACCGCCTGCCTGACGCGCCTTGCTCCCCTGATGTCCCTTCCCTTGCGGCTTACCCTCTTTTGCGCCCACAGCGTTTTTCACAACTCGCGGGCGCGCGCGGATCTCGCCGCATTCATCGACAGCTTCGGAGACAGGGTGGAAATTGGCGCACATCTGCACCATTGGAATACGCCGCCCTTGACGAAGGGCCTGCCGGAATTTGCCGTTGATGTTTCCACAGCCGGCATCCCGGCTGACATCATCGCGGCGAAACTCGAAAATCTGCTGACAGCGGCCGGGCATTTTCTTGGAGAACGACCTGCTTCCTTCCGCATGGGTCGCTGGGACATCCGCAGAACGCACTGGCCCCTGCTGGCGCGGGCCGGCATTGTCTGCGACGCGTCCGTCAGGCCACTGCACAGTCCTCTCCGGGGGCCTGACCATTTTGCCGCGCCCACTGCCCCCTACCGTATTCCCGCCGCTGGCAAAAGCATTTTTGAAGTGCCTCTCACGGTCACGCCGCTTTTCCGCCCCCTGCCCCGCCTGCTTGAACGGCTTCCGGAGAGGGGCGGCCTCGGCCCCCTGGCGCGCGCCAGCCTGAAAAACTGGGGCACACTGTCCCTGCTGCCGGTACACCACCCGCTTTGGCTGATGCAGCTTGCCACACGTCTTTTTGTGGCGCGCGGCGGCGGCGTGCTCTCTCTCACCTGGCACTCCTCGGAGATGATGCCCGGCGGCGCGCCCCATATGCCGGACAAGGCCGCTGTTGACGCCCTGCTGGATAAAATTTATTGTTATCTGCAATGGATATATGAAAAATTCTCCGCTCGGGCATACACCATGCGTGAACTTGCGGCGAAAGAGGAGACGCGGGAAATGCGCGATCACACCGGAGACTGGACCAGTGAATAATGCCTCCCTGGAAGACAAGGCCATGCAAAAAATTCCGAATACCGCCGCGCAAAGTCCCCTGCCCGCCGGCCTGCCGCATATCGCCTATATTCTCCTGTGGTATCCGCTTTTTACCCAGCCCTTTATCTTCCGCGAGGTGGAAAACCTGAGACGGACTCTGCCCCTGGAAGTGTATACCCTTTATGGCCCCAACACACGCTGTCTCTCCGAGGAGATGCTTGCCGCAGCTCCCGTGTGCACGGCCGGAATAAAGCGCCTGCCGGTCTTCTGCCTGGAAATTCTGCGCTGCCTGCTGACATCGCCCCGGCAATTCAGCCGAATTTTTACCCGGAGCCTGTGCAGGCGCTGGCGCAGCTTCGAAAGCTTCGCCGAAAATCTCTGGGGCTTCTGCGCTGGCCTGTACCTGGGGCGGCAACTGCGCGAAGACGGCATTGACATGGTTTATTCCCCCTGGCCAAGGGGTGCGGCCACCGCCGCCTGGGTAGCGGCCGACATCGCGGGAATCCCCTTTGCCGCCGCAGCAAGGGGCGACAATCTGGAGCCGGCGGATCCGGATATGGGCGCAAAATTCGACGCGGCTCTTTTCATACGCGCCAACAACACAGCCGATCAGCAACGCATCAAAAATTTCGATAAAGGCCAGGCCGGAAACAAAGTGGAGATCGTCCATAACAGCCTTACCCTGTCCGACCCGGCGGAACGGCCCAGCCCCATATTGGCTCACAGCCCTGCCCGTCTGCTGGCTCTGGGACGTTTTGACGTGACAAAAGGCTTTGACGTTTTGTTGCAGGCCTGCGGCATCCTGAAAGAAAAAGGCTTTGACTTCCGGTTGACCCTTGCGGGCGGCGGCGGCAAAATTATGGGGCTTGGCAGCCTGGAACGCATGCTTGTGTCCCTGCGCGAAAAACTCGGCCTGGAGGATTCCGTTTCCATGCCTGGTTTTATTTCTCACGATAACCTGCCGGATATTCTCCTCAATCACGACATTTTCGTCGCGCCCTGCGTCATACACCCCTCAGGGCGGCGTGACGGCATACCCAATACAGTTATCGAAGCCCTTTCCTATGGGTTGCCGGTAGTGGGCACCGTGGTCAACGCCCTGCCCGAAGTGATACGCCATCGCGAAACAGGTCTGCTTGTGCCGCCCGGAGATGCCGTACCCCTTGCCGAAGCCCTCATGTGGCTGATCCGCAATCCGGCCGAGGCCCGCAACATGGGACAAAAGGGCATGGCTCTGGTCGGAGAAATGTTTGACCCGGCACGCAACTGCAGTCGCCTGTCAGAAATATTTGTCCGGCAATACGCTGCATGGAAGGCATCGTGTGCGGCATAGCCGGTCTCTGTCGTCTGGACGGACACCCCCTCGGCCCGGAAGCCGCGCCCCTCACGCGAGCCATGACAGACGCCCTTGTCCGCCGCGGCCCGGACGGTCAAGGCTTGTGGGAGAAAGGGCCGGTTTGTCTCGGGCACAGACGCCTCTCCATCATTGACATCTCCGGCGGCGGCCAGCCCATGCGCGACACGGACGGCGGTCTCTGCGTAACTTTTAACGGAGAAATCTATAATTATCTGGAACTTAAAAAAATTCTCGCGGCCCAAGGCGCGCGTTTCATCTCCAATTCCGACACCGAAATCATTCTGGAGGCTTACCGCTACTGGGGCATGGGCTGCCTTGAACGCTTCAACGGCATGTTCGCCTTTGCCCTCTGGGATGAGAATCGTCATCGTCTTTTCTGCGGCCGCGACCGCTTTGGCAAAAAACCTTTTTTTTACAGTACGCAAAACGGGATTTTCGCCTTCGCCTCGGAGCTGACGGCCCTGAAACGCCTGAAGTATTTTTCCTTCTCCGTGGACCCAAAGGCCGTCATGCGCTATCTGGCCTATGAATACGTACCCACACCCCAAACCATTTACCGTGAGGCCGCCAGCCTGCCCCCGGCCCATTATCTTGTGCTGGAAAAGGGGCAAATCCATATCCAGCGCTATTGGGACATGCCCTCCCCCGACGAGGGCGACGCGCGCGGCGAAGAAGAACTGTGCGAAGAACTGCGTTGCCTGCTCTCAAGAGCTGTACGTCGCCGCATGATAAGCGACGTTCCCCTGGGGGTTTTTCTTTCCGGCGGCATTGATTCCTCCATTGTCACCGGCCTTATGGCGCGCCATTCCGCTGTGCCGGTCAAAACTTTCTCCATCGCTTTCCGCGAAGCCGCCTACGACGAATCTCGTTACGCGCGCGCTGCGGCAAGGGCCTATGGAACGGATCATCATGAACGCGTCTTGAGTGCCGAAGACTGCGCCGATATTCTGCCCCTTGTCGCGCGCAGCATGGACACGCCCATGGCCGACGCCTCGGCGGCGCCCACCTGGCTGCTCTCCGCCGCCACGCGCGAAAAAGTGACTGTGGCCCTCGGCGGGGACGGGGCCGACGAACTTTGGGCTGGCTATGAGCACTATATCGCCTTTCGTGCAGCGGAATGGTTCAATTCCCTGCCCACCTTGATACAGCGCGTTCTGTCCCGCATCCCGCGCCTGTTGCCGGCCTCCGCCAGCTATATCAACCCCCGGCTGGCTGCGGAAACCTTTCTTAACGGCGCGCTGACGCCGGCCGCCCTGCGCGTGCAGAGTCTGCTCACAGCCTTCAGTCCGGAAATGCAGCGCGAATTGCTGACCCCCGGTTACGCCGAAACCACTTTTCTGGAGCCTGAAACACTTTTTGAGCCGACGCGCCAGCACTATGAACACTGGCTCCCCGCAACGGCTTCGCCTCTGGCTCGGGCCTTCCATGTCTATGTGCGCCAGTTTATGCTGGACGATATTCTGGTCAAGGTGGATCGCTGCTCCATGCTCCACTCTCTGGAAGTGCGGGCGCCCTTCCTGGATACGGAAACGGCGGAATTTGTCGCCCGCCTGCCCCTGCATCACAAGCTGCGTGGCTTCAGGCGTAAATATCTCCTCAAAAAAGCCTTTGCCGGCCTTCTGCCGCCTGAAATCCTGCGCCGCAACAAGCGCGGTTTTCAAATACCCGTGGCGGCTTGGCTCAGAGGCAGGCTCAGGCCGCTCATGGAAGACCTGCTGGCCGAGGGCGCTCTGCGCGCCCAAGGCATATTTAACCCGCGCGCCGTGCGTACCCTGATGGACGCGCATATCTCCGGCAAAGCCGATTTGCGCAAACCTCTCTGGACCCTGCTGGTGCTTCAGCTTTGGCTGCGGGCAAACGCCGGGCAACAATCCTGAAGCCCTTGCGGGATTCAGTCCCGCTGTTTATCATACGGGCCGATGAACTTCTCGCGTCTTTTCATTCAACGGCCCATTGCCACATCACTTCTGATGGCGGCCCTGATGCTTTCGGGCCTTCTGGCCTGGCGCTCTCTGCCTGTGGCGGCTCTGCCGCAGATAGACTACCCCACCATACAGGTGCAGACTCTCTACCCCGGCGCCTCACCTGATGTGGCCGCCGCTGTGGTCACCGCGCCGCTGGAACGGCAGTTCGGCGTTATGCCCGGCCTTGTGCAGATGCATTCTCTTTCCAGCGCCGGGGCCTCCATGATCACCCTGCGTTTTGACCTCTCCGTGCCCCTTGATGTGGCCGAACAGGAAGTGCAGGCGGCCATCAACGCGGCCAACAATCTGCTGCCGCAGGACTTGCCGGCTCCTCCGGTTTACAGCAAGGTCAATCCGGCGGACCCGCCCATCATCACGCTGGCTGTGGTGAGCGAATCCATGTCTCTGACCCGCCTGGAAGATTTGGTGGACACGCGCTTGGCGCAAAAAATTTCACAATTGCCGGGCGTGGGGCTGGTCACCCTCTCCGGCGGCCAGCGTCCGGCGGTACGGGTGCAGGCGAACCCGAAACTTCTGGCCGCCGCCGGCCTTACCTTGGCGGACGTGCGCCAGGCAATAGCCAGGGCCAACGTCAACACCGCCAAGGGCAGCTTCGACGGGCCGGAGCGAGCAAGTTCCATTGACGCCAACGATCAGCTTGCCTCGGCTGAGGAATATGCCCAAACCGTCATCGGTTATAAAAACGGCGCGCCCTTGCGCCTGCGTGACGTGGCCGAAGTGATGGAAGGAGCTGAAAACGCCCGCCTGGCGGCCTGGGTGGCGGGAGAAGGACAACCCTTCAGACAGGCCATTGTGCTTTCCGTACAGCGCCAGCCCGGCGCCAACGTCATCGCTGTGGCCGACAGCGTGAGACGCCTGCTGCCCACTCTCAAGCAGTCGCTGCCCGATGCCGTGGAAGTGCGTATCGTCACCGACCGCACCGTCACCATACGCGCCACAGTGCGCGATGTCCAATACGAACTCGTTTTCGCCGTTGCCCTGGTCATATTCATCATCTGGCTGTTTTTGCGCAACGCGCGGGCCACCTTTATCCCGGCGCTTGCCGTGCCTCTTTCCCTGGTGGGTTCCCTGGGCGTAATCCATCTGGTCGGCTTTTCACTGAACAATCTGACGCTGATGGCCTTGGTCATCGCCACCGGTTTTGTGGTGGACGACGCCATAGTGGTACTGGAAAACATCTCCCGCTTTCTGGAAGACGGAGAATCTCCCCTGCAGGCGGCTCTGAAAGGAGCCGGCCAGATAGGCTTTACCATCATCTCCCTGACCATTTCCCTGGTGGCCGTGCTTATTCCCCTGCTTTTCATGGGCGATGTGGCAGGCAGGCTGTTCCGGGAATTCGCGATTACGCTGGCGGTGACAATTCTTGTTTCCGCCGTTATAAGCCTGACCCTTACCCCCATGCTCTGCGCCGTCATGTTCAAAAATCGCGCCGCCCGAATTGACGACTCTCCCAAAAACGATTTTTTCAGCGCTCTCCTGGCTCTGTACGAAGGCGGCCTGGATAGAGTTTTTCGTCACCAGACCCTTGTGCTCGGCCTGGCCGCAATGGTGACGGCTCTGACCGGCCTTTTGTGGATAATCACGCCCAAGGGCTTTTTCCCCGTGCAGGATACAGGCGTGTTGCAGGGTACAGTGGAAGCTGGGCCTGAAACATCTTTCGCGGCCATGCGCAATCGCCAGCGGGAAATAGCCGATGTGCTGCTGAGCGACCCGGCTGTGGCGGATGTGATTTTTTTTGTGGGCGTGGACGGCATCAATCCAAGCATGAATATTTCACGGCTGACAGTAGATCTCAAGCCTCTCGGCGCGCGCGACGCGCGCGCGCCGGCCATAGCCCGCCGCCTGATGCGTAAGGCTCTGGCGTTGCCGGGCCTGCGCCTGCATCTGCAGCCCGTACAGGATCTCACCATTGAAGACCGCATGACGCCGGGACAGTATCAGCTCACTGTGGAGGCCGTTTCCGGCAAGGAATTGCGGGAGAGCGTCCCGCGTCTTGTGGAGGAGATGCGCGCCCGCCCGGAGCTTGAGCACGTGACGAGCGATCTGCAAAGGCCGGGGCGCATGGTCTGGCTCAACATCAACCGCGATACGGCCGGACGCCTCGGCGTCAGCATGAGCGATATCGACAACGCCCTCTATGACGCTCTGGGGCAGCGCCTTGTCTCCACTATCTTCACCCAGACAAACCAATACAAGGTGGTGTTGGAAGTCGCACCACATTTCCGTTCCGGCCCCTTTAGCCTGGACAGCCTTTATGTGCGCGGGGCGGGAAACGATCCCGTGCCCCTGAGCGTCCTGGGCGCCGTTGAAGAGCGCCCCGTCCCCCTGACTGTTACCCGGCAGGGGCAGTTTCCGACAGCCGCCGTCTCGTTTAACATAGCCGAAGGATATTCCCTCGGCGCGGCCATGCGTGCCACACGGGAAGCACTGGCCGGCCTGCCCGCCGACCTGCGCGCGCGTTTTCAGGGAGCAGCCGAAGCTTTCGCGGCATCCAGCGCCAACCAGCTTCAGCTCATACTGGCGGCGGTGGTAACCATGTATATCGTGCTTGGCGTATTGTATGAAAGCTATATCCACCCTCTGACCATACTTTCCACCCTGCCCTCGGCGGGAGCAGGAGCGCTCTGCGCCCTGCTGCTGGCCCGCATGGAACTGGGCGTCGTAGGCATTATCGGCATTATTCTGCTGATCGGCATTGTAAAGAAAAACGCCATCATGATGATAGATTTCGCCCTTGACGCGGAGCGCCGGGAGGGCCTGCCGCCGCTGGAGGCCATACGCCGGGCCTGCCTGCTGCGCCTTCGCCCCATACTGATGACTACCCTGGCCGCGTTGCTGAGTGCCCTGCCGCTCATGCTCGGCCAGGGCATGGGGGCTGAATTGCGCCGCCCCCTCGGCCTGACTATGGTGGGCGGCCTGATCGTCAGTCAGATATTGACCCTCTTCACCACTCCGGTGATTTATTTGTGGTTTGACAGGCTGAAAGGATTCTTCAACAAAAACAAAAGGACAGCATAAACTATGGCGCGCGTTTTTGGAGCCGTTTTTCCGGTGCAGCGCACATGAACAGCGGCCGGCCACGCAAGCGCTTCGGCCCGGAATTTCTGCCGTTCAACATTTCCGCGCCCTTCATACGCCGCCCGGTGGGTACGACGCTCATCACCATTGCCTTGGCCCTGGCAGGCTTGACGGCCTTTGGTCTTTTGCCGGTGGCCCCGCTGCCCGAGGTGGATTTTCCTGTGGTTACGGTGCGTGCCAATTTACCCGGCGCGAGCCCGGAAACCATGGCCGCCACCGTGGCCACGCCACTGGAGCGGGCACTCGGGCGCATCGCTTCCATCACGGAAATGACATCCGTCAGCAGTCTCGGCTCCACCAGCGTGACTCTACAGTTCGACCTTGACAGAAACATAGACGGCGCGGCCAGCGATGTGCAGGGGGCCATCAACGCGGCACGCTCCAGCTTGCCCGCCATGCCGTCCAATCCTTCCTGGCGCAAGGTCAATCCCTCGGGCGCGCCCATAATGATACTTTCTGTCACCTCGGACATCCTGCCCCGTACCCGGCTTTACGACGCGGCTTCCACCGTCCTGGCCCAGAAAATCTCCCAGATTCCCGGCGTGGGAGAGGTCATCGTGGGTGGCGGCGCACTGCCTGCGGTGCGTGTGAATGTGAACCCCGCAGCCCTTGCCGCCACTGGCCTTGTCATGGAAGACGTGCGTGTGGCCCTCGCAAAAGCCAACGCTTATATGCCCAAGGGCATGCTGGAGAACGATACGGCATGCTGGCTTGTCGGCGCCCAAGACCAACTCTGGAAGGCGGCCCAATACCATTCCCTTGTCGTGGCGCAAAAAGACGGTCAGGTCGTCCGCCTTGCCGACATCGCCGAGATAAGCGATTCTTCCCAGAATGCCCGCAACATGGCTGTGGTCAACGGCGTCCCGGCCATACTGCTCATTGTGTTTCGCGCGCCTGGGGCCAATATCATTGATACGGTGGATCAGGTCAAAACCATGATGCCCGCTCTTCAAGCCTGGCTCCCGGCGGGCGCCCGCCTTGAAGAACGCATGGACAGGTCCGTGACCATACGCGCCTCCCTGCGCGAAGTGGAAAAAAGCCTTCTTATAGCCATTGTCCTGGTAGTGCTGGTGGTTTTTCTCTTTCTCGGCGACGCACGGGCCACAGCCATCCCCGCCACAGCCGCGCCGGTTTCCATTATCTCCACCTTCGGCGTCATGTATTTGTGCGGCTACAGTCTTGACAATCTCTCGCTCATGGCGCTCACCGTGTCCACCGGTTTTGTGGTGGACGACGCCATAGTGGTGCTGGAAAACATCGTCCGTCGCCTTGAAGCGGGCGACTCTCCCTTGCGGGCGGCCCTGCGGGGCGCGCGGGAAGTGGGTTTTACCGTTATTTCCATCTCCCTTTCCCTGGTGGCGGTTTTTATACCCATTCTTTTTATGGGTGGCATTGTGGGCCGGCTGTTCCGGGAATTCGCCGTAGTGCTGACAACGGCCGTGCTTGTGTCCATGCTGGTTTCTCTCACCACCACGCCCATGATGTGCTCGCGCCTGTTGAAAACACCAGCCCCGAAGGCTCGATGCAACAGACGAGAAACGCCGACCCTGTTTACCCGGCTCAAGGCGTATCCGGCCCTGCTGCTGCGGCAGCGCCTGCTGAACGGCTACGCAAAAAGCCTTGCCGTTGTGCTGAAACATCCTCGCCTTGTGCTGTTTAGCCTTGGCCTGGTGATAGCGGGCAACATCTATATGTATATCGCCGTGCCCAAGGGCTTTTTCCCGCAACAGGATACGGGGGTAATCATGGGCGGCATACGAGCCGACCAGAGCGCCTCCTTTCAGGCTATGCGCGGCAAACTTGCGCACCTTGTGGAGATCATCAAAAAAGATCCGGCTGTGGCTCAGGTTTCCGCCCATATTTCCGGCGGACGCGGCAGCACGGGCGTATTTATTGCCCTGAAACCCCTGAGCGAACGAAAAATCAATGCCCAGGCCGTCATAAACAGACTGCGCGGCAAACTCGCGGCAGAACCGGGGCTGCAAATTTTCTTGCAGCCCGGCCAGGACATCATGATGGGCGGACGCGGTTCCCGCTCACAATTTCAATATACGCTCCAGTCCGACAATCTTGTGGAGTTGCGATCCCAGGGCCGCCGTTTGCAGGCGGAACTGGCCCGGCATCCCCTGTTCAGAGATGTTGACAGCGACATTGAGGAACGGGGCCTGCAAACCGTACTCACGGTGAACCGTGACGCTCTCGCGCGCTTTGGCCTTGCCATGAGCGATGTGGACAATGCCCTGAACAACGCCTTTGGCCAGCGTCAGGTTTCCACAATTTATGAAGACAAAAACCAGTATCGCGTTGTGCTGGAATACAGCCCCAAATGGCTCGAAGACGCAGACGCACTGGAAAAAGCGCGCTTGCCAGGCGAAAACGGACTGGTGCCCCTCATGTCCGTCGCCGAAGCCGGCCCAGGCTTTGCGCCGCTTTCCGTAGCCCATCAGGGACAGTTCGCTGCGGTAACCATTTCTTTCAATCTTGCGCCTGGGATAGCACTCTCTCAAGGGCAGGAAGCCCTTGAAACCACACGTGTCAACCTCGCCATGCCCGGCGACGTCATAGGCAGCTTTCAGGGCACGGCCAAACTCTTCAGCGACACCGCCGCCAATCAGGTTGTCCTTATTCTGGCGGCATTGGCCGCGCTCTATATTGTGCTGGGTGTGCTTTACGAAAGTCTCATCCACCCCATAACCATACTTTCCACCCTGCCCTCGGCCGGCGGTGGAGCACTGCTCGCTCTCACGCTTTTTAAAATGGAATTCACGGTCATTGCTCTCATCGGCGTACTACTGCTCTGCGGCATTGTAAAAAAGAACGCCATCATGATGGTGGATTTTGCCCTGGATGCGGAACGCACACGCGGCCTGACGCCGGAAAAGGCAATCTACGAGGCCTGCCTGCTGCGTTTTCGCCCCATCATGATGACAACCGCCGCCGCTATTCTGGGCGCCATACCGCTGGCTCTGGGACGTGGCGATGGCGCCGAACTGCGCACCCCCCTCGGCGTGACCATTGTGGGCGGACTTGTCGTGAGCCAGCTTCTGACGCTCTACACCACTCCGGTAGTCTTTTTGAGCCTTGACCGCCTGCGCGCGGCAAAAATTTTCAGCCGCCAACGTGCAGAATAACGGCGTATGCGCCAAACAGCACCCGCACCGGATCACCGGCGCCGATGCTCAAACGGGCGAAGCCGTCCGCTGTAAGCACCGAACACATTTCCGTACCGTCCCTGAGCGTAACCACGCACTCCACGATAACGCTGCCGGAAACAACTCTGGCCACAAGGCCCTCAAAACAATTTTCGGCACTGTTTGTCCCCGGCACTGCGCAACGTTCAAGGCTGATCCACGGGGCCTTGATTTCGGCCGTGACGAGTTTACCGGGAGCCAGGCCGAGACGCGCGGCGCTGGCGTTGGTGATGACGGCGAGAATCCTGTCTCCGGCGGGGGTCAGCATCTCCACCAGCGTCTGCACCATATCCGCCGTCAAGGAGAGCACTTTACCGTAAAAACTGTTACGGGCGCTGGTACGCCGCCCGGCCTCCCTCTCCATATACAAACGGGCGACTTCGCCGATGTCGTCTTCTGAAAACGACACATGCGAAGCCGTCTGATTGGGCGAGGAATGGCCCATCAGGCGCTGCACGGCCGGAAGAGGAACATTGCGCAGCATTTCAACGGCTCTGGCCTTGCGGAGCATCTCCGGCCCGCTGGATTTTTTGTCAAATCCGCAGCCTTCGGCCAGCGCATAGAATTTTTTCCGCACATACGCGGGATCAATGGAGAAGAAATGTTCTGAAACGTCCTTGGCGGACAGCAACAACTCCTCCATTTCCTCAGCCAGTTTTTGCGATATGGCTATACAGCGGGCATTGCCGTTTTCCCCCGAACGGTAAGTGACGCTACGATTCCGTATGTCCAGGTCAGTCGCCGGTTCAAGGGAAAGCACCTCCCGCAGCTTCGCACCGGTATAGCGTATCAGAAGAAAAATAAGCAGAATCCTGCAACGGGACAGACGGGCCTTCAGTCCACCTTTTCCCGCCCAATCCCGAAACGCCCGTTCGAGCGCGTCAAGCCGGGCACTGTCCAGGATGTCTTCGTCCTGAACTTCAAGCAACAAATCTTTTCGGCTCATCCCATCCGCCCCGGATGCCAACGACCACGGCACCCCCCCTTGCGGCTCAAAAATTTCTTCGTGGCTTTCTCTACAAACATAACACCTTGCCTCCACAGACTCAACCGCTTAACAAAACGGGTATTGCCTCACTTTGCTTGATACTGCGTCAGGCTCGTCCCGTGCGAAGCTCATGTATGTCTTGATACACTTCGCTCCGCCCGGAACTCGCCTTTCTTGCCTGAACCAAAGTGAGCCAATACCACAAGACACGCACCTTGGACAGCTTCGTCCGCTCCGGCTTTATCGGACACAAACACGGTTGCGCCTCAGCCCTTTTCAGAGCCTTTACAGCCACTCGCTTGCCCACGCGAACGATGCGGTTTTCGTTGCGCGTTCACGGCGGGCTGTTGACAAGAATATTCGCCTCTGATATTGACACGAAAAGAACAGGAATCGTGTCATTTTATTTTTTCAGGAGGCACTTATGCTATTTCCCGTCTCCGGAGTCGAAGTTTCCCCCCTGGTTCCCCCGCTCGTCGCTTTCGGCATCTCATTTTTCACGTCCATGGGGGGCATTTCCGGCGCTTTTCTCCTGCTTCCTTTTCAAATGTCCGTGCTGGGCTATACCCACCCCTCGGTGAGCGCGACCAATCAATTTTTTAACGTTGTGGCCATCCCAAGCGGCGTTTACCGCTACATCAGAGAAAAACGCATGGTCTGGCCTCTAACCGTCGTGGTCGCCGCCGGCACGCTACCCGGCGTTTTCCTCGGCGCGTTGATCCGCATTGTCTGGTTGCCGGAGCCGCGCTTTTTCAAACTGTTCGCGGCCGCCGTCCTTCTGTATATCGGCGGCCGCCTGATACGCGATCTGCTCAAAAAACCGGCCGACGGCAAAGAGCCGCGCGGCATTGTCAACACCTCTCCCAAGACCGGCTTTATTGTGGAAGTGAAAGAATTCTCCCTCAAAAACATCCTGTACACATTTCAGGGCGAAACGCATCGCGCCCCGACTATGGGCATTTTTCTGCTGAGCTTCATTGTGGGCATTGTTGGAGGAACATACGGCATCGGAGGCGGGGCCATCATCGCGCCGTTCTTCGTGTCATTTTTCCGGCTGCCGGTACACACCGTCAGCGGCGCCACCCTTATGGGCACATTTCTGACATCCATAGCCGGCGTGCTCTTCTATATGCTCATCGCCCCGTTTTTTCCAGAACAGTCCGTGGCCCCCGACTGGACACTCGGCTTGCTCTTCGGCCTTGGAGGCATAGCCGGCATGTACCTGGGCGCGCGCTGCCAGAAGTTTGTTCCGGCCTCGGCCATCAAATGGATGCTCGGCCTTGCCATAACGGGAACCGCCGGCAAATATGCGCTGGAATATTTCCGCTGAGTTTATAAATAGTTGTCTGTTTTTTCCAGATAGCCCTGCACGTAGTCGCGTACGCCTTCCTCCAGGTCGGTAAAACGCAATGGACAGGCCGCTTCTTCAAGCCAGTCCATCTCGGCTTCTGTAAAATTCTGATACTTGCCGCGTAGCGGTTCCGGCATATCAACATACTCGATATGGCATTCCCGACCCATCGCTTCAAAAACGGCCTTGCCCAAATCGTTGAACGTGCGCGCTTTACCCGTGCCGACATTCATGATGCCGTTCACTTCCCATTGTTCCAGCAGCCAGGCTATCAGCGCCACACAGTCCTTGACATAGACAAAATCACGTTTCTGGCCGCCGTCTTCCATAAAGGGCACACCGGATTTAAACAGCCTGAGGCAGCCATCTTCCCTTATCTGGCTGTGGGCCTTGGCGACCACGCTACGCATGGAGCCTTTGTGGTATTCGTTGGGGCCATAAACATTAAAAAATTTAAGGCTTGCCGCGCTGGTCAGCAAATTTTCCCGCAGCAGCCAGAGGTCAAAAAGATGCTTGGAATAGCCGTACATGTTCAGAGGCCGCAAAAACGCGAGCATGGCCGGATCGTCGCTGAAACCGGAAGAGCCGCCGCCGTAAGTCGCGGCGGAACTGGCGGCGATGAAGCGCGCGCCCGTATCCAGGGCATAGCGACAGAGATCGCGACTGTAGTGAAAATTGTTTTCCATCAAAAAATCCGCGTTCTGTTCCGTGGTGGAGGAGCAGGCCCCCAAATGGACAATGGCGGTCACTTTCCAGGGCAGAGAATTACGGCGCACAAGCTCATAAAAACGATCCCGATGCATGTAGTCCACATAATTGCGCTTGACCAGATTGCGCCACTTGACGCTGCTGGCCAAATTGTCCACCACCACAATTTCCTCCAGCCCCGCCTCGTTGAGGCGCCAGAGCAGCGCGCTGCCGATAAAGCCTGCCCCGCCGGTGATAACATACATATTGCCTCCGCTTGTCCGCTGCCGGGTTAAAGGCGGGTCGCGCCTGCTCCTTGCCCGCCTGAATCCGTTTCCAATCCGGCCGTGTTTCGTCGTCCGGATTGAGGAAGATTAGCGCAAATGCCCCCAAAAAGATAGCGAGAGGCTCAGCCCTACTCACTTCACCAAAACTCGGAAGAATTCCGCCAGTTCGGAAAATGTTGAAGATCGCGTCGCCACGCTGTGCTTCCACAGTACGGCAAGACGGCCTTTGTCGATCTGTGCCCGTTCACTTGCAGCCCGCATGGGGCGGCACGCCGGGCAGCTTCAGAACCGCAGCCGGATCAATGCCCGTCTCTGCTTCGGACATCGTGCATTCGATACTCAAGGCATTGTCCGGGCTTGCCAAATCACAGACAATATTGGGCAGTGGCCTGTTTTCGGCATCCCGCACCAACACCACGCTCGGCTTCAACGGCGCTTCAACGTTTCCGGCATTGACCACTCCCAGGCTGCCGTCCGACATCTCCACCACGCTACCTACCGGATACACGCCAAGCATGCGGATAAAACCAACCAGCATTTCCGGATGCAATTCCTTTTCCCGCATTTCATACATGACGCCCAAAGCTCTGTGCGGCGGCATGCCGTCTTTGTAAACGCGCTTGCTGGTCAGGGCGTCGTATATGTCGGCCAAAGCCACGATGTAGCCTACAAGGGATATGTCGCTCCCGGCAATCCCGGCGGGATAGCCTCCACCACCGTAGCGCTCATGGTGGTGCAGCATACCCAGGGGCACTTCGGCTATGACTCCCGGCACATCCCTTATCTGCTCATATCCCAGGGACGGATGGGCGTTCATCACCTTACGCTCGGCCTCGTTCAGCCTGCGGGGAGCATTGAGCACCTCCGACGGGACAAGGGCCTTGCCCAGATCGTGAAAAAGCCCGGCCAAGCTGACGGCATGGGCCGTTTTCTCGCCCATGCCCGCGGCGCGCGCGAACATGCCGCAGAGAACGCTGACGTTGACGCAGTGCATGTAGGTGTAGCCGTCCGTCCGCCTGAGACGGCAGAGACTCAGCAGCGCGTCAGCGTTCTGATCCAGGCTGTGCATGATCTTGTTGACAAGCTCCGTGGCCGGCCCCATATCAAGCTTGCCGAAGCGAATATCGCGCATGAATTCGCGCACGTAGCCAACGGCCGCGTCATGAACCTCCGCCGCGGCCTTAACCTCAGCCGCAAACAGCGTCTTGGGCGCAAGCCGGAAGGTGCCCCGCCCGGCGACAATTTCCTTCGTTTCCGCCAGAGGCGCGTCCAGAGGCCCGCCTTCGGCGTAAATCGGGGAGCGGGTCGGGTCTATATAGACCTCGAGATACCCCTCTTCGAGAATTTTGCCGACAGCCGCGTCAGAAGAAAGCAATCCCTCTTCCATATAAAGATACGGACGCTCTTGCCAGGCAATGCCAGGAGCCACCACGTACATGCCCGTCTTGAGTTCCGCTGTGGACAGCAGCTTCATCCGTTCAAGATTTTTATTCAATTCAGCGCCCATACACGCTCCGTTACCCGATTTTTACCACAACACACGACTTTTCCCACCCGTGCGCCGCCGGCGCTGGATTTCACAAAAAGCATTTACGCTATTTTCTGAAAATCGTCCATCACGGGAAACACCCCCGCCAGAATTACCGGAAGCGGTTTGCTGGATTTCAGAAGCCTTTTACGCTATTTTTTGAAAAACTATCCCTCGGAGCAAAATCCCGTGCCGGAATTGCCGGAAGTTGAAACCATCGCCCGAACCCTGGCTCCCCAGGTTGTCGGCCGCACCATAACTTCGACGCATATATTGCGCCCCGCGAGCCTCGCCGCTGGAACCGCACTTGTGCCGGCCCTTGCCGGGGGGCGCATACAACACGTGGCGCGCCGGGGTAAATTGCTGACGCTGGGCCTTGCCCCGGCCGGAAGCGCCGGGGCTTTCCCCGTGCCTGTGCCGGGCCTGCCGCCGGCGGCGCTGTACCTGGTCTTCCATCTCAAAATGACCGGAAGTCTTTTCGTGCATTCCCCGGATGCCGCTCCCGGCAAACACACGCGGCTCATGTTCGACCTGTGTCGGAATGGAGTGGCGGAAAGCAGGCTTTTTTTCAACGACATCCGTACCTTCGGCTACTGCCGCGTTATGGCTCCGGAGGACTTTGCCGCCTGGAAATTTTTCACCTCGCTCGGGAGTGAACCTCTGAGCACCGACAATCAAAACATAGCTAAAGCCCTCGGCCACGGCAAAATGCGCATTAAGGCGGCCCTGCTTGATCAGCGCCGCCTGGCCGGCGTCGGCAACATTTACGCCGATGAATCCCTGTTCCGGGCAAAAATCGCTCCCCAAACCAAAACGGCGGATTTGTCCCGCACAGCCCTGCTGCGCCTCGCCGCTTCCCTCAAGGCCGTGCTCCAACAGGCCGTGAGGGAATGCGGCAGTTCCATCCGTGACTACCGTGACGCGGCGGGTAATGCGGGCGCTTTCCAAAACAGCTTCATGGTGTACGGCCGCAAAGGAGAAAAATGCAAAATCTGCGAAAGCCCCTTGCAGTGCTCAAACGTGGCTGGCCGGACAACGATTCATTGTCCGCGCTGCCAGAAACAATCCTGATGCGCGACGCCGCAAGCAATCGTCCGGTGAGGTGAATTCGTCGGGCCTTAGATAGTGTCGTCAATAGACTTTTGTTTGGCGTAGTTTTGTGGTATCCTCCTTACAAAACAGGAGGAAACATGCAGCCAGCACACCGTCGGCATGATGTCTCAGATCGGGTCTGGG
>JAITGC010000071.1 GCA_031280915.1 Desulfovibrio sp. | reverse complement strand
GCCCAGACCCGATCTGAGACATCATGCCGACGGTGTGCTGGCTGCATGTTTCCTCCTGTTTTGTAAGGAGGATACCACAAAACTACGCCAAACAAAAGTCTATTGACGACACTATCTAGACAAAATAGGTCATGGAAATTTTTTTTAGTTCTTTCAGACTGTGAAGGATAGCGTACTCTTTTAAAGGACCGACGCACGACAATTCTTCCACCACTGCCAGACACTCGGCCTCACTGCGGCCGTGCACCATGGTGTAGAGGGTATAGGGCCAGTCCGAAGCGGAACTCGGCCTGTAGTAAACGTGGGAAATATGCTCATGCCGGGCCGCCAGCGCGCCATAATGATCCGCGTCCGTTTCGTTGACTTTCCAGGCCACCATGGCGTTATGCGTCCAGCCGGTTTTCTGGTGCTTAATACTGGCCCCGAAGCGGCGGATGGCTCCGCTCTCTTTCAGACGCGTCAACAGAGCCAGCACTTCGTCCTCAGCCAAGCCGGCCTCTGCCCCCATATCGGCGTAAGGCGTGAGAGAGTCCGGCAAATCCGCCTGTACAATGCGCAAAACAGCGCGTTCGGCATCAGTAAAGACCACGGGCAATACTCAACGCGTGAAGGAACGCTCAAAAAGCCCTTTCACCGCGAGGCGGCCGGAGTCTTCCAGAAAACGCGTGCCGGTAGCGGCAAAATGCGTGGCCGTGACAAGGGGGGCTTCTACACTGGCCCAAGCGTCCTGTTTCCAAAAAAACCAGGAACGGCACAGCTGATCAAAGACATAAAGAGGTTTGTTGCATATCTTGGCGAATTCCGCGCCCCAGCCCGTGCCGCCCTTCACCGTGCCGTCCTGCTGAATGGCGCCCACCACAAAAACCTGCTCCCCGCTGCTGACCTGCCAACATATAGATTGCAGCACCTTGCGGAACAGAGGCGCACGGGTGTAGTCCCGGCCCATCAGCCTGGAAACATAGGTCATGCTCACATCTTTGAGCATGAGCTCCTGGTTAGTGAGCATCCGTACGCCGCGCAGACGATTTGCCTGATGGCCTTCAAAACTGTAATTGACTTCCTCAATACCGTAGCTTTCCGCCAGACCACCGAAGAACTCTTCCGTACCGGCGGCGCCGCCGCTGTACAATATACACTGCGCGGGATTGAGCATAATGGGCTCCCAATTTTTAATGCTTTCAACAATGATGATGCCTCGAATCAACCCGTCAATCGACAAATCCTGCCAATAAAATAGCCCCGGTGAACACCGGGGCTATCCAATCAGCGGCGGGCGGCGCTCAGAAACGCGGAGACCGCGGAGCGCGCGGCTTGGCTTCGTTCACACGCAAGGTGCGTCCTCCGAAACTGAAATTGTCCAGAGCTTCGATGGCGGCGTCGGCTTCGGCGTCCTCCATCTCAACAAAACCAAAACCGCGAGCACGGCCGGTTTCTCTGTCACTTACAAGTTTTACGGAAAGAACTTTGCCGTGTTCGGCAAAAAGCTCCTGCACCTGTTCCTCTGATGCTGACCAAGGAAGATTCCCGACATAAATGGACTTGGGCATGAAAACCTCTCTACAAAAAAAACAATAAAGCTCCCGTACGGCCTGTCGGTAAAACGTATTACCGGCGCACGGCACTGTGGCGTTGAGAAAAGCATGATTCGCACAACATGTCAATATGCAAGGCAAAAACTTTTATTCGTTATGTCATGGGCAAATTCCTCAAAAATATCCGCGAAAATTTCCGGAGCGCGTTCGTGCATCCGCTCTAGCAGCGGCAAGACAACCTGGCGCATTTGCGGGTGTGCCGCCGGGGCGCAACGCATCTCAAAAATATGCCGCCACTCGCGCAGATTGCAGGTGACGACAATTTCCGTTTTCAGACTGTTGGGCAACACGCCGCGCGCCTGCTGAGCGCTTGCCCCCGCCGTCGTAAGCGCAAGATACGCTTTTTCGGCGGCCAGCATGGCCTCATGCCACAGGGCGTATTCACGAGAATCCTCCGGCCAGAAACAGGGTTTGATTACCGTGATTTCTCTGCCGAATTTTTCCCGCCCATAATTGGCATAACGCGTACTCTCCTGACTGTAAGAAGCCAGGCGATGGCGCACCAATTCGTGGCTTACGCCGCGGTCACAAACGATACGCACGGTGGCCACGGCGTGCTCAATGACGCTGAGATGACCGGAACGCAAAAGCTTGTGCACAAATTTGGACGCCGAATCGGACGTAATCCTGTCTTCGGATTTGTAGCAGACCCGCCCCGCCGTCTCAATACGGCGCAGAAGCGTCGCGCCGTTGTCCATGACCAAAATTTCCGAGTAAGGCTCAATGATTTTCATATTTTCTTACTAGGCTGATTCCGGTAAAAAAGCAATTTCGCATTTACCGGCAGTATGCTTGACTTTTGCATGGCCTTTGCCTATACACGAAACCTTCACGGGCAGTTAGCTCAGTTGGTGGAGCACCGCCTTCACACGGCGGGGGCCACAGGTTCAAATCCTGTACTGCCCACCAGAAATATCAATGGGTTATGACAAAGAAAGTCATAACCCATCTTTCTTTCCCAACACCATTCCCAATACGACAGATCAAGCTTGGAAAAGGCCAAGCTTGTGCTATACTAGGAAAATGAATGGGAAAACAGCCAAGAGAACCAACAAAGAAATATCCATCCGCAGTTCGGCGGCTGAATACCTGACTTTTGTCGCGGCCACGGGAGACAATCCCGCCACTGTGGAGATTCGCTACCAGGATGAGAATATCTGGCTGACTCAGAAGATGCTGGCTACGCTCTACGAGGTCGATGTTCGCACCATCAACTACCATCTCAAGAAGATTTTCAGCGATAACGAAATAGAGCCGGAGGCAACTATCCGAAATTTTCGGATAGTTCAAACCGAAGGAAGCCGCGAGGTCACACGCGATGTAGAGCATTACGGCCTTCAGGCCGTTATCGCCGTGGGCTTCAAGGTCAACTCCGCCCGCGCCGTCCAGTTCCGCAAGTGGGTCAACCAAATCGCCAAAGATTACACCATTCAGGGTTGGGTGATGGACAAAGAGCGCCTGATGCATGGCGGTTCCATTCTCACCAGGGAATATTTCGACCGGCTGCTGGAAGAGATCCGCGAGATCCGGCTCTCGGAGCGGCGTTTTTATCAGAAAATCACCGACATCTACGCCACCTCCGTGGACTATGACCGGAATGCCGCGACCACCAGGGAATTTTTCGCCAAAGTCCAAAACAAGATGCACTTTGCTGTCCACGGGCATACGGCGGCGGAACTGATTTATGACCGCGCTGATGCTGACAAGGAACACATGGGGCTGACCTCTTGGGAAAATGCCCCAAGCGGGAAAATCCAGAAGTACGATGTGTCCATTGCCAAAAACTATCTGACTCAAGATGAATTGGCCTCCTTGGGCCGTATTGTCGGCGCATACCTGGATCTGGCCGAAGATCGCGCCAGCCGCCGTATCCCCATGAGTATGGAAGACTGGAGCAAACGCCTTGACCTCTTCCTCCAGGCCGATGACCGGGAAATCCTGCGCGATGCGGGCAAAATCTCCGCTCAAATCGCACAGGAACATGCCGAAAGCGAGTTTGAGAAATACCGCATCGTGCAGGATCAACTGTTCCGGTCAGATTTTGACAAATTTCTTGGAGAGTTGCCGAAAGTCATCAAAGGAGAATGATGGTAAGAAGATTTTCCCCACACCTTCCCCATACAAAAAGGGGCAAGCGGGAGTTTCCCAACACCTTCCCAACACCAAGCCAACAAATATGTCTTTTGGTTTTTTCCCTGAGTGTATCCGTGTTCGGAGCCCCCGCCGGAGGGCATCCGCGTCCCTCGCCCGCAGTATTTGATGGCCGGGAGCAAGGCGGGTGGGGCCAAGGCCCGCAAAGCGGCCCGTAGGGCCTGGCCTTGACGGCCCCACCGCTCACGGCAAGAATAGCGGGCGTGAGAGACGAAAGTTTTGGCCGTTCAGACAAGATTTACCAATATCTTGCTGGTTTTTTTAATGAATGTATCTACCGTAACCAGAATTCTAAGTTGGAGAAAAATACATGCAGGTAATGCCACTACCGCTCGTCTTGAGGGTTTGAAAGATTTTTGCACACAGTACTGGCAGGTTCTTTTTAGCCTTTCCCTTGAGTGCGCACTCCCAAACAATCAAAACGCGCCAGCCGCTCCTGATCAGCCCTTCAATATTCCGATGGTCTCTTTCAGCATTTTCGGCAAATTTTTTCTCCCAAAAGTCACGCCGTGTCGCCGGAGTTGTTGTGGCAGAGCAACCATGCCTGTGCCAGAAACAACCATGCACAAAAATAACAGCTCGATATTTGGGAAAAACAATATCAGGACAACCTCTCAGATCTCGCTGATGGAGCCTGTAACGCAGCCCAAGGGCATGTAGTGCATGTCTCAAAAGCAGCTCGGGTTTTGTATTTTTCCCCCGAATATTGCGCATGTTACGCGTGCGCTGCTCCAGAGTCAGAACATCAGTCATTTTTTCTTTCTTCTTGTCCTGCCGGTTTTTGCAGGTGCAACCGATTCTGTTTTTTTACGTATCACTGCCTGTTTTTTTCGTCCCTGCTCAACCACAGCCATCTTTTCGGCAATCTTTACCCTGGTTGCCCTTTGCGGGTCTGGTTTCCAGGCTCCAACTTCTTCAAAAAAGTCTTCATCACCAATTTCTGAGGCCAGCAGATCTTCATCCATTTCCACGCGCACCGGCAGAGGAAAACGGACAACCTGCCCGCTTATTATCCCCTGGCCTGGTCCGAATCCGGGTAGCATACGGGCATCAGCTTCAGTCAGGTTTTCCATAACAGCCCTGACGAAATTCTGATCTCGCGGATTTACCAGCCGTAAAATGAGGAATGAGTTACACTGCGAAATAATTGTTTCATCAAGACGGCTTGGTCGTTGAGATATCAGCATCAGTCCAGTACCGAATTTCCTACCTTCTGTAATTATCCGGCGCAGTACCGGCAGAGAAACGGCATCCTGGGTTCCTTCTCTCGCGGAAGGAATGAAGGTATGCGCCTCCTCGATCACAGCCAGAAAAGGCGGAATTCTACCTTTGAGATTGGCACGGTACTCAAACAACGTTTCAAGCGAAATCGCAGCGATAGAGCACTGCGTAACATGATCATAGCCGCCAAGATAGAGGATCGAAACCTGCCCCGGACTGACAATTTCTTCAGGCTGGCTGAATGGATTGGGCAGAGGCTCAAAGTCAAGATCTTTGAGTTTCGAACTGTCGCGCATCTGGCTGCTGGTGAGCTGCATCCGCTTCAGGCGATCCTGCACTATACGCAGAGCACGCATCACGGCACCAATGCTTCCTTTCCAGTTGGCTCCGAGTCCTGATGGTGCTTTGTCGCCAGCTATATCCTTGCCAGCTTTTTCAAGCAGAATCCCGATGTATGCAAGAGCACTCTGACCATCATTGGCCGAGAATCTATCATAGAGGCCACGAATGTATTCAGCCTGCGGATCCGTCAGGCCGCTGGTCATCTGAAAAATCAGTTTGGTAACAAGGTCTTCTCCATCCTTCTGTACTAACAGGTCGGGATAAAAAAGCCTGATTTTACAACCTGGAGCTTCCTGTTCAATGATATCGCGGCACTTCAGGATGCCTATGTAGTCACCATGCGGATCCAGGATGAACAAAGGGTATCCGTACTTTATGAGTTCCCGGATGATACGGCGGGCGGCAACGGTTTTACCTCCGCCGGTCATAGCCAGAATAGCAAGGTGTCGCGACACAAGGCGGCGTGCTGACAGCGTAACTTCCACATCACGCCGTGCTATCAGAGTGCCGATTTTTACGGCCCGTTCTTTTTCTCTGTCCCCGATCAGAAGCAGTCGGACAATCGCAGCCGGAGGATGATAGACAGAGCTGGCCGGTTTTACAGGATATGTAAGAGGGAATAGGTTTGAAAGGTTGCCCGGAGGTGTTGCTCCGAGAATCAGGGCTGTTGCCTCAAGTTGATCGTTCGTCCCCGAAAGAACAGTATCTTCAAGAGAGATGCCTTCTCCGGCAATTTCCTGAGCTGCTTCATAAGGGAAAAAGGGATTATAGCGTTTGATGTCAACAACACGCGCCCAGACGTATATTTCATCCTGGCCAGTATAATCGTTATCCGGCATTTCCATTCTCAACGCAATGATATCGCCGACCTTTGCTTGGTACTGGCGGAGAATAAAGGTAAACTCCGAAGTTCCAGCATTGCCGACAACCGTGCCGACAGAACGCCAGCCGTTCATATCACTTTTTTGTGTCTGATTTTGTGTGTTCATTTGAGGGAATCCTCCGGACAGATACGATTAGAATGTGTTCACACAATTGCATCAATGAGCATAGCGAAGTATATAAAGCCGCTGAAGATGACATCCAGCTTGTCATACCTTGTAAATATCCTGCGAAAACGCTTTAACCGCAGA
>JAITGC010000070.1 GCA_031280915.1 Desulfovibrio sp. | reverse complement strand
GTTTGCGCAATATTTCCGTCCATTTCCACAAGGATGCAGCGCCGGTTGCCGCCGTCTTCGGCGTTCTGTTTCAGCACGGCATGACCGGTCGTGCCGGAACCGGCAAAGGAATCCAGAATCAGAGAGTCCTTGTCCGTGGCAATTTGCAGGATTCGCTGGATCAGGCGGGTAGGTTTGGGGGTATCAAATAGCGTACCGAAATTACTTTGTATATCTTTTAATTCTTGCTTTGCTTCCTGACTATGTCCAACTTCGTCATTGCTCCACCAAGTCCAGGCGGATACTCCTGCCGACTCGGAGAGAAAAGTTTTCCGTCTGGGAACTCCACTGCCATTTTTCCCAAAATATATTCTATTTTCAGATAAAAGCCGCAAAAATACATCTTCTGTATTTTTCCAGCAATTTCCTGGCGGGGGGATAACAATTCGGCCGGATGGAGTACGAATTTCATACATCTGGTTCGGACGATATCCTTGCGCGGAAAAATCAGTAGATACCCATGCTCCGCGTGGATCGTTATCAGGATTTTTAAAATTTGCTCGTTGCTTTACCGTTTGAGAAATTTTATTCAATATGAGATGAGTTGATTTTTTTGCATAACATATAATAAATTCATGGGCATCGCCTAATCTAAGACGTGAATCAGGAGATGTCCTCTTTTGCCAAAGGATATTGGCGACAAAATTATCTGTTCCAAAAATTTCATCCAGCAAAAGAAGCAATCTTCCGACTTCATTATCATCAATGGAAATGAAGATCGCGCCGTCATCCCGCAAAAATTGGCGAAGCAAAACAAGGCGAGGGTACATCATGCACAGCCAGCGGTCGTGCCTGTCCAGCGTCTCGCCTTCCTTACCCACAACTTCGCCCAGCCACTTGCGGATTTCCTGGCTGTTCACGTTGTCGTTGTAGCTCCAACCTTCGTTTCCGGTATTATACGGCGGGTCAATATAAATGCACTTGACCCGTCCGGCGTAACGCGGAAGCAGAGCTTTGAGCGCGTCCAGGTTGTCGCCCTGCACCAGCAGATTGCCCGAGGGAACACCACACGAAAGCATTTGTTCCGATTCTAAAAGCCGGAACGGTACTTCCTTGTGATGGCGGATAACAGCGTCTTTTCCAATCCATTGCAAAGTGGGCATGGGTACTCGTTAAATTTTGGTGAAAACGTCTTTGGCGATAAGTAGTTGTTCTCAGAAACCATAGACTGAAACGGTTAAAAATGGAATAATCTCGAAGCGATTTTTCTGCCATCCTCCCGCCGTGTCCGGCGACCTGTCCAAATTCATCCAAAGAAATTTTTTTCAAACCTTGATTTTTGCAGGTATTTTAGGCGGTATCACAAAAAATATCTATAATTATTTCGTTATATTTCAATATATTATAATATAAAAATCAAGTCTATGTCAATCAGGCGTGAACAGTATATTTTGTCCACGCGCACGGCGCCCGCGGGAGCTTTGCGTGACCTTTTGACGTGCCGCGCTTCGGCGTAAATGACAGAGGCCTTGCCCGCTCCGGCGGCCCAGCTTTTGCTCGCCGCAAGAATTCCCGCCTGGACAAGGGTACGCTCAGGCACGTCCTGTCCGGCACAGGCCCGGCGGATGACCACATGGGCGCCTGGGCCGTTTTCCGCGTGAAGCCAGATATCGTGCGGCTCCGCAAATTTGAGCGCGGCCAGGTTGCCTGCGGCGTCCCGTCCGCGCAGCATGACGAAGCCGTCGTCGCTGATGAAGGCGCGCACGTTCTTCGGCAGGTTTTTCACCAGAGGATGTTTTGAAGGAACAGCTCGTCCATTGCCGGCCCCAGCCTTGTCCTGCCGCAAAGGGGCCGGCCGTGCCGGGGCAAGGGCGTTCAGCTCCCGTTCCAGATCGGCGCGCCGCCGCGCCAGGTGTTCAAGGCCGCGTCGGCCGCGTTTGGCCGTGCGGAAAAGCGCCTCCATTTCCTGCCGCGCGCTGCGCCCTGGCGCAAGGTGAATTTCTCTGGCTATTCCGTATATTCCGGCCGGAACAGCGACCTTTCCCCCGCGAGCTTCCGCCGGCAGACGCCAGAGATTTTCCCACAGAGCCAGGGCGTCGGCCCGCGCACCGGTCATGGCCGTGAGGCGGATCTCCTCTTCCTGGAATTTCAGGCGCAGACGCTCAAGTTTGCGGCTCTGGCGCTCCACTGATTGAAGCTCCGCCCTTTCCTTCTCCCTGGAAAAATTTGCAAGCGTAATTTCCCGGCCAGCCTGTTCCAGCAGAGCCAGCACGTCTTCATCCTGTTGTTCTTCAAGATCGCCGCGCAGAGCCAGAGGCAGGGGCCAGGCCGAGGCGGAACGGATATCCCGCCTGTCTGGACAATGATATGCAAACACGTTGCCGCCGCCTTCCTTGAGATCAACGAGCAGGGCCGCCCTTTCCCGTTCGTCCAGATGTGTCAGCGTCCGGCGCAGGGCCGGTGTGAGAATGGGCCATTGCCGCCAATCGGCGAGGGCCTGGCCGAGGTTGTCCGGGTTGGGCCAAGGGAGGCTTTCCTCTTCCGGCGTGGATTCGGCCGTTATAAAATGCAGACTTGCGCCGAGGCGCAGGTCCAGGCACAGCCAGACAAGCCTTTTGCCGGCCTGGGAGGCGCTGTCTTCCTTCAGGGGGGTGGCGCACCCCACAAGCAGCCAGAGTCTCCGCTCGCCGAATTGCGCCACGACCGAACGTATCCGCCTGCCGCCGGCATATTTACGCAGGCGCATTATTTGCGCCGAGGGCGTGTTGTTCGCGCTGAGGCGCGTGGCGCTCAAAAAACAAAAAGCCTTTTGTTTGCCGTGATGCCAGCAAAGCTGCCGTTTACGCCCAAGGGCGGAAAGTGTGAGAGTCAGAAAGGCCGGGAAGGGTTCCTGAATTTTTTCCAGGCGCGCATTCAGCAGCAGCGGCTTCAGCGCCGTACAAAAACGGATGAAAAGGTGTGCGTCCATCGCTCAATCAGTCCCGTTTTTGAACGGGTGAGGCTCAGAAATCCAGCTTGAACTGCATACCCATGCCCAGGGCGGATTCAGGTTGATTGCCGGCGCTTTTTTCCTGCCCGAGTTCATCCTTGATGCTCAATTCCGGCCCGACGAGTATGTGCAGGTCTTCTCCTGACTGCACGTCGGCAAAGGCCCCGACAATATGGCGGCCCGCGCGTACGGGATTTTCGCCGGGATGTGAGCTTGAGTTGTCCAGTGACGGCACGTCCCTGAAAGAAGCGCCCTCGTTGCGTATGCTGACGTTCAGGCTGCCGGGCCTCCGGTTCTGCTGTTCGGCCCGCTCTAACGCTTCATCAATGGCGGAAGCTGTATTGACCGCTTCGGGTTTCCTGGCGGGGACAGCTTTTTTTTGCAAATCCTCCGCATCAACCCCCTGTCGCCATTGCCTGAGCCTGTGATTGTCCGGCCGGCTGAATACCCAGGGGTGGGCATGGGGGGCCTGCGATTTGCGGAAGGCGTTTTTCTGCGTTTTGGGGAGAGCGGTTTGCGCCGCCAGCGCCTGGTTTGGCAGGCCGCAGAGCGTAAGGCAAAGGCCCAGGCAGCAGTAAAACAGGATTGGGATCGGTATTGCGAAAAAACGGCGAAGCCGGCTCATAATTTTTTTTCAGTTTCGGCTTTGTCCGTCGCTCTCTGCGCATTGTCGCCGGAATCGTCGCCGGTTTTATCCGTATCGGGCGAAATTGCCTTCCCGGTCTGGGGTGTCTGCCAGCCGCCGCCAAGGGCCATACAAACACGCACCACAGCGTTCAGGCGGTCGCGCAGAGCGTTGGCAAGCTGCAATTCCGCCGAGAAGAGCTGGCGCTCCGCGTCCAGCACAGTCAGATAATCGCTGTAACCGTTGTCGTATTGCAGACGGGCTATTTCCGCGGAGCGACGCAGGCTGTCCACTTGGGTCGCCATGCTGCGCACAATGGCGTCGGCCTCGCGCTGGGCCGTGAGTGATGTGCGTATGTCCTGAAAGGCCGACTGTATGGTCTTGCGGTATACGGCAACAGCGGCCTGCTTTTGGGCTTCGGCATCCTTGAGGTTGTACCAGTTGCGGCCGAAATCCAAAATGGGCAGAGAACCGGAAATGCCGTAATTCCAAAGGCCCGCCGCCGGGGTAAACAGATTGCCCACAGCGGCGCTCAATGTCCCAAGAGCGCCTGTCAACGAAATGGAAGGGAAGAATTGGGCGCGCGCCACGCCAATATTGGCGTTGTAAGCCATGAGCATGTATTCCGCCGCCCGGAGGTCGGGTCTGCGTTCCAGCAGGGCCGAGGGCAGGCCTTCAGGCAGGGCGGGGGGGGAGGGCAGGCGGTTCAGCGGTTTGCCCCGTTCAAGGGAATTTTCCATGATTTCACGCGGGGAGCGGCCGACAATCACGGTCAAGGCGGCTTCCGCCTGATCCAGGGCCACAGTGGTCATGTGGAACTGGGCGCGGGCTGTTTCCACCTCGGCTTTTGCCCTCAGCCAGTCAAGCTCGGTGATGTCGCCCTGTTTGTAACGGTTTGCATAAATCGTGAAGGCCTCTTCACGCGTTTTGAGGGTGCGATTGGCTGTGTCGCGTTGCATATCCAGCGCGAGCATGGCGAAATAGTTCTGCGCGGTCTGGCCTGCCACAGAAAGACGCAAAGCCTCGTGCCCCGCCAGGGTGTTCAGGAGCACGTCGGTAAGAGCTGTGCGAGTATTGCGGTATTTGCCCCACAAATCCAACTCCCAGGCGGCGGAAAGGCCGAGTTGGTGGCTGGTGTTGGAGCGGGACATCTGGGTCAGGGGAGAATCGTAGTCCGGCGCGTTGGGCGCTCTTGCGGAGGCGCTTTGCGAGCTCATCTGCCCTGCGCCCGTCACTGTGGGGAAAAGGGCGGATGCGGCCACGCCCGCCTGGGCCGCAGCCGAATCAATTTTTGCCAGAGATTGCGCCAAATCCTGATTGTTGTGCAGGGCTTCCCGCACAAGAGCGGTGAGCGCAGGGTCGTCAAAGCGCGTCCACCAGTCGGTTTCAAGAGGGCTTGCCCCCATGTCCGTCTTGCTCCACTGCATGGAAATATCCTGTGCCGGCCGTTCGTAACGCGGCGCAAGAGAGCAGGCCGCAAGCAGAAGGAACAAGGGCAGGACAAGGCGTACCTTGAGTGTGGGAATCATATATTTTCCTCTGCGTCGGCATCATGGCTTCTGCCTTGCTGGGGGGCGGTTTTGCCCTGCAGTTTCAGCGCAAGCTGCATGATTACCTTGAAAAAGAAAGGGATAAAGAGCGTAGCTATGCAGGTGGCGGCCAGCATACCGCCGATGACGGCCGTGCCGATGGCGTGTCGGCTGTTGGAGCCGGCGCCGCTGCTGACGGCTAATGGCAGGCAGCCGAGAATGAAGGCCAGCGAGGTCATGACAATGGGCCGGAAGCGCAGACGTGAGGCGTGCATGGCCGCCACGTCCAGCGTGCGGCCGCCGCGCCAGGCCTCGACGGCGAATTCCACAATCAGAATGGCGTTTTTGGAAGCCAGGCCCACCAGAGTGACCAGCGCGATCTGGAAATAAACGTCATTGGCCAAGCCTCGGAGCCAGGTGGCGGCCAGCGCGCCGAACACGCCAAAGGGCACGGCAGTGAGCACGGCCAGCGGCAACGACCAGCTTTCATACTGAGCCGCCAGAATAAGAAAAACCATAACCAGGGCGAGGGCAAAAATTACCGAAGTGTCTGAGGCGGCCAGCTTTTCCTGCAGGGTAGAACCAACCCAACCCAGATGGTAATCACTCGTGAGCGCGGCGGCGGCGGCCTTCTCCATGTCCGCGATGGCCTGCCCCGAGGAATATCCGGGCGTGGGACTGCCCAGAATATGGGCCGCCGGAAAAACATTGTAGCGTTCCATGGCTTGCGGCGCGGTGCGGCGCTCAAGGGTCATCAGGGCTGAAAGCGGAACCATGCCGCCGGCCGCGTTGCGGACATACACGTCGTCCAGAGAGTCGGGCAACATGCGATAGGCGGCCTCGGACTGCATACGAACCTGGAAGGTTCTGCCCAGGTAGTTGAAGTCATTGATGTAGGCCGCGCCGAAGGTGGCGCTCATGGCCGAGAAAACGTCCGATATGGTTATGCCCATGTCCCGGCAGCGCTCGCGGTCAAGGTTGGCGTAGAGTTGCGGCGCGCCGGTGGAAAAGAGGCTGCGTACCATGCCGATGGCCGGATATTTCTGTTTCCCGTCCACCAGGCTCAGGGCTTCGTCCACCAATTTCCGGGCCATAATTTCCATGTCTTGCGAGGCGCCTGCGCCGCGCATTTGCACATACCCCTCAAAGCCGCCGGTGGTGCTCATGCCGGGGATGGGCGGCGGCGTGAAGCCGAGGATTACGGCTTCGGGCTGCATCATGGTGACGCTTCTGAGCTTGTCGGCCATGGCCTGAGCCGAGTTTTCCTCGCCGCCGCGTTGGCTCCAGGGCTTGAGTTGGGTGAAGAAGGTGGCGTAATTGCTTTTGAAAGAGAGGGATGTGATGTCAAGCCCGTTGATGGTGAGTATGCGCTGGGCGAAGGGCATCGCGAGGGTGAAATCCGTGATTTGCCGGCTGACGTTCTGGGTCCGGTTTTGAGAAGCGCCGTCGTCAAGGATGGCCACACCCGCGGCGAAGCCCTGATCCTCATTGGGCAGCAGGGAACCGGGAACCGCGTACAGGAGCCAGATCAGCACCGCCATTATAAGCCCGAAGAGGCCGAAGGCGCGGAGTGGCCCGTCTTTTACAAAACGAACCAGACGCACATAGCGGTGGGTAATGTTGGCAAAGGCGGCGTTAAACCAGGTAAAAAAACGGCCCGGTTTGTGAGTGTGGCTGTGGGGTTTGAGCAGCAGGGCGCAGAGAGCCGGCGTCAGGGTGAGGGCCACAATGCCCGAAAGCACCACCGAAACGGAAATGGTGACGGCGAACTGTTTGTACATCTGCCCGGCGAGACCACCCATGAACGACACCGGAATAAAGACGGCGCAGAGCACCAGCACAATGGCGACCACAGGCCCTGTGACTTCGTTCATGGCCTTGGCTGTGGCTTCTCTGGGCGGCAGATGTTCGGTGCGCATGATGCGCTCCACGTTTTCCATGACCACAATGGCATCGTCCACCACAATGCCGATGGCGAGCACCATGGCGAAAAGGGTCAGGGTGTTGATGGTGTAGCCCAATGCGTACAATCCCGCGAAAGTCCCGATAATGGAGACAGGCACGGCGATACAGGGGATGAGCGTGGCGCGCCAGGTCTGCAAAAACAGATAGACCACGATGAAGACAAGGATCATGGCCTCAATGAGCGTGTATATGACTTCCTTGATGGATTCCATGACAAAGTCGTTGGTGTCCACCACAATATCGCAGGCCACGCCTTCGGGAAACCGTTCCTCCAGTTCTTTGAGCCGCGCCTTGACCCGCTCTCCGGTGGCGATGGCATTGGCGCCGGGCAGAAGATAGATGCCCGCGCCACGGCAGGGCCTGCCGTTGTATTCGGAAATAACGCTGTAATCCTTGCCGCCCAGACTCACCTCGGCCACATCTTTCAGGCGCAGCATGGCGCTGTCCGAGCCGGAGCGGATGATGACTTCACCGAATTCCTCCGGCGTAAGCAAGCGTCCCCTGGCGTCAATTTGCCAGGTAAGTTCAATGGTGTCCGGCGTGGGCAGGTCGCCGAGCCGGCCCGGCGCGAACTGTGAATTCTGATCCCTCACGGCCGCCGCCACATCGCCGGGGGTAAGCCCGTATTTGGCAAGCATGTCCGGTTTGAGCCAGATGCGTATGGCATAGTCCATGGTGCCGAAAATCGTGCAGTCGCCCACACCTTCCACACGCTTGAGTTCGTCCACGATATTGGTTTGCAGATAGTTGTGCAGAAAGACCGGATCATAGCGGCCGTCCGGCGAGAAGAGCGTGACCAGTTGGAGTATGGACGGGGAGCGTTTGACCACGGTGACGCCTTGGCGGCGCACTTCTTCCGGCAGCATGGTCTGGGCCAGATTGACTCTGTTGTTCACGTTGACGAGGGCCATGTCCGAGTTGGCGCCGAGGGCGAAGTAAATACTGATGGAGCCGGAGCCGCTGGCCGAGGATGTGCTTGAGGTCATGTACAGCATGTTTTCCACGCCGTTGATGGAGACCTCAAGGGGAGCGAGCACCGTGGAGGCGATGGTTTCTGCCGAGGCTCCCGGATAGAAGGCGGTAACCTGAACCGTGGGCGGCACGAGTTCGGGATATTGGGCAACGGGCAGGGCCCTCATGGCGAGTGCCCCCACAAGGGTGATCAATATGGAAATGACGGCCGAGAGAACCGGACGACGCAAAAAGAAGTTGGGTTTGGAGGATACGGCCATGACAGCTCCGCGTTATTGGCCGGCGGCCGGCGGTTGCGCTGTCTTGGGGGCGGGATTGAAGACGCGCACCTGGCTCCCCGGCCGGGCCTTGACAAGACCCTCGCTGATGATGCGTTCGCCGCCCTCAAGCCCGGAATCAACCAGGTATTTGTCGCCGATGGCCACGTTGAGGCTGACTGGAATCGCGCTGACCCTGTTTTCCGCGTCCAACGCCATGACCACGGCGCCTTTCTGCGTCAGCAGCACGCATTTTTGCGGAATGAGCACGGCGTTTTTGAGGATGTCGCCCTCCATGAAAAGGCGTACGTACTGGCCGGGCATAATTTTTCTTTCCGCGTTGGCAAACACGGCGCGCGCTTTGATAACGCCCGTGTCCGGCTGTACCTGGCTGTCTATGAAGGTGACCTCGCCCTGACCATCGTAAGGACTGCCGTCAAGAAGGCGGAGTTTCGCCCTGTAGCGGTTGTCTGTGGGGGGGGCAAGCCGCTCCGCCTTGGCGAGATTGTTGCGGTGCATATATTTCAGGGCGGCAATGGAAAAATCAATGTACATGGGATCAGTCTGATTGACATGAGTGAGCAGGGAATTGTTGCTCACCAGGTTGCCCGGAGTAACGTTTTCCTTGCTGCTGTAACCGGAAACCGGCGAGACGACCTGGCAGTAGTCCAGGTTGATTTTGGCCTGGCGCAACTCGGCTTTGGCGCTCTCATAGGCCGCGCGGGCATTGTCGCGTTCTTTTTGGGAAACGGCATTTTTTTCATACAGAGGGCGCACTCGTCTCCATTCGCGCTCGGCGCTGTCGAATTTCGCTTCGGCTTGCTGCGCGGCCGCTTCGTACTGATCACGCTCAAGCTGGAAGAGCAGTTGGCCTTCCCTGACGAAGTCGCCTTCTTCGTAAAGCCGTTTTTCAATAATGCCCTGTACGCGGGCGCGCACTTCCACCGCACGGGACCCGGTGGCCTGCGCCTGATATTCTGCGGGCCACGGGGCGTCTTCGGCCACGACGTTATAGACGCTCACCGGCATGAGCGGTATTTCGTGCTGGTTTTTTTTGTCGCTGCAGGCGACCGTGGCAAAACACAGCAAAAAAATTGCGGGCAGGGCCCATTGTCTGACCATGATTCGCTCCGTGAACTCTCTCTGTTCGTATGATAAAAGCAAATTATTCGTCTATGTTACAGGTGCTTGTGCTTTCGCGGACAAAGATAGTTGAAATTGGGGTGTCAGCAATGATCTTTCAGGCGTTATCGTCCGGCGTTGTCCATAATGACCTCCGCCTCGGGATGGGCCTGAAGCAAGGCTTCATGCATGGCGGCGGCATCCGCGAAAGCGCGGAACGGCCCGACGTTTTCTTTCTCGCCTTGCTGCGCGCTGTAGCGCACATACCAGGCTTTGTCCGCATTGAGCGGCGCGCCGTTTTCATCGCCGACGACTTCCACATCAACCTTTCCCACGCCGCGCGTGGTCAGGTCGATTCGCTTGGCGGCGGCATAGGAGAGGTCAATAATGCGCCCGCGGATATACGGCCCGCGATCTGTGATGCAGACCATCACGTTGCGTCCGTTGCGCTGCTCGGTCACTTTGACGATGGTGCCTATGGGCAGAGTGCGGTGCGCGGCAGTGAAGGTGTACATGTCGTAAGCTATGCCGCTTGCCGTGGCTCCGCCGTGGTCTTTGCCGCCGTACCAGGATGCCGTGCCCGAAAGCAGCACTTCGCTTTCCCTGGCGCGTTTGAGCCAGATGTCACGCTCGGTATTGGCCGCGATTTTTTTGATTTTCTGGTTCTTTTTGTGCCTGGGGCGGACTGAAGCGGCTTTGCCTTTTCGGGTTTTTGTCCGGCTGAGGGCGGATTTTGTCGGACTTGATTTTGATGGGGCGGATTTTCGGGGTTCGGCGGTTTTGTGTTTTTTGTTTTTCAAGGTTTGCCCGGGGGGGGCGTCCGCACAGGCGGGCGACGCAAGGGCAAGGCACAGCAGAATCGCCGCCAGGGGGAATAATTTTCGTAGATGCTGCATGCGTATCTCCAGAAAAATATATTTCTTCCGAATCTTCAAGGCAGGCTAGCACAAAAAGGCATGGCAGGTCAAACATGCCGGAATTGTTTGTAAAATATACCACCCCAGACCTCTTTTCAGCGCCGGAGCCTTGTTGTACTATCGCGCGGGCGCACATATGCCTTGCAAACGTTGATGAGAGTCAGGGATGAAGATAGTCGCCCTCGGTAATCAGGCCGGGGCTTTCGCCAATTTTTGGACAACGCTCCTGCGGCGCGCCCTTGAGGGCGGGCACGAGGTCGTCTGCGCCGTGCCCGACGGCAACGCCTCGGCCGATGCGGCCTTGAGGGGTCTTGGCGCGCGGCTTGTCCACTACAGACTGGACCGCAAGGGCATAAATCCTCTGCGGGATTTGCTGACCCTGCGGGATCTGACCCGCCTGCTCAGGGAAGAAAAGCCGGATCTGCTTTTCGCCTCCACCATCAAACCCGTCATTTACGGCTGTCTTGCCGCGCGCCTGACGGGCATACCGCATGTGTACGCCGCCGTCACAGGCCTGGGTTACGCCTTTGAGGCCGACACGTTTTTCAAAAAGTGCGTCAATTTGCTTGGGGTGCGCCTTTACCGCGCGGCCCTGCGCGAGGCGGAAGGAATTTTTTTTCAGAACAGGGACGATGCCGAAGTTTTCCGTGCAAGCGGCATTATCGGCCCCCACACGCGGCTGTTGTTTTCACGGGGCGTCGGTGTGGACACAAGGCGTTTTGCCGTGGCGGCGCTCCCGCCGCCGCCGCCGGTATTTCTGCTGATTGGCCGCCTTTTGGAGGCCAAGGGCCTGCGGGAATATGCCGCCGCAGCGCGTCTGCTGAAAAGCCGTTACCCGGAGGCGCGTTTTCAGGTGCTGGGGCCGCCGGAACAGGGGCTTGGCAGCGTGAGCCTTGAAACCGTGCGGCGCTGGGAGGCCGAAGGCCATATTGAATACCTGGGCCGCACCGACGATGTGCGCCCTTATCTGGCGGCGGCCCATGTGCTGGTGCTGCCTTCCTGGCGGGAGGGCACGCCCACCGCCATCATGGAAGGCATGAGCATGGGGCGGCCCGCCGTGGTGACAGACGCCCCCGGCTGCCGTGAAGTCGTGCGTGACGGGGTGAACGGACGCCTTGTGCCCGTGCGGGATGCCGGGGCGCTGGCCGAGGCCATGGAGGATTTTATTCTCCATTCCGAAATGATGGCCGGCATGGGGGCCGCCGGCCGGGACATGGCCGTGAGGGAATGTGACGCGGAACATGTGGCCGCGCAAATGTTGCGGGAAATGAACGTCCGCCAGGGAGGCGCGTCGTGATAAGCATATATCGCAGGGCATTGCTGCAGGCGGTGGATATTTTCTGTCTGCTGCCGGCGCTTTTTGTGACGGGGCTGACCACCATTGAGGCCGATTTGAGCATATTCCACGACTACACCGGCGCTTCCCTGTTCACGGTGTTTTTCTATATGCTGTTTTTTTACATTCTGGACGCCTACAGCGTGGGGCAGGAAGATTTCCGGGATACCGCCGGGCGCGTGCTGCTGGCCTGCGTGCTGGGCATCGTCTCCTCAAGCACGGCTTCCTATGCCTTTGAGCACTGGCGTTTTGACCGTGAAACACTGGTGGCGCTTTTCGCCTGCACCTTTTGTTTCAGTCTCGGCTGGCGTTATGCCTATCACCGCAATGCGGACAGGCTCACGCATCCTTCGCGGGTGCTGCTGGTGGGCGTTGACGCCTCCGGCAAGGTGCACGGCCTTTTGGCCGAGGGCTTGCCCAAGGCCGAAATTATCGGCTATGTGGGAGAATCCGGGCAGGATGAGCGGGCCGGCCTTTGCCTGGGCGCTCCTTTCAAGGTGCTGGATGTGGCCGAAAAAAGAGGCGTCACCATGATAGTGCTTTTGCCCAACGCCCCCATTGACGACGACATAGCCCACGAGTTGCTTGAAGCCAAGCTGCGCGGGCTGATGGTTGTGGATATCCGCACTTTTTACGAACAGGTCGTCCAGCGCCTGCCCCTTTCCCAGATCAACGACGAATGGCTGTTGCAGACGGAAGGCTTTTCGCTCAACACGCGCGGCTCGCTCCGGCGTCTCAAACGGGCGCTGGACGTGCTGATTTCTCTGGCTCTTCTCGTTCCGGCCGCGCCGGTCATGCTGCTTACGGCCATTATCGTGCGCCTGGAGTCGCCGGGGCCGGTCATTTACCGTCAGGAACGCGTGGGCTTGCACGAGAAGGAATTTACAGTGTACAAATTCCGCTCCATGTGCGCGGATGCCGAAAGAAACGGCGCTGTATGGGCTGGAGCCAATGACAGCCGGGTGACGCGTTTCGGCAGGTTCATCCGCAAGGTGCGCATAGACGAGCTGCCGCAGATATGGAATGTCCTCAAGGGCGACATGAGCTTTATCGGGCCCAGGCCCGAACGCATGGCCTTTGTGCGCACCCTCAAGCAGAACATTCCCTATTACGGCCTGCGCCATACCGTCAAGCCGGGCCTGACCGGCTGGGCGCAGGTGTGTTATCCCTACGGGGCTTCGGAAGAGGACGCTCGCCGCAAGCTGGAGTACGACCTGTATTATATCAAGAACATGTCCGTTCTTCTGGATGTGCACATCATCTTCAAGACCGTCGGCGTTGTGCTGTTTCCCAAGGGCGCGCGCTAGATGCAGAGCGGTTCAAAGCCCGCCAACCCCAGACGCGCCAGAGAAGGGGAAATTTTTGCGGCAAATTATGCGCTGCCTTTCCTGGCCTGCGTTCTGTCTTGAAAAGAAGCCCGGTTGACCACAACACGTTCGTGGATGCCTTCACCGATGAGTCCGGCCTCGTCGTGGGCCTTGACCTGGAACGTGAGGCCCTTGCCGTTGGGAGTCACGGCAGTCAACTCGGCCGTGCAGCGGACTTTCATGCCGGACGGCGTGGCGGCCAAATGCTTTACATTGACCAGGGTTCCCACCGTCGTCAGGCCCGATTCCAGGGCATCCGCCACGGCCTCGACCGCCGCGTGCTCCATGCCGGCGATCATCATGGCCGTGGCGTAGACGGACACCCTTCCGCTGCCGATCCTGTCGGCAAGAAGGCTGTCGTCAACGGTCAACGCATACTCCGCCGTAAGGCCTGTTTTCAGGGGAATGGACATTGGGGCATCTCCTGTGCTGTCTTTGTTTGTGGAGAGAGCGGGTACAACGCTTGTGAAGCGCATTCTCGCGGGTGAACCGCGGCCAAAGCCTGGCGCGTTGTGAAAATTTTGTCCGTTCGGAGAAAAATAGGCGATAGCCGCCGCGCATGTCAACAGGGATTCGGGTACGGAACAGGGCTGACGCATCTGGAGCGATTTCACTTTGAAATTGCTCCAAAGGGCAACGGGCTTTAAATATGCAGCACCAGCGGCGTGTATTGAGAAAGTACGCCGTCGCCGGTGATCAGCCGCATGGGTTCAGCCATTGCCTGAGCCGCCAGCATGTGATCAAACGGGTCATTGTGATGCCTGGGCAGCGTTGCCAGCATTTCCGCATGGGAGCCAAGCAGCGGCAGTTCCAGAAAACCGCTTTCCTGCGCGGCAACGCGAAGATCAGACAAGTGGGCGTCCAGTTTGCCGATACGGGTTTTGATGGCGATTTCCCACCATGATACGGTACTGACAAAGACTTCGTTTTCGTCGGCAAGCAGCAAATCCCGTACCGGCGCAATGCGCGGCGCATTGGTCAGCGCCCAGAGCAGCGCGTTGGTATCCAGCAACAGCCTCATTCCGCATCCCCTTCAAACGCGGCAAGAATTTCCGGCGGCAAGGGGGCGTCAAAATTGTCGGGAATGGTCAGTTTGCCTTCCAGCAGCCCGAGGCGTTTTTTCGGCATGGAGCTTGTCGCTGACGTGAGCACCGCTTCCGCGCGGCCATAGCTGCCGATGAAGATTGTCTCGCCGGAAGCCGCGCGTTTGACCAGTTGCGATAAAGAACTCTTCGCCCGGTGCATGGGTATGATGCTCGTTAACATATCGGCCTCCTTCACGTTTTCTTTCAATATGGACTTAGCTCGGACTTGGCCCGAAGTCAAGATGCTTTGAGAGCCGGAGGCGGGCAAGCCCTCGTACCCCGCATGGGCAGGCCAGAGGAGGAAGCCTTGCCGTTCTGTCCTGCCCATTAGAGCATTTCAAGGAAGGCGAGTTCCGGGCGGAGCGAAGTGTAAGCAAGACATACATGAGCTTCGCACGGGGCGAACCCGACGCAGTATCAAGCAAGGTGAGTCAATACCGTCCGTCGAATCCGCTTTACATAAGAGTTTATATGCTGTAGCATACTGCAATCAACCAAATTCTGAAAACTGTGCCATATCAATGGAGTATTCAAGCTTCGCGGCGCCCGCTCAAATCCGTGTCGCGGTTATCGTGCCTGTTTTTAATCATGCCGGCACCTTGAGAAGTGTGGTTCGGGGAATCCTGTCCGTCCATCCCGATGTCATGGTCATTGATGACGGCAGCACGGACTTGCCTGTCGCCGCCGGCCTTGCGCCAGGCCACCCGCTTCATGACCTCCCCGTCGGGTATTCGCGCCATCTTCAGAATTTGGGCAAAGGCGCGGCAATTATGACAGGGGTGATGGAGGCGCGCCGCCTCGGCATGACGCATGTCGTCACCATAGATGCCGATGGGCAGCACGATCCCGCCGATCTCCCCAAGTTCATCAATGCCGCCGAAAACAGGCCAAAGGCGATTTTTGTCGGCCTGCGCGATTTTACTTCTCCCAATATTCCTTTCTCTTCGCGATTTGGGCGGGCCTTTTCAAATTTCTGGTATAAAGTGCATACCAGCCGCGATATTGGCGATGTCCAGTGTGGCTTCAGGCTTTATCCGTTGTCTGTTTTCGATGTTGTTCAATGCCTCGAAAAGCGATACAGCTTTGAGGTGGAAGTTCTGGTTCGGGCAAGCTGGGCCGGTTTCGCCGTCTGCGACATGCCGGTCGGCGTATATTATCCGGTCAGGTCGGAACGCATCTCCCATTTCAGGCCGATTATGGACAATATTCTTATTTCACTGTTGAATACACGCCTGACCATCCGTTCCATAATGCCCCTGCCCCAAAAAAAATTTGTTCAGGATGCGCAGGGCCGTATCAGCCCGTTGCATCCCTTGCGTTCTCTCCGTTTGCTCCTGACCGACCAGGCAACGCCGAAAAATCTCGCCTTAAGTTCGGCCGCCGGCATGGGAATAGGGCTTTTGCCTCTTTTGGGCTTGCACAGCATACTCATTATTCTGTTTTGCGGCGCGTGGAAATTGAACAAAATCATGGCCCTCGCCATAAGCCAGCTTTGCATGCCTCCTCTGGCTCCGGCTCTTTGCATAGAATTGGGCCACTTTTTGCGGCATGGTTGTTTTTTGACGGAAATCTCTTTGAAAACACTTGGATATGAGGCCCTTGACCGTTTGTTTGAATGGTTGCTGGGCTCTCTCGTTTTGGCGCCCGCATGCGCCTTGCTGTTCGGACTTCTGACCTTTCGCCTTGCCCGGATAGTAAAAAAAAGCCTGGAAAAATCGACATCCGCAATTACAGATGATGATTCATAATTCTGCTAGATAGTGTCGTCAATAGACTTTTGTTTGGCGTAGTTTTGTGGTATCCTCCTTACAAAACAGGAGGAAACATGCAGCCAGCACACCGTCGGCATGATGTCTCAGATCGGGTCTGGG
>JAITGC010000064.1 GCA_031280915.1 Desulfovibrio sp. | reverse complement strand
GCTGCTGGCGATAACGCCGGATGACGCGCTTGTCCTCGACCCGTTCCTCGGCGGCGGCACAACGGCCGTGGCGGCGCTGGAAACCGGGCGGCGCTGCATCGGCATTGAACTTTCGGAGGAGTACGCCGCGATCGCGCGGGAGAGATGCGAACGGGTTGGCCAAGAATTATGCCATCTTGAAAAAAGCGTTACGCAAGCGCCTCAAAAATAAGTGGCGTTTGGGTCAGAAACAGGTGGCGCGTTACAGGAAATTCTCGGTAAAAGTAAGTGTCGTTTAGGGCAAAAATAAGTGGCGCGTTACAATATGTCCCATAATTCTTCCCTCCTGAGTGAGGCATAGTTTATACCATTACTCAAAGGGACTAAACACACCCGTTCTTTTGCTTCAAGGGGGGCAGGGAAAAGGAACAGGGCCGACGCATCTAATTTGCTTTGGCCATCATATGTGCTGCCGAGCTTGATGTTTGACAGCATACGTGCAGCGCTCCAGCCTGGCCGGATCGCGGAGTGTTGTTATTCCGTCGAAAACCCCGGCGGCGGCGAATAGCGCGCGTGTTTTCGCTCCTTGCTCCGCGCCGTGCTCCACAATCACGGTTCCGTTTATTTTGAGCGCATGTGCGGCCAGGCGAACAACGGCCTCAAGATGGGCCGCGCCGCCGTGAGGAGAAAAAAGCGCGGCATGCGGTTCGAAGCGCCATACCTCATCCATGACCTGGGCAATGTCGTCTTCCGCGATATAGGGGGGATTGCTTACCATAAAATCGCAGGAACACGGTTTCAACGGCGTCCCGTACATATCCGCCCGTACATATGCGAGGCTTGGAGCCGCTTGAAGGTGTTGGGCATTGAGTTTCGCGACGGCAAGCACCTTTTCGGAAATATCCAGGAGCAAGCCGCGCCAGAGTTTGCGCTCCAGAGCCAGGGTTATGCCCAGGCAACCGGAACCTGTGCCGATGTCCGCGAAAAACAGCCGGCACGAGCCTGGCAACAGCGCGAGAGCTGTTTCCACCAGCAGTTCCGTTTCAGGGCGGGGGATCAAGGTGTCTGGCGTGACGTGAAAAGCACGGCTGAAAAATTCTTTTTGCCCGAGAAGATAGGCCAATGGTTCTCCGGCAATTTTACGGAGAAGCAGTTGATTCAAATCAGCCAGTTGATCCGTCGTCAGTTCTCGGTTCGCGTCAATAATACATTCCAGGCGGTTAATTCCGAGCAGGCGGCCAACCAGAAGTTGGGCGCACAGACACGGGCTTTCCACTCCCGCTTGGGCAAGCCGTTTCCCGGCCTCCCTCACACACTGACGCAACAACATTGTCGTTTGACTGTATAATCCTGAAGGCGGAGGCCGCGCCGGGGCATGGCTGAAATCCGGGACGGGCTATTTGCCCTGCTTTTCCGCATCCTGAACGTCTGTAATACGCACGCCGAATTCCGCCACTCCGGGAGGAGTCGCGTAAAAGAGCACCATGAAGGGCACTTCTCCACCCTGCGGCACATTAATATTATTGGAAAGAATTTCTATTTTGTTGTTCAGAAATGATTCCATTTCTTTTTCACTCAAAACTTGTAGTTGGAAAAGTGAAAGCTGTGTACCGGCGGTTTGTTTTTTGACGGAAAGGGGTTTTTTGTCCTTGTCGTAGATGGCGCCCTCCACGGCAATCAGGGCCTTGGGCTGGGGAAATTCGTTGACCACCTTGCCTTCAATCACCATGATTCTGCCGACTTTTTCATTATCGACATAATATTGCCGGACATTGCGCATGGTCAGCCGGGCCACCTTTTGCGCGATATCCTCCGATGGAACAGGTGGCGTCAGCTGGCTTCGCCAGAAGTATCCGGCAAAACCGCCCGTAACGCAGAGCGCAAGCAGAAGGAGGAGCGGGGCGAGTTTGCGGGGAAATTTGGTTGCAGTTGCAGTTTTTTTCGCCGGTTCCGCCGCTTGCCCGGATATCTCTGGACTTGGGGCTGTATAGGGAAAAACAGTTGTACAAACGGAACAGCGCAGCTTGACGCCGTCCCGTGCGACACCATCCGGCAGGTTGAACCTGCTGGCGCATTTTGGGCATTGAATTTCCATTGTTGGCGACTCACTCCGTGGTAATCTCGTAAACAGCCGGCAAGGCGCGCCAGCGTTCGGCATAATCAAGACCGTAACCCACAGCGAATCCGCTGCTCATGCGAAAAGCCGCGAAATCGACGTTTATTTCAATCTCCCGGCGTTCACGCTTGTCGATGAAGGCCGCAAGACGTAAACTACGCGCATTGCGGGCGGCAAATCTTTGCAGCAGGGCATGCATGGTTCGCCCGCTGTCCACAATATCCTCGACGATCAAAACATGTTTGCCGTCCAGAGAAATTTCCACATCCTTGCCGACGGTAATTCGGCCTGAACTTGCCGTTCCGTCGCCGTAACTGGACAGGCGCACAAAATCCACTTCGAGGTTTTTATTACGCAAGAAACGCACCAAATCGCTGAAAAAAACAAAGGCTCCCTTGAGTACGCATATGACCACAAGCGGTTCATTACCATAGAGAGAGTCAATATCTTTTGCAAGTTTTCGCACGCGCGCCGATATCCGGCGGGGAGTGAAAAGTTGCTTGAAACCTGTCGGCAGCAAGGCGTCAGCCACAATGTCGTTCCTTTCCCGGAGGAGGAGCCGGGAGGGCGTTGTTGACGCGTGGCCTTAACGCGTCTTCTCCGTTTTCGGAAAGATCCAGCAACACGGCCAATTCGTCACAGTCAGGGTATTTGGGGCAGTTTACGCAATCCGCCCAGATTTTTTGCGGCAGGATGTCTTTTTCGACTGACTTGAAGCCCAAACGCATAAAAAAATTTTCCTGGTATGTCAGGGCAAAGATTTTCTTCAAATGCAAGGCGTCACATTCGCTGATGCAGGCTTCAACGAGACGCCGGCCCAGCCCCTGACCTTGCAGGTCATCCCGGACAACCAGGGAGCAGATTTCGCCCAGTTCTTCCCATACCGGCGCCAGAGCGCAACACGCGACGATATTGCCCTCGCTGGTTTCCGCCACAAAAAAATTGCGTATATGGCCGTAAAGATAAATGAGGGCGCGCGGCAACAGAAGGCCTTTCTGCGCGGAACGCAGCAAAAGCTCATGCATGGCTTTCACATCGTCCTGATGCGCCTTGCGGATGGAATATTGTTTCATTGAGTCAGCGTTCCAGGAGTTTGTCAATAACCAGTTTCAACGTCGCATAGTCCAGAACGCCCGATTCTGAAATCATAAGCAGGCCGTTTTTGGAATAAAAGGCGTTGTGCGGGATGCCGTTGACGCGGTAGGCCTTGGTTATGTCCCGGCCGGCCATATATACGGGATAGCGTATCCCCATGTTTTTGATAAAGGATTCAAGCAGGTCGGGATCTTCATCCACGGAAAGGCCGATAAACATAATGTTTTTGCCGCCGTATTCATCAGCAGCGCGAGAGAGTTCGGGAATCTCCGCCCGGCAGGGCGGACACCAGGTGGCGAAAAAATTGATGGCGATCACCTTGCCCTTGTTCTGGGCCACCACATCCATGAGAGTGGTCAGATCAAGTCTGGCGGGAGGAAGCGCGAGAGCGGCGCAGGGCATGAGCAGGCCGGCAATGAAAAGGAAAAGAATTTTTTTCACGGCTGTTCTCGCATCACAATTTGTTCACTATAAGAGATTTTTCGCGGCGCGCACGGCTTCCACCGCGTCAACGGCATAGGCGTCGGCGCTGATGGCTTCGGCAAAAGCCGGCGTGACGGCGGCTCCGCCCACCATGATTTTGACAGGCAAATTGCGTTCCCTGACGAGGCGTATTGTATCTTCCATACGTATCATAGTGGTTGTCATCAAGGCCGACAAGCCTATAATACACGCATTGTGCCGCACGGCGCAAGACACGATGTCCTCGGCCGGGACATCCTTGCCCGCGTCAACCACTTCAAAACCGTGGTTGCCGAGTAAAAGCGCAACAATGTTTTTGCCGATATCGTGAATGTCCCCTTCCACTGTGGCCATAACCACCACAGGACGTGTTTCTGTTCCGCGCTGTTTCTCCAGAAGCGGCTTCAAACAGGCGAATGCCGTCTGCATGGTCTCCGCGGAGCGGATAAGTTGCGGCAGGAAATATTCCCGGCGCTCATAGCGCGCGCCGACTTCCGTGATGGCGGGAATGAGGGCCTCTTCCATCAGGGCGAACGGCGCTGCTCCGTCGGCAAGTTCGGCGTTCAGAAAAGTCAGCACGGTTTCCTTGTCGCCGTTGAGCACCGCCTCGTGGAGATTTTTGCTTATACCGGTTTTATTGGCCTGTTCGGTGTATCCGCCTTCGTGTTTCCAGGCGGCGTAAGCATTGATAAATGAGGCCGCGTTCTCGTCATCTCCCTTCAGTACGGCAATGGCGCAAACAGCTTCCCGTACGCGTGGAGCGGAAGGGTTGGCGATGCAGGAATCAAGCCCGGCTCCGGCGGCCAGTGACAAAAATGTAGCGTTAAGCAGGTCGCGCGCCGGCAAACCGAAAGAAATGTTGGACAGGCCGATGATGGTCGGCAGCCCTTCCCGGCGGCACCATCTGGCCGTTTCCAGGCATTCTTTGCCTCCGTCGCTTGCGGAGGACACCGTCAGGGCCAATATATCGACGAGAATCAGACGTTTTGGTATGTTGAGCTTTTCAGCCCGCGACAGCAGCTCCTCGACAATACGGATGCGTTCAGCCGCCTTGCGCGGCAAAGATGCCCCCTTGAGCGGCAAAAGAATAAAAGGAGCGCCGAAATCCCTGCACAGGGGGCCAAGGGTCTCCATGCGTCCCTGTTCTCCGCTGACGGAATTGACCAGGAAAGAACCGGGGCACCAGGGCAGCGCGGCGGCTATGGCGCCGGCGTTGGAGGAATCCAGCGACAGGGGATGGGGCAGACGGGCGGAAAGAAGGCGCACAAGCTCCGGCAGCAAATGCATTTCATCCGTTGGGGAGATGCCGGCATTGACATCCAGCACACGCGCCCCGGCGGCCGCTTGCTCGTCAGCCAACTGGACGGCGGTTGTGAAGCGTCCTTTCCCCAATTCTTCGCTCAGAATTTTTTTGCCCGTCGGATTGATTCGTTCGCCGACAATGACAAAGGGGGCATCCGCGCCGATACGCACCAGATGGGAGCGGCTTGTCAGGCTGATGCCGGCCCGTGACCTTTGGGGGATATTGTCGGTACGCATGTGACGTACGGCACGGGACAAGGCGGCCAGATGCTCCGGGCCTGTGCCGCAGCACCCGCCGAGGATGCGCGCTCCTTTTGCGGCGAAGATCGCTGTCTTCTGCGCGAATTCCTCCGGTTCCAGGGGAAAAACCGTTTGGCCGTCGCGCAGTTCCGGCAGGCCGGCGTTGGGTTCGGCCAAAACTGGGCAGGAGCAGAGCGGCAGCATTTCCTCGACGACAGCAAGCATCTGCTCCGGGCCTGTGCTGCAGTTGGTACCCACAATATCCACACTCATATTCTGCATGGTTTCGGCAAATACGGCGGGCGTCGAACCGGTCAGGCTCAGACCTTGTTCAAAAGTCATGGAGACCATAACCGGCAGGTCGCATTCCCGTCGCGCCGCCACAACAGCCGCCTTGGCTTCCATCAGATCAAATTGGGTTTCGATAAAAAGTACATCCGCCCCGCCGGCGACAAGCCCTCTGATTTGTTCGGCAAAAGCGTCTATACATTCATGCGGCTCAATTTCGCCCAAGGGCTTTATAAATTGCCCTGTGGGGCCTACATTGCCGGCCACAAAGCAGGGTTTCCCGCTTTCGCGGCCAGCCTGGCGGGCTATTTCAACCAATCCTTTATTGACGGAAAAAACATCGGCGTTTTTCGGCAGCTTGTATGGATTACCCCCAAAGGTGCAGGAGGTTATAATATCCGCGCCGGCATTCAGATAGGCTTTATGAATTGCGCGCAGCAGGTCAGGGTTGTTGAGGCAGAATATTTCGGGGCTTATGCCGGCCGGCAGCCCGGCGTTTTGCAGCATGGTGCCCATTGCGCCGTCAAGCAAGAGGAATCGTCCCGATGCTAATTCCTGTCTGAATGCCATAAGCGTCGCCTGTGATCCGGTGAAAATAAATTCCCGCTGTTGTCGGGCAGTGCGTCAGTTTGCTGTTGTGAGCCGGCGTCAGACCGCGCTTTCCGCTCAGGTACAGGAGCGTGAGATGCGCTTCCCTCGCGGAAAATTTGCCTTCCTTGTCTGACGGCAAAACTGGCCGCACTACCGAAAAATTCCAAACTGAGCCACTTCCTATTGCCGAAAGGCATTGAAAAAAATACATTGAAGCGATAGCATACTCTTTCGCTCATTTTTCCAGATTGAAACTTACTCTTTATTAAATAAGCATATATAATTTTCGTATTTATACAATAGCTGCAATGCGCTTATCGGGATTTCACGCCTTTGCCTTCGGGTTGCAAGGGTTGCAAGTATGATGAGAAGAAAAAAAAATAGCAAGGTTGAATTTGAGCCGGCCGTCGAGGTAATCCCTCCTTCGCGGGATGCTCCTGAGGAGGAGGAAGATATCCTCGGTTCGCTGGACATGGATTCTGAGGATATTCCCGAAGCGGGTGATTTTTCCGCCCCGCCTCTGCCCGCGCCTTCCGGTTCCCGCCTGCCCAAGCTCGTCAGTGACGGCGACAGTCTGAATCTGTATCTACGCGAGGTAAGCCGTTTTTCTATGCTGACGCCGGAGGAAGAACATGAAATGGCTTTGCGCGTTCGCGACCGCAATGACCCGGATGCCGCGTTTCGTCTTGTTTCTTCCCATCTCAGGCTTGTCGTGCGCATTGCCATGGATTTTCAGCGCCGCTGGATGCAGAACGTGCTTGACCTTATTCAGGAGGGCAATGTGGGCTTGGTGCGGGCGGTCAACAAGTTTGATCCGGACAAGGGCATCAAATTTTCCTATTACGCTTCATTTTGGATCAAGGCCTATATCCTCAAATTTATAATGGACAATTGGCGGATGGTTAAAATCGGGACCACCCAGGCGCAGCGCAAGCTTTTTTACAATTTAAACAGAGAGCGCCAAAAGCTGGCGGCTCAAGGCTATGAACCGGACAACACGGTGCTTTCCAAAAAATTTGGCGTCAGTGAGGAGCAGATTGTGGAAATGGATCAGCGCCTTTCCTCCTCGGATCTTTCCCTTAACGCGCAAGTGGGGGATGAGACCGGAGCGACGCGTATGGATTTTTTGCCCGCGCTGGAGCCGGGCATAGAGCACAGTCTGGCGGCGAGTGAAATATCGGGCATCGTGCGCGAGCGTCTCAAGGCTATCCTCCCAGAACTTAATGAAAAAGAGCTTCATATTTTGCGTAATCGTCTGTTGACGGATGAGCCGGTGACCTTGCGCGAGATCGGTGAGAGGTATAATATAACCAGAGAACGGGTGCGGCAGCTCGAGACGCGGCTGCTGGAAAAAATCCGTAAATATCTTGCCGGGCATATTGACGATTTTTCTGACGAATGGATACAGTCATAGCATGACGGATGCGATATCAGGGATGAAATTCAAAACGATTATTTTATTCTGCGCCTTTCTGCTGTCGGCCTTTTCGGTATCTTTTCTGGGCTGCAGCGGCTGCGCCGGCAAAAAAACGGACGAGGCCGCCTCCGCCGGCGAGACCGACTCCACCGCAATGGAACTTCATGCTCAGGAACAGAGCCGCACGTCGTCGGGAACGCGGCGGGAGTTGTCCGAATTCTCTTTTGAGGCCTTCGATACTTACGCCTATCTGGTTTTCGCCGCCTGCATGTACGCCGAGGATGAAGAAGGCCTCCTGAATGCCAGAGACTTGATGAAGCAGGCCAAACTTCCGGCAAAGGCGTGGATGGAAGGCGGAGTTTGGCTTATGGGAATAAAATCGTCCCATGCGGTTTCATTTCTTGAAGACGCGTATGCCTTGTGGCCTGATGACATATCTCTCAATCTGCTTTATGCGGAAGCGTTAATAAGCGGCGGCGGAACAGAGCGAGGCATCGCCCTTGTCCGCGCCTATTTTGGAAAAAATCCCGATTCCCTGGATGCGCGTCTTGAACTCGCCCTCTTGCTCGTCAAAAACAAGGAGTTCACGGAAGCGGAGGAGCTTCTCAAAGCCATCCCGGTAAAAATGCGGACGCCTCTTGTCAATTATTATTACGCCAAGGCTCTGATCGGCATGGAACGCCGGCCGGAAGCCCTGCCCCTGTTGCAGGCGGCCGTCAAGGAACAGCCGGATTTTGTCGAAGCCCTCGCCGAACTGGCTTTTCTTTACGAGCAAAGTGCGAATTTATCGGAAGCTGGCAAAATTTATGAGCGCATTCTTAAGCTCGAATTCGCTTCTCCGGATGTGCTTTTGCGCCTGATCAACATTTCCCTCCAACTCCGGCAGCCGGAAAGAGCGCTCAAATATATGCGCCAGGGGCCAGGTACAAGGCAATTTCGCCTGACGGTGGCGGGCATGTTTATGGATTCGCGCCATCCTTTGCAGGCGGAGAGTATCCTCAAAAAAATCGCGGCTGAAGGCGATAAAAGTGGGGAGGTTTATATTCTGCTGGCTGATGTCGCCTACCAGCAGCGGCGCGATCTGACCGGCGCTCTCTCCTGGCTGGACAAAGTGCCGGCGGAAAGCAAATACGCCGGCCAGGCGCAACTATTGCGCACGCAGATGCTGGCCGACGGAAGCCAGGGAGAACGGGCTCTTGAGGAAGCCCGCAAGGGACAGCGACGTTTTGCCGACATCTCCGATTTTTGGGAGATGGAAATTCGCATTCTGGCGCATGAAAAAATGATGCAAGAGGCCCTTGGAGCCGCCCGCGGCGCTATCAAACTGTGGCCCAAAAACCTGGATTTGCAATTTCTGCTCGGTTCTCTGCTGGATGAAACAGGTGATAAAAAAAGCGCCTTCAAGGTGATGGAGGACATTCTGGAGAGCCAGCCGGACAATTTTCAGGCGCTTAATTATGTGGGGTATACCCTGGCGGAGGAGAACCGTGACTTGGACAGGGCGCTGCAATTGCTTGTCAGGGCCGATCGGCTTTCTCCAAACAAATCTTATATAGTGGACTCTCTGGCCTGGGCGCTTTTCAAATCCGGCAGAGCGCAGGAAGCGCTGGTTGAAATCCGCCGGGCGGTGGAGTTGGGGGGACAGCCTGATTCCTCCATTTGGGAACATTACGGTGATATCGCCCAACATTTGAATCTCAAGGATGAAGCCCGCAAGGCTTATCAGAACGCTTTGGAACTCAATCCCGGCAATGCCGAGTCATTGCGGCGCCGTTTGTCACAGTTATGAAAAATTGTTTTTTTTCCGTTTTGCTTGTTTTTCTTTGCTGTTCCTGTGCAAAACCGTCCGCTGTGGATGTGGAGCCGGAAAAGCGGAATGGGACGGCAAGCCGTCTGCAAAGCTATCTGGCCTCTGCGGAGGCTCCTTTTGAGCCGTTTCGTTTGCAGATGAGCCTTCGTTTCGGCACGAAGGAAGACACGCGAAGGGTGTCAGCCCTCTTTTGGGGGAACAGCGCGGATCATCTCCGCCTGGACGTCACGGCGGGCATTGGCGTTACAGCGGCAAAGATTGTGGAAGATGGTCCGCTTTTTCTCCTGTACAGCCCCAATGAAAACAAGGCCTGGTTTCATCAGGGGGCGGCAAAGCCCCTTTTGCGGGTGGGCATGCCCATCCCCCTCGACTTGAGTCATTTGGCGAATTTGCTCAATGGACGCTATGCCCTTGTCTTTGGAAAGGAATGCGGCCAAGGCGAATTTTTGCGGGATGATCTTTTGCGTTGTGAACTTGGCGGAAGGCTCGGCGGGGAGTTGAACATTGGTGCTGGCGGTCTGCCGCGTCTCTGGCGTGAAAAGCCGCGGGGCGGCGGATGGGAAATGCGGATTGACTACGGCGAAGGAAAGCGGACGTTGCCGTATCGGGTCACTCTCACCGCTGAAAACGGCAAACGCGCCATTGTGCTGGTCAAGGAGCGCGAGAGGCCCTCAACGCCCTTTACGGATGAACAGTTGCGTTTTGTCTTGCCAGAGGATACTCCCTTTCTGCCCTTGGGGAATCACAGCCAAAACGGCCGCGAAAATTGGGCTGCCCAATAATTCTGTTCGGCCGGTATACAGGCCGCCAGGAGGCTTCATGCAGCATATCCATATTGCTTCCGACCATGCGGGCTTTGATTTGAAACAGGCACTGGCGCGGCATCTGACAGAGCGCGGCCATGAGGTTGTGGACGATGGCCCGTTTACGGATGAAAGCTGCGACTATCCCGTTATGGCGCACAAGCTCTGCCGCGCTGTTGTCCGTGAAGAATGCCTTGGCATTCTCATCTGCGGTTCCGGCCTCGGCATGTCCATGGCGGGCAACAGGCACCCCGACATCCGGGCGGCGCTCTGCACGACGGAATTGCAGGCAAGTCTGGCGCGCCGGCACAATGACGCCAATGTGCTTTGCCTTGGAGCCAGAATCATTGGCCTGGAACTTGCCGTAGCGATAGTCGCGGCGTTTTTGGGAAATGGCTTTGAAGGCGGCCGTCATGCGCGCCGCCTCAGCCTGCTTGCTCCGGTCGCGGAGAATCGGTGAAACCGCAAGGCGCCGCCATGTTGCTGTATAATACTTTGGGACGTAAAAAAGAGGAATTCGTGCCAATAAGGCCCGGCAAGGCGGTTATGTATGTTTGCGGCATTACGGCGTATGACTTTTGTCATATCGGCCATGCGCGCTCGGCTGTTTTTTTTGACGTTCTGGCCCGCCGTCTGCGTCACCTTGGTTATGACCTCACCTTTGTGCGCAATTTTACGGACGTGGACGACAAGATTATCGCCAGGGCCAACAGGGAAAACCGTGACTGGCGGGAAGTGGCTGATACCTATATCGCGGCCTTTCATGAAGATATGGGTCACCTGAAGGTTTTGCCCGCAGATTTTGAACCGCGCGCCACAGAGCATATTTTACAGATTCAGGAAGTTTGCGCCAAGCTGATTGGCAACGACAGAGCCTACGCGACCCCTTCCGGGGATGTGTATTTTCGTGTGCGCGCCTGGCCGGCCTACGGCCGTCTTTCGGGGCGCGGTGTGGACGAGCTCGTTGCCGGCGTCCGCGTCGTGCCGGGGGAAGAGAAGGAAGATCCGTTGGATTTCGCCCTCTGGAAGGCGGCCAAGCCTGGGGAGCCTTTATGGGAAAGCCCCTGGGGAGAAGGGAGGCCGGGCTGGCATATAGAATGTTCGGCCATGAGCGAGCCCTGGCTGCCCCTTGACATACACGGCGGCGGGCAGGATCTGATTTTTCCGCATCATGAAAACGAAATTGCCCAGTCCGAGGCCGCCGGCTGCGCCCAATTGGCCAAATATTGGGTGCATAACGGCTTTGTGCAGATCAATGCGGAAAAAATGTCAAAGTCTTTGGGCAATTTCACCACCATTCGCAAGATATTGGAACATTACCAACCGGAAACCCTTCGATTTTTTCTTCTGGGCAAGCATTATCGCAGCCCTGTGGATTTTACGCCGCAAGGGATGGATGAGGCCGAAAAAGGGCTTCAGCGTATTTATGCCGCCTTGTGGGAGGCGCGTGGCGTCCTTGCCGGCGACAGATGGAAATGTCTTGATTTGCCCGGTGACGTACGGCAGGCATGGGACTCCCTGCCCAAGGCATTTGAGGAGGCGCTTGACGATGATGTCAATACGGCTCTGGCTTTGGCCCAGATTTTTTCCCAAGTAAGGCTGGTAAACCGCCTGCTGGAAGATAAAAATCTGCGTACCGCTGAAGGAACCCGTACGCTGTTGGCGGAATTTGTCGGGAGCGCTCTTGACTGGGAAAAACAACTTGGTCTTTTTGGTGCTGATCCCGGCGTCTTCTTGTCCGAATTGCGGGATATGCGCGTCAAACGGAAAAACCTTGATGTCGGAATGGTCGCCGACCTGCTCCGGCAGCGGGAAATTGCCCGCGCTGGCAAGGATTTTGCCAGGTCCGACGAACTGCGCGGCAAACTTGCCGGATTGGGCATTACCGTGCGTGACACGCGGGAAGGCCAGATTTGGGATTTGGAATGAGTCTCCCGGCCGCGCGCCGACTTCTTTTTTACGCGCACTGTGCCCTGGCTTGGCTTCTGATCGTATTCCTCGCCGTTCAGACTTTTCCTCTTCAGGCTCATGCCTTTTTCGGTGGAGTCACCATCAAAGACGAAAAAGAAATGGGCCGGAAATTTGATGCGATGATCCGTTCAAACTTGTCCTTTGTGGAAGATCCCGAGGTAAAGCAATATGTCGCGTACATCACGGATCGTCTTGTCCGGGCCATGCCCAAACAGGTGTACGCTTTCAATTCATCTGTAATCCTGAATAACGCCCTTAACGCCTTCGCCGTGCCCGGAGGCTACATTTACGTATTTTCCGGTCTGATCATGCATTTCAACAGTGAAGACGAACTTGCCGGAGTTATGGCGCACGAACTTGCCCATGTCACACAGCGTCACGTGGCGTCACGGCTTGAACGGGCGCAGTTTGTCACCCTGGCTTCACTATTGCTCGCCGTGGCCGGTGTGGCCGCCGGCGGGGCCGGCGGGGCGGTGGCTGTGGGCGCCATGAGCGCCGGGCAGGCCGCGATGCTCAACTACAGCCGCCTTGATGAAACGGATGCGGATCAGATCGGCCTGCAATATCTGGCTGCCGCGGGCTACCCTCCGAATGGAATGACAGGGGGCTTCAAAGTGCTCCGGCAAAAGAGCATGTTGAACGGCACTTCGGTGCCTGCCTATCTTTCCACGCATCCCGCCATAGGCGAGCGCATAAATACTCTTCAGTCAAGAATTGCCGCCATGCCCGCCCAGGTGCGGGGGAGAAAGCAGGACAACACGCGATTCAAGCGCGTCAATACGCTGCTCTGGGCGCGTTATGGCGACGAGCAGGCCGCTTTGCAGCGTTTTGCCAAAAACGATGCTCTTTCGGCCATGGGCAGAGGGATTGTGCTCAACCGTCTGAACAGAATACCGCAAGCCGCCGCCGCCTTTGACAAAGCCCTGGCTGCGGATCCCGATGATTCCTTGGTATTGCGCGAGGCGGGTATTTTTCATTTCCGCAGGGGAGAGATGGGGCAGGCCGAGACTTTGCTGACCAAGGCTCTACGTCTGGATCCGCGTGATTACATGGCTGTTTTTTTCTATGCCCGCATGCTGGACGAGTCCGGCCGGGGCGCCGAGTCTGCCAGACATTACGAGGATGTCCTGCGTTATGTCCCCGAGGACGCTGAAGTGCATGAGGCGTATGCGCGTTCCCTTGGGAAGGCCGGGAAGCAATTTGAGGCTTATGTTCATCTCACATATAGTACGCTGTACGCCAACAGGCGAAAACTGGCGGAACGCTATTTCGCCAAGGCCAAAAGCCTCGCCGGGAACGCGTCGGACAAACGGCCTTTTCAGCGTTTGGAAACAGCGTATAATGAACGCAGGGAAATATGGGAAAAGCAATGACGGATACGCATGCCACGACCATTCTTCTTGTCAGGCGCGGTGGTTGTGTCGCCATGGCGGGCGACGGCCAGGTGACATTCGGCCAGAATATGATTATGAAACAGACTGCCCGGAAGGTGCGCCGTCTCAATGACGGCACTGTTCTGGCCGGGTTCGCGGGCGCCACGGCTGACGCCTTTACGCTTTTCGAGCTTTTTGAGGAGAAGCTCAAGCATTTTCGTGGAAATTTATTGCGGGCTGCTGTGGAATTGACGAAAGAATGGCGTAAGGATAAATACCTGCGCAGGCTGGACGCCATGCTGCTCCTGGCCGATTCCGAACATATGCTTGTTCTTTCGGGGAACGGCGATGTTATTGAACCGGATGACGGCGTCACGGCCATCGGCAGCGGCGGCCCTTATGCTCTGGCGGCGGCGCGGGCCTTGATCGGGCACAGCGGGCTCGGCGCCGAGGAGATTGTCCGTGAGGCCATGGGTATTGCCGCCGACATTTGCGTCTATACAAACCGCCATCTCACAGTGGAAGTTCTGGGCAAGGAAATGGAGTAACCCTTCTGACCGCCGCGAAGATTTTCCCCGTACGACTTTCCAGTGGCTGTAAAATCAACCTTGGTCTCCGCATTTTCGGCGTGAGGACGGACGGCTACCACGAATTGGATTCCATTTTTTATCCCTTGCCGTATCCCCGCGATGATCTGACAATTTCCCTCAGACGGGGCGGGGGCGTCAGGATTTTTTGCGACATGCCGGATCTTGACCCGGAAAACAACACGCTGACAAAAGCCTATAAGGCTTTCGCGGAAGCTGTGGGAATGGCGCCCGGCATTGAAGTCTCATTGCGGAAACGCATTCCTGTTGGGGCTGGTCTTGGCGGCGGCAGCGGGAACGCGGCCGCGCTGCTGCGCTGGCTGAACCGGGAGAGCGGCTCGCCTCTGAATTTCAACGCCTTGGCGGAGCTTGCCCTGACTGTGGGAGCCGACACGCCGTTTTTTTTGCGGAATTCCCCATGCCGTGTGCGGGGAATCGGGGAGCGGCTTACGCCTGTCGGCGCGGGTCTGGCTGATTATTGGCTGGTTTTGGTCTGCCCTGACATTCAGGTCAGCACACGTGAGGCTTACGCCGGCTATGACGCCTTGCTCCCGGCGTTCACCGGTTTTCCTCCGGCGCGGAACAGCTTGACAGAATTTTCGTTGCGGGCTAAAGAGAATACTTTATTTGGCGCACAGCGGGACTCATGTTTTTGTGGCAATCTGAAAGATGATTTTACAAATGATCTTGAGGCGGCTGTTTTTCCCCGATACCCTCTTCTGGCGTCCGTCAAGTCGGAATTGTCGCGTCTTGGCGCGGATGTCGCAAGTATGAGCGGCAGCGGGGCAAGTCTGTTTGGCTTGTTTCCGCATTGTAAAGCGGACATCGCCAAAAAAGTCGCCCTTGCCTTGCGTTCGGAGCGGCAGCGTGTTTTTTTGTTGCATTTGTAGCACTGGGATGTAGCCAAGTGGTAAGGCAACGGGTTTTGGCTCCGTCATACGAAGGTTCGACCCCTTCCATCCCAGCCAGTATTGGCGCACAAGCGGCCTTCAAAAGGCTGATTGATATTTTTCACGGAACAGGCGCGGCATGTTCAGCACAATGAAAATTGTCACCGGTGGATCAAATCCGGAATTGGCCAAGGGCATTTGCGATCATCTCGGATGTCAGCTGACGCCCACCCTCGCCACGACGTTCAGCGACGGCGAATTGCGTATTGAAGTCGGTGAAAATGTCCGTGGCGACGATGTATTTGTCGTGCAGTCAACCTGTCCTCCGGACGTCAACCGCAATCTCATGCAGCTTTGCCTGATGCTGGACGCGCTCAAGCGCGCCAGCGCCGGGCGTATAACCGCGGTGATTCCCTATTACGCCTATGCCAGACAAGACCGTAAAGTCAGTCCGCGTTCGCCCATAAGCGCAAAGATGGTGGCTGATTTCATCAGTGTTGCCGGAGCGGGCCGCGTCGTGACCATAGACCTGCACGCCGGACAGATTCAGGGATTTTTCAACTGTCCCGTGGACAACATCTTTGCGGCTCCGGTCATGCTGGCTCCCTTAAGGGAACTCGGCCAGGAAAATATTGTCATAGTTTCGCCGGATGCCGGCGGCGTCGAGCGCGCGCGGGCGTATGCCAAAAGGCTTGACGCCCCTCTCGCCATTGTGGACAAACGCCGCGACCGCCCCAATCAGGCCACGGCCATGCACGTTATTGGCGATGTTGAAGGCCGCATCGCCATTGTGGTGGATGACATGATTGATACGGCGGGAACCCTCTGCGCTGGAGCGGAAGTTTTGCTCAAATACGGAGCGCGCAAGGTTGTGGCCTGCGCGACGCATCCCGTCCTTTCCGGGCCGGCCATTGACCGCATCAATGCCACGGAGGCCCTTTCCCAGGTTATTGTCACCGACACCATAGCCAGCGGCGACAAGCTGGCGCGTTGTTCAAAGCTGAAGGTCATTTCCGTAGCGGCGCTTCTCGGCAAAACCATTCACAACATTCATACAGGCTCGTCCGTGAGCGTGTTGTTTGTGTAGTAAGGAGAGACAACCCATGAGCATTGAAAAGACATTGTGCGTACAGAAACGCGGACAGTCGGGCAAAGGCCCCAATGGCCGCCTGCGTGCACAGAATTTTGTCCCCGGTGTGTTCTATACCGCCAAAGGTGAAAATGTTTCCGTCCAGGCCCCGCTGCTTCCGTTGGAAAAAATATATGCGGAAGTGGGGTATACCACTGTGTTCAACCTTGAGATAGACGGTCAGGGGCAGAAGGCCGTTCATCCGGTTCTGATCTGGAACGTGCAGTGGCACCCCTACAAAAAGGCTTTTACGCATGTCGATTTCTATGGCGTTGATCTGAACAAGGAAGTAAAGGTCGAGGTGCCTCTGGAATTTGTGGGCACCGCCCGTGGCGTAAAATTGGGAGGAGTGCTGGAGACATACCGCGAAATGCTGCGGCTTGCCAGCAAGCCCATGGATATGCCGCAAAAGGTCACCATTGATGTGACAGATATGGGCATCAACGACACCATCTCTGTTCAGGATCTGAAATTGCCCGCCAACGTGCGTGCCGTCTGTGACCGTAATTTCGCCATTGTCAGCGTTCTGGCAAAATCCAAGGATGAAGCTGAAGGCGAAGGAGGCGAACAGGCCTCCGCCGGTTAGGGATTTTACCCTTGAGATTGTCGCTTGACAGTGAAGTGAAATTTGCCTCGCCGCTCACTGCCAAGGCGTAGGTGAAATTTACTTTCGCCCTTAAGTGCCGCAGTAAGCGTTAAGGTTAATTTGCTCTAGTTTTCAGATGGTCGGGGCCTTGTCTTTTCTTTTTGATTTGGCATGTCCCCGCTAGCGTCGCGGGATTGGCGCACGGGCCTTTTGCGTTAATTTTGTACTTTTCGTTCCCGGGAGTGAGCGTGGAATATAAAGGAGTACTGGTGGGCTTGGGCAATCCGGGCCGCCGGTATGCAGACACGCGTCACAACATGGGATTCCTGCTCGTTTCCGCGCTTCTTGAATTCGCCGGGAAGCAAGGCGGCTTTGACGAACTCAATGGAACACGTTTTTCCTGCGCGCTTCACAGGATTCATCTTCCACAACTGGGCGGCCTCTGGCTCGCCGCAAAGCCTTTGACCTTCATGAACGAAAGCGGCCGTTGTGTGCGGCCGCTGCTGGCATGGCACAAACTGGATCCGTCGCGTCTTGTGGTGGCTCATGACGAGCTCGACATTCCGGCGGGGACAGTGCGGTTCAAGCTGGCTGGCGGGGATGCCGGGCACAACGGTCTGAAATCCGTTACCCAACATCTCGGTACACGGGACTATTACCGTCTGCGCATGGGCATCGGACGTCCCCTTCACAAGGAGGATGTGCTGAATTGGGTACTGGGACGGCCGGATGAAACGAACGCGGCTCTGCTGAGGACAGCCTTGCCCAAAGCCCTGGAGACGCTGTTCACCTTTGCCGACAAAGGTCTTGAGGCAGCAAGAAACCAAGCCTGCTAGACGTATTTCACTTAAAATGCTGTAGTGACCCGCAGCAGGGATCTATTTCACGCTTTCTTTCATCACGTCCAGCATCAGGCTTTGAGGCTCTTTTTTGCATTTGGCCAGAAAAGCATTGAGGCTTGCGTCATTTTCCAGAACAGAAGCGGTCAGGCCGTTCTTTTGGCGGTTGTATCCATCAAGCCAGATGAGGAAGCCGCTACCGTCTTCCTCATTGACCGCGTAATCCCCGCAGGTGGTTTTATCTGCCTTCCAGGGGCCGTCTTCGGCAATGGTGAACATTTCTTGTCCGCTCCGCCAGAAGGTCAGCACCTTTTCTGTGGGGTTCGCCTGACAGGCCATGTAGACCTGTTCCAGAAGGGGGGCCATGATTTGCGGATCCGCCACATTGTTATTCCGCGCCGCACTCACATAACCGTCTATTTGCAGGGCTTCAAACAGGGAAGGCTCACCGGTGGTTGTGGGCAAAGCCACAAGTTCCGCGCAAATGAAGTCGGCGGGATCAATTTTTTCCTCACTCCAGGCTTTTGTGGCGAAAACGAGCATCATTACACAGAGTAAGAGAGTTTTTTTCATTGATGATCCTGCGGTCTGTTTTGTGTGAGGGCGGCCCTGCTACAGCTCCTGGGGCAAAGCCTGCAATTGTTCGAGTGAGAAGACCGGGCCGTCCACGCACACATAGCGCCCGCCGATGTTACAGCGGCCACAGATGCCGATGCCGCATTTCATGCGTTTTTCAAGGGTGGTGACAATATTTTCCGGCCTGAAGTCAAGTTTTTCAAGGGCCTGCAAAGTGAATTTTATCATGATGGGCGGGCCACAGAGCACAGCCACGCAATTTTCGGGGGCCGGCCGTAATTCCAGAAGCACATTGGGGATAAGCCCCACTTTATGCCGCCAGCCTTCACAGGGGGCGTCAATGCAGAGGGTACAGTCAAGATCGGGATTGTTGAGCCAAGTCTCTGTTTCATACCCGTAGGCCATGTCCTTCGGTGAGCGCGCGCCGTACAACAGGCTGATTTTGCCGTAGTCCGCCTTGCGCTCCAGCAGATGCAGCATGATCACCCGTATTGGGGCCATGCCGATGCCGCCGCCGATAAAAAAGATATTTTTCCCTTTCCATGCGTGCCAAGGGAAAAAATTGCCCAATGGAGCGCGTACGCCGATTTTTTCACCTGTGGAAAGACGGTGAATGGCGGCGGTGACTTCGCCGGCCTGCATAACGGAAAATTGCAGATATTCCTTTTGCGACGGTGGAGAATTGATCACAAAGGTGGATTCGCCGCAGCCGAAGACGGAAAGTTGCCCGACCTGCCCAGGTTCATAGTTGAGGGAAGCCCTGGCGGCGGGGTCATCCAGTACAACTCGGAGGGTTTTTATGGCGGGAGTTTCCTGAATGATTTCCTTCACTGTGGCAATATGGGGCATATAAGGATTGCCGTCCGGCATGGGACGGGGTGAAAAGGTTGCAGAGGGCACGGCGCGGTTTGGGGCGGCCGGGGTTTCAGCTTGTTCTTTCAATGCAGGGGAATTGCTTTCACGGACGGCCATTTCGGATTTCTCCCTGAGCCTGGGAGTGTGGTGCTCATGCGGCGTGAGTTCTCCCTTTTCTCTCACCATCGGCGCCGGTCTTTCATGGGGCCTAATGTCGGAAGCCGTTTTTATCCGCGGCATACGCTGTTCGCTGGGGACAATGTCCGTCGAGCGGGGAGCGGCTGTCCGCGCGGCTGTGTGGTTTTTGCCGTCCGCTTTTTCCGGAGAGGTTTTGTTTTTTGATTTTTTAACAGCCATGTTGTGTTCCTCCGGGACTTAAGCTTCTGAAGCCGCAGCGGCTATCGCGTTCAGAACCACAGCGCGGATATCCAGACAGACCGGGCAGCCGCTGATGCATCTGCCGCAGCCGTTACAGGAGAATGCTCCCCAATTTTCGGGATATGTTGAAAATTTGTGAGCAATGCGGTTACGCATACGCAGGGCTTTTTGCGTACGGGGATTGTGCCCGCTGGCTTCGCGCGTAAACAGCGAAGACATGCAATTATCCCAGCTGCGGAGCCGGCGGCCGCCTTTTTCGTCAAAGGCGTCGCCTTCATCCGTGATATTAAAACAGTAGCAGGTCGGACAGAAATACGTGCAGGCTCCGCAGGAAAGGCAGGCTTCCGTATGTTCTTGCCAGAATTGCTCGTTATCGAAAAGGGCGGCAATGCATTGCGGGGCGGTTTTGATGGCGGGTGCGGAAGCCAGGGAAGCCCAAGCCGTCTTGCGCGCGGCTTCCGCTTTGGCAAAGACTTCCCTGCCGTCGTCAAGCCCGGCGGATTCAAGGAGTTTCTCCCCAGCCTCCGTCATTGACTGAAGCACAAAGCCGCCATCAATTTCCGTCATCAGGATGTCCGAACCCTCCGGCGAAGACGGCCCTCCGCCCACCCAATGGCAGAAACAGGTATTGCAGCCGCTGGCGCAGGTTATGGTGATGACGGTCAGATTTGCTCTTTTTGCCTTGTAGTAAGGGTCGGCAAAGGGGCCTTTGAGGTAGGGTCTGTCGAGCACCGCAAAGCCCCGGGCATCACAGGGGCGGCAGGCGAAAATCACTGTGGGGCGGGCCTCCGCCCTGTTTTCAAGGCACAAGGCGACGTCTTCCCGGTTGTCGGGATTCTTCGATTTTTTATAGGTAAACAGAGTTTCACACTGGGGTAGTACGGCATCCTTGGGGGGCACCGTGGCTTTTTCCAGAATGACAGGCATGCCTTCATGCCAATCCTCGAATATCACAGAACGTTTTCCGGCGGGTTTGACGGCGGGGGCCAGAATCCGGCTGTTTTCGGAGAGCCGCGCAAGAAAGGCCGGGAGACCATCGGGTGTTGCGAAGCGTATGGCGCTCATTTCCATTCCCTCTCGCGGATATTTCGTTCTTCCACTTCGTAGCCCAGCAGCGGCGGCACGGCGGCGGGGTCAATGCCCGCTCTGTAATTGTCGAAGAGTTCTCCAACCGTGCGCGCTATATGCTGCCGCAAGCCCAGAATGGGAATGCCCACAGGGCAGGCCCGCTGGCATTCGCCGCAGCCGGTGCACCGCCCGGCCAGATGCAGGGCGTGTATTGTCTGGAAAAAGAGTTTTTGCGTGACTCCGGCCTCCTGCGTCATCCAGTGCGGGTCGCGGGAATCCGAGATGCAGTAATCCCGGCATACGCACATGGGACAGGCATTGCGGCAGGCGTAACAGCGTAGACAGCGTTCCATCTGAGTGCGCCAGAAAGACCTGCGCTCGTCAAGGTTCATGGCGTCCAGCAGGGCAAGTTCCTGCGGGACAGGCGCCTCGCCCTGAACCAGAGGTGAATCGCCCATGCGCACATCAGAGAGGACAGCTTCAGGCTCCGTGCAGCCGCGGCATTTGTTCTGGGCATATTCGGCCATGGAAAAATCGTGTTCTTGGCCGTCCGTTGTTATGGTGATATTTGTCGCGCCATGGGCGATGCCGCCCACAACATTATACCGGCCCAGTTTTTCGTTGACGCGCCCCATATCCAGTGTGCCCTCACAGGGCAGGGCGAATATGGTCACGTCCTCACGGGCGACGAGATTTTCCTGCAGGAGCTCCACCACGGAGCGGCTGTCGCAGCCCTTGACGACAATACCCACTTTTTTGCCTTTGAACAGGGGCAGATATACCGCCAGGTTGGCTGCATTCAATGGCCCCCAGACAAGTTCGTCCACATCTTCCGGTTTTTTGGCGAAGAGCGGCGTTGTGTGCGCGTCGTCATAGCCCTGTTTCCAGCCTATCACACAGGCAAGATCAGGCAATTTTTCCTTTATTGCCTGTTTCAGGCTTTCCAGGGGCGCATTTTTCCCTGTTCCCAAAGGCCGCAATGGAGCCGGAGCCATATCGGCGGTTTTCATCAGGAGCGGGGCGTCCTCAAAGCCGGGCGCCGCGCCTAGGGTATGGATGCGCCGGGTGAAGGCGGTCACGACCTGTTGCCAGCGCTGTCCCTCGGAAGCGGAAACCCATGTGTATTCAAACCGCGCATTGTCGATGCCGAGGGCCGGCAGAAAATGCTTGAGCACTTCCAGGCGGCGGCGGGCATAAAAGTTGCCGGACGAATAATGGCAGTCCCGTGGATGGCAGCCGGAAACCAGCACGCCGTCAGCACCGCTCAGCAGGGCTTTGACGATAAAAAGCGGATCAACGCGCCCGGAGCAGGGGACGCGGATAATCCGTAAATCAGTGGGCTGTTCGGCGCGGGCCACGCCGGCCGTATCCGCGCCGCCGTAGGAACACCAATTGCAGAGAAAACCCACGATCCGCAATTCTTTGTCTTTCATTACCGGCATAGAGCGTTCACCTCCGCAAGAATCTGGTTGTCCGTGGCGTGGGAAAGCTGGACGGCGCCCTGCGGACAGGTGGACGTGCACAGGCCGCAGCCCTGGCAGACAGTTTCAATGACCTGCGCTTTTTTCTCGTTGCGGATTTCGGTTTCCGTTATGGCCCCGAAAGGACAGCAGCGTATGCATTTGCCGCAGCCGACGCAACGCCTGGCGTCCACCTGGGCTGTTTGCGGGTCGTTTTCCAGCTTGTCGCGCGCGAAGAGGGCCAGCGCCTTTGCCGCCGCCGCGGAACCCTGGGCCACAGAGGCGGGGATGTCCTTGGCGCCCTGGCAGACGCCGGCCAGAAACACGCCGGCGGTATTGGTTTCAACAGGCTTCAGCTTGACATGGCTTTCCATGAAAAAACCGTATTTGTCATAGGAGATACGCAATTTTTCAGCCAGGGCGGGCGCGTTCTTCGCCGCTTCTATGCCGACCGCCAGCACTACCATGTCCGCCCTGATTTCAACGGGTTCGCCCAACAGCGTGTCCGCCCCCATCACGACATAGCGTCCCAACCCGTCTGGATAAACGGCGGAGACGCGCCCTCGTATGTATTCCACGCCGTATTCCTCAACGGCGCGGCGGGAAAACTCATCGTACATCTTGCCGGGCGTCCGTATGTCCATATAAAAAACATAGGAGCGCGACTGGGGAAGATGGTCTTTTGTCAGGATGGCCTGCTTCGCAGTGTACATACAGCAAAATCCCGAACAATAGGGACGGCCGATGGAGTTGTCCCGTGATCCCACACATTGGATGAAAACAATGGTTTGAGGCTCCCTGCCGTCCGAAGGCCGGACAATATGCCCTCCTGTGGGGCCTGAAGCCGAGAGCAGGCGTTCGTACTGCAAGGACGTGATGACATCCGGATAGCGGCCTCCGCCGTATTCCTGATAGATCGTCCAGTCCATCAGTTCGTAGCCGGTCGCCGCGATAATGCAGCCGACTTCCTCCGTGACAAAGCTGTCCTGCATGGCGTAGTCAATGGCGCCCGCAGGACAGACTTTCGCGCAGACGCCGCATTTGCCCTTGGTGAACTGGCGGCAATATTGGGCGTTGATGACGGCTTTTTTGGGGATGGCTTGCGGAAAGGGGATATTGATGGCGGTTGTCGTGCCGGTGAACTCATTGAAGACATCCGGCGTTTTTTTGCTGGGGCATTTTTCGCTGCACGCGCCGCAACCCGTGCATTTTTCCCAGTCTATATAGGTGGCGCGTTTGCGTATCTTTACGGAAAAATTGCCGACATAGCCGGAAACTTCTTCTATCTCCGCACAGGCGTACAGCGTTATGCCGGGGTGTTGGGCAACGTCCACCATTTTTGGGCCGAGAATGCATGCCGAACAGTCCACTGTCGGAAATGTCTTGTCGAGTTTCGCCATTTTGCCGCCGATGGTGGATTCCCGTTCAACCAGAATAACCGGTATGCCGCCTTCCGCGCAGTCCAGTGCGGCCTGAATGCCTGCCACGCCGCCGCCCACAATGAGCGTCTTTTTTGTGACGTCAAAGGTTTTCGCCGCCAAAGGCCGGTTGTTGCGCAGTTTGGCGACAGCTATTTCCACAAGTTCCGCCGACTTGTTGGTATTGGCCTGCTGCTCCTTTCCGATCCAGGAAACATGCTCGCGTATGTTGGCCATTTCAAACATGTAGCGGTTGAGTCCGGCCCTTTCGACAGTACGGCGGAAAGTGGCTTCGTGCATACGGGGGCTGCATGAGGCCACGACTACACCGTCCAGTTTGTGCTCGTGAATGGCGGCTTCTATGGCCGCCTGCCCCGGCTCGGCACAGGTGTACATAGGGTCATCCGCATAGACGACATCGGGGAAATTTTTTGCGATTTCAGCAACTTTGGCGCAATCCACAGTACCGGCTATATTGCTGCCGCAATGACAGACAAAGACTCCTATTCGCATGATTGCCCCCCTTCAACAGGCGTCTTCGAGATGGACGGCGCCGGCTCCAGTTTGTCCAGCAGGGCGCTGGCGCTGACGCGAAGTTTTTCAAGGCCGAGAGTGTCCGGGGAAAGACCGAAGGCCAGACCCATAATTTGGGTAAAATAGAGCACAGGCATGGCAAAGATGGCGTCAGCCTCCTTGGCTGCCTGTGGCTGCCTGAGATCCAGATTCATCTGGCAAAGCGGACATGCCGCCACAATGGCGTCGGCTTTCATGTCTGTGGCAAGGCGGAGTATGCGGGCGGAGAGGCGGGCTGTCATTGTACGTTCCGGGATGCCGTAAGAGGCGCCGCAACACGCCGTCTTGAGCGGAAAATCCAGCACTTTCGCGCCACAGGCGGCCAGAAGGCATTCCATCAGGGTGGGGTTTTCCGGGTCGCCGAAATCCATAATATCCGCAGGGCGGCTCATCAGACAGCCGTAATAGGGGGCCAGGGTGAGCTGGCCGAGATCCTTCCGTATAAACGAGGCGATACCGTTGGCGTCGCAGTGCGCCGCCATGCCCTGCATGACGGAAGTGACGCCGGGAAAATCCGGCGCGGCGGGGTTGTCCAGAAGTTCGTCAACTCTGGCGCGGAACTGTGGGTTCTCCATGCGTTTTGCTGTGTGCCGCAGATTGGAAAGACAACTAGGACAGGGGGTCAGGAGTTTTTCAACTCCCTGTTGCGCCGCAATGTCCAGATTGCGGGAGCACAGGGCGGCGGAGAGTTCCGTATCCACCGCGTGGGCCGGCGTTGAACCGCAGCAGTTCCAGCCGGGGATTTCCACGAGATTCATGCCGAGAACGGCGCAAACGGCCTGGGTGGATTTTTCGTAGTCCGCCGAGGAACCTTTGGCGGAACAGCCGGGATAATAGGCGTAATTCATGGGCGTACCCCTTCCCGTTCGGCGCGTTCCTTGTAACGTTTGAATATGCGGGTTACAGAACTGGCTCCGCCCTGGGCGACAACATGGGGCTTGAAGCCGAGTTTTTGTTTTTTCAGAGCTTCGGGAGCGAGGTCAAGGTCTGTGAAAAGGCGCAATGAACGCATCATATACAGGGCCATGGTCCCGATTTCCCATGAGCGGCCGAAGGCCCGCACGGTATTAAGAAAAGAAAACCAGAATTTTTCCACATTGCCCACAGCCACCCTGTTCTCTTTGCGGGCCATATGCCTGAGTGTCTCCATCACCGCCGCCACATCAATATTGTTGGGACAGCGGAGGGAACACGTCGAACAGGACAGGCACAGCCAGATGGCGCGGCTGTCAAGAACCTCATCCTTCATGCCAAGCTGTACCCCGCGCATGATCTGGTTTACTTGTCTGTCATAAACAAAGCTCGCCGGGCAGCCCGCTGTGCAGTTGCCGCACTGGTAACAGGCCGAGAGTTTCTGGCCGCTTTGCGCCCCCACCTCAACTGTGAAGCCGGAATCATGTCTCTGGCTCATGTCTGTGGCATTTTTCATGGTGACTCTCTGGTTCAGGGGAATGCTTTGACGATAACGCGGGAATATGGAAAGTCTAAAAATGTCGCTGTATTGAATGCTGTATTGAATTCGGTGCGACAGTGAATAAAAGTATACTGGATATCCATATGGTCAGGCAAGCAAAAATTTTGACAAAATGGTAACGAGGCGTCTTCGTAACCCCCATCTTTCATCGGCATTGAGGCGTCAAAGGCCGAGAAATTGACAAGGACCAAAAACGCGTAATTCATCAGGGCGCTGCCGCCATTGACTACCGTTGTATATATGCGTGTATCCGAACACATTCCCAAAGTCTTTTTTCCCTTGACCACAGGGCGGGGACATATAGGCTCTATTCCAGACGGAATACTATTCCTCCAGGCATTTTCACGTTCCTCCATATTCCCGCTTGCCGCCGCGCTCCAAAAAAATCGTGCCGGATATTGATTTTTCGCCGTCAAGCAAGCATTTCAGAGTGAAAGTGCTATATTGTCGGAATTCCTCATTCAGGGCAAATGGCGAAAGGGTATCTCGCTGGCGCGCACTGGAGCGTTCCAAACGAAGGGCGGAACAAGTTCAAAAGGAATTCCCTATTCCTGATGGAATAATCTTACATTTTTCCGCTGCGGAACTGTAAAAAATATATTTGTTATTACAATATGTTGCGTTGCCATATATGGCATCTTCCTTGCTGTTGCGGTTTTATATGCGCCCGCAAGGGCTGTTTCATAACCTCACAGAGAAGGAAGTAGACATGGAAAAGGACAAAAGCATCACTGCACAGGAACGGCGTGATTTTTTAAAGGGAGCTGCTGTTTTCGGCATGGGAGTTGCCGCGTCGCCTTTACTTGCCGCGCGGGTTCAGGCGGCTACAGTGGCCACTCCTGTACCGCCCGTGGCGGATAAACCCAAGTTGAACATGGCTGAAGTGCTGCGGGTGGCGCGTGAAAAACTCTATCCTCGCTGTCGTGTTTGTCCTGAATGCAACGGTATCGCCTGTGCGGGTGAGGTGCCCGGCTTCGGCGGCATTGGTTCCGGCCAATCATTCAAGAATAACTACGACGCGCTGAATCGGGTACAGCTTCATATGCGTGTGGTGCATGATATGAAAAAACCGGATATGAGCGTGGAAATCTTCGGCGAAACCTTGGCCATGCCCATTCTGTCCGCCGCCACTGGGGGAGTTACCTATAACATGGGCGGCAAAATGACGGAAGAGGATTATATCAACTCCATTCTCGGCGGTTGCCGCGATGCCAAGACCTTGGGCATGGCCGCCGACGGCATCGGCGATCCTGTCGAAACCTTCAAGCGCCGCATGGATGTACTCAAGGCCGCTTATGGCGGCAAGGGCATGGTGATGATCAAACCGCGCACGCAGGAAGAAATAATCAAGCGGGTGCGCCTGATGGAAGAGGCTGGAGCCGTGGCCTTCGGCATAGATATCGATTCCGCCGGGCGCGCTGCCCGTGCCTTGCCGGGCCAGACTGTTGAACCAAAGACCCTTGCTCAGCTCAAGGAACTTGCCGGATGCACCAGGATGCCCTTCATTCTCAAGGGCGTCATGACGGTGGGAGAGGCCGAACTGGCCGTACAGGCCGGGGCCAAAGGCATTGTGGTATCCAACCACGGCGGGCGTGTGCTTGATTATACGCCGGGTGTCGCCGATGTGCTGCCCGCCATTGCCGCCAAAGTAAAGGGTAAGGTGGTCATTTTTGCCGACGGCGCTGTACGCCGCGGGTACGATGTTTTGAAGTTGCTTGCCCTTGGAGCTGACGCCTGCCTTGTCGGCCGTCCACTCATTCGCGGAGCGCACGGGGGCGGACGTGAGGGAGTTGCGCTGATTATGAACGCCATGCGCCAGGAACTTATGGATGCCATGGTGCTTACCGGTACCGCCAGTGCGCGTGAGGTTTCCCGCTCCATTATCGTGGGGGCGTAATATGAGGCAGGCATATGTTATATTATTGTCGATACTTGCCCTGATGTTTCTTTCGACCGCGCTGGCTGAGGCGAGTGAGCGCAAAACATTGCGCTACGGCGGCGGCGGGCAGGGAACCGTTGTTTTTGACGGCCCAGGCCATGCCTCCAAAGGATTTGTCTGCAAGACTTGCCACCTGAGCCTTTTTGATACATCGCAAAAGGCGCGTATCGCGTTTCAGGATCATTTCAGCGGCAAATCCTGCTTCGTCTGCCATAATCAGGTCAATGTATCCCGAGATTGCGGTTCGTGTCACCGAAAATTCAGTCCGGCGCCGCTTTCCGTCTCCTTTGCCATGGCAGACAGTCCACAAGGCCTCGTTCCACCGCCAGCCCCGGCCAAAAAGACAGTTGTGGATCTCCAGTCTCCGTTGGTCTATGAGGGCGCATCTACCATCGGCACCAAGGTCATTCCGGAAGCAGCCAGACTGTTTACCGAAAAAACCGGCATCCCCTTCGGCAATATAGGCAGCGCCGGAGCAGGCGCGGGCTTGAGTGCCGTGGCCGCCGGGCGCGTCTCTTTCGGAGGGCTTGCCAGCGAGATGAGCGACGCGGAAAAAGCGCGTGTCGTGGCTTGGCAGGTTATCGGTTATGACGTGATGGGTGTTTTCGTGCATCCCTCCAATCCGATTAAGTCGCTCCGCATGGAACAACTCAGGGAGATATTCACCGGCCGTGTCGGGAACTGGAAGCAGGTCGGCGGCCCTGATATGTCCATTGTGGTCTACAGTGAACTGCTTGGCGGAGGACGGGCTACCGTGCGCGCCTTTAAAGATATGGTGCTCGGCAAGGAGGATTACGGCAAGGTTGTGGAACTTGATGACGCTGTGGATTGTATTGTGGATGTGGCCAAGGATCCCGGCGGCATCACCGCCTCCTCGCTGTCTTTCGCCACGCCGGATGTGACGGCTCTGGCCGTTGACGGCGCGCTTCCGCAGAAAGAAGCCGTACAGTCCGGCGCTTATGTGCTCAAACGGCCTTTAAGCCTTGTTACACTTCAGCCCACAGGTAACATTCAGGCATTTTTTGATTTCATGATGATGCCCGAAGGGCAGGCCGTGGTAAGCAAAAATTTTGTGCCGGTGAAATAACCCAAAGGAAATACCATGCAAGGACTGAAAATATTAGCTCCGGCGGTGTTCCTCCTGGGAGTGCTGCTATGTTTGGAAGGAGGCGCCGCTCTGGCTGCGGAAATTCTTCCTGCTCCCCGGCAGAAGCTGCTGCGCGGGCACTGGTCGGAAAACAAGGACATTATGAGGAACAATCATCAGGCCCTGCTCAAAGATCGCATGAATGCGGTATATCCGCTCACCGTACCGCAACAGGCCGTCAGCATTGAGCAATGCGTCACTTGCCATGTCACGCGCGGCGAAGACAATGCCCCGCTTTCGGCGGATAACAGCAAGCATTTTTGCCGGGGTTGCCACGCGCGACAGAATGTCTCCGTCAATTGCTTCTCCTGTCACGCATCGCTTCCGGCAAGGGATGCGTATGTGATGAATAAAGAGGTAAAAAACGCTGATATGCTTAAAAAAAGCATCGAACAATGGCAGGCTGCGCAAGGAGGAAAAAAATGAACACATTTTTTCCTCCTCTTTCACGCCGCAATTTTTTGCGCGGAGCGGCATGTTGTCTGCTGTTCGCGCAGGGGTTGGGGGTACGCCAAGCGCTGGCAGACAATACGAAAATTCGATGGGGCCTGCTGGTGGACACGCGTCTGTGCGGCGCTGAATGCGTTGCTTGCGTGGATGCCTGTGTCGATGAGCATGCGTTGCAATCTCATGGACGTGCAAACACCGATGCTCGGTGGATTCGCAAGGTGCGATTGGTCGACAAATCCACAGGTTTGGTAAGCCACTTGCCCGTGATGTGCCAGCACTGCGCGGACGCGCAGTGCGTGCGGGTCTGCCCCACCGGAGCATCCTATCGTCGCGCCGATGGGCTGGTGTTGGTCAATCGCCATCTGTGCATCGGCTGCCGTTACTGTATGATGGCTTGCCCTTACAAGGCGCGCGGCTTTGTGTATGAAAAGGTGGAAAAACCGGTGCCCCATTCCCCTCGCGGCATGGGTACAGTGGAAGGTTGCACTTTGTGTAGCCACCGTATCGACGCCGGGCGCAAACCCGCCTGCGTGGAAGCCTGCGCCAGGGGCGGGCGCGGGGCCATGCTTTTTGGCAATCTCAACGATCCTGCCGATTCCATAGCCAAACGAGTGGTGGCCTTCAATACTACAGCCCTGCGGCCTGAACTGCTCACGAATCCCGGTGTCCGTTACCAGGGGGTGAACCCATGAACCGGCAATGCGTACCAACGACAAAGGGTTTTTTGCTCATGACGGGCGTTTTCGCGCTGTTGCTTCTTTCGGGTGTCTGGGCCGCCTGGCGAATTGAAAGCGGAGGGCACATTCTTACGGGCATGAGTAACAGTGTACCTTGGGGTTTTTCGTTGACGCTGGCGACTTTTCTCCTTGTAGCGGCCTCGGGGGCCCTGAATGTGGCTTCCGTTTCCTCGGTATTCGGCGGAAAGGATTATAAGCCCCTCGCGTCATTTTCCTGCCTGCTGGCTTTGGCTCTGCTGGCGGGAGGGCTTTTTACCCTCATGCTTGATCTCGGCAGGCCGGAACAGGTCTTGCTAGTCCTGACACATTTTAACCCTGCCTCGGTCTTTTCCGTCAATATCGTCATTTATGCGGTTTTTTTCTGTCTGGTGGGCTTGTACTGGCTTTTCACCTGTTTTGCGCCGCGGAGTGGCGGAATAGGCATTCTCGGCTTTGTCTCTTTCCTGTGGCGCCTTGTAATGACAACGGGAAGCGGCTGCGTCTTTGCCGTGCTGGCGGGGCGTTCAGCCATGCATTCGGCCCTGCTGCCGCCGTTATTCATAGCCCTGTCGCTTTCACTTGGGCTGTCGATGTTCATTATTTGGCTGTATAAAGCGCAGTTCGCGGCACAGAGGCCTTTTTCCGCTGCCTGCGCGGAGGCCTTGGCCGAGCGCATAGGTAGCCTTTTGGCGATTTTAGTAGCCATAACCTTTTACATGGTGTTGGCGCTGCATCTTATAGGCTTGAATTCCGCTACGTTGCGGGATTTTGAATGTTTTGCGCTCCGTACGGGCGGCATTTTTCCCATATTGCTCTGGGGTGGCTTCGGCTTGCTCGGCACGGCAATGCCGCTGGCTTTGCTGCTTCTGCCGCAGTTCCGCTCATGCAAACACCGGCTGCTTACCGCTGCCATTGGAGTGGCGTTGGGTAGTTTGGCGCTTATGTATGTGTTGATTATCGCGCCGCAGGTTTATCCTCCGGAATTATTCCCCGGCAAAATAGTAACAGATGCTTTTTTCGGACAAACGGCGTCTTATAGCGCCACCGCCCTGGAGTGGATGGTGGGATTATGCGGGCTTGGACTCGCGGGTGTAGTTATGTTGTTGGGCATACGTATAGCGCCCGTATTGCCGGACAATTCCGCGGATGGCATCTGACCTTGCTTCTGGACAGTGGCGTCGGCATGGGGCAGCTTCAATCCCCTCCAGTGCCGACGCCACTGTGACTCTGGTCAATCCAATGGAGGCAAGTTTTTTGAACGTCGGCTGCTATTTGTGCTATTTGAGGCTCGCGGCCGCGTGATTGACCGGGCCGCATCCCTCGCCGGGAGCGTAGCTTTTGCGCAGGGCGAGATTCAGATATTCCTGAGCCTTGGTCACGGCGACTTGCAGAGGTAGGCCCCTGCCCAGACCTGTGGCGATGGCCGCCGAGAGCGTGCAGCCCGTGCCGTGGGTATTGGATGTTTCCACTTTGGCCTGCGGCAGCATTTTCGGAGTTTCCCCGGCAACGCACAAAATGTCGGTAATCAAAATGCCGCCGTCCATGTGCCCGCCCTTCACCAGCACCGCCTTTGCTCCGAGAGCAAGCAGCTTTTCGCCGGCCGTGACAGCTTCGTCAATGCAGGTGATGGACATTTCCGCAAGCAGTTCCGCTTCCGGACGATTCGGCGTCAAAAGCGTACAGCCCGGCACAAGACGTTCTTTCAAGGCGCTCACGGCCTCTTCCTGCAACAGGCGGCTGCCGCTCTGGCTCACGCATACCGGGTCCACCACCAGGGGGAATTTTTGCTTGTTCAGAACAGGGCTGACCGCATCAATGATTTCAGCGGAAAACATCATGCCCGTTTTTGCGGCGGCAACGGGAAAAGCCTTGAGAAGCGTTTTCAACTGCAATACCGCGAAGTCCGGGTCAACGGCGTGAATACCGTCGACGCCGAGTCCGTTCTGGGCGGTGAGAGCCGTGATAACGCTCAAGCCATAGCCGCCGAGGGCCATAACGGTTTTCAGGTCAGCCTGAATGCCGGCGCCGCCGCCGGAATCGGAGCCGGCAATGGTAAGAATGTTCGGGGGCCTCAGCATCATGATGATACCTCACACATCAAAGGCAGGGCCTTGACCCTGCCTTTGATGTCCGGGAAGCGTCGTTATTCAGTTGGCCTGTCCGGGTTGCGGCAGTTGAATCAGGGTGTTTCTGCGGAACCAGCCCATGCTGGCCAGGAAGGCCAGAAGAGCGACGGCGGCCGCGCCGGCCCCGAAATATACCGAAAGGGTATAGTCAAGCCCAAAGCCTATCTTCTGGTTGCAGAGATAGGTGATGACTACAGCGGTCATGAAGGTCGCCGGGAGGCTCACGAGCCAGTGGAGGCCGCCGCGCTTCACCACGTAGGCGGCCGCTGCCCACAGCACAATGGTGGCGAGGCTCTGGTTTGCCCAGCCGAAGTAGCGCCAGATAATGCCGAAGTCCACCTGGGAGATGGCGGCGCCCACAAGAAAGAGAGGCACGGCGATCAGCAGACGGGATAGGGGCTTGCTCTGGGACATGGAGGTGACGTCGGCGATGACGAGGCGCGCGGCACGGAAGGCTGTGTCGCCCGAAGTGACAGGCAGAGCCACAACGCCCAGAATGGCCAGTACACCGCCCACCGGGCCGAGCAGCGTTCTGCAGACCTGATCGACCACAAGGGCCGCGTTGGTCTTCGGGCCAAGGGCGGCCAGCAGAGATTGGGCGCTATCGTAAAAGGTCATGCCGGCCGTGGCCCAGATGAGGGCGATGATGCCCTCGGCTATCATGGATCCGTAAAACACGGCGCGGCCGCAACGCTCATTGGGAACGCAACGCGACATGAGCGGAGACTGGGTGGCATGGAAGCCGCTCAAGGCGCCGCAGGCGATGGTGACGAACATAAGCGGCCACATGGGCAGTTTATTGGGATGCTGATTGCTGAACACGTTGGTAACCTGGTCAAGGGGCCAACTGTAAAAAGCGTAGCCTCCGAGGATAAGGCCGCCGCTTACACCCACCGCCATGACAATGAGCACGGCCCCGAAAAGCGGATAAAGGCGGGCGATAATCACGTCAATGGGCAGAACGGTCGCCAGGAAGTAATACATGAAAATAACGATCATCCAGAAGTTGAAATTCATCCACTCCGGGGTCAGTTTGGCCAGCAGGCCGGCCGGGGCCGAAACGAACACCACGCCCACCAGCACCAGAAGAACCACGGAGAAAACGCGCATGATCTGTTTGAAGACGTTGCCGAGGGTGAAGCCAATGACGTCAGGCAGAGATTTGCCGTGGTAGCGTACGCTCAGCATGCCTGAAAAATAATCGTGTATGCCGCCGGCCAGAATGGCGCCGAACACTATCCACAAGAGTGCGGAAGGCCCGTACAACGCGCCCAGAATGGGGCCGAACACAGGCCCGACTCCCGCTATATTCAGAAGTTGGATCATGAAAATTTTCCAGGTCGGCAACTTGATATAGTCCACGCCGTCGGCCATGGTTTCGGCCGGTGTGGCGCGATTGTGGTCCGGCCCGAAAAGTTTTTCGGCTACCCGACTGTAAACGACATAGCCGCCAATCAACAAGGCCAACGCGAAAAGGAAATAAACAACGGTCGGCATACAAGTTCTCCCTGTTTTTAGACGGTTGACAGATAGTCGCGCCCGGAAACCCGCTGTTCTACATAAGCATCAGAAGATTCGCACGGATGCCTGCTGATTTCTATTCATAAACAGCGAGATTTGTCAATAATAAAGCCTCGGCAGCGAGTCACTTTAAAATCTTCAGGCGGTGGTTCATATATAGCCCCATCATAGGATCAGAAAAAAAGATTGAGCGTCATGGAAGCAGTTGGGCCTCATAGGAGTTGTCCGGGAGCAGGTAACGTCTGGCCGCTTCCTGTATATCCGCCGGAGACAGGGTGGCGGCTTTTTCTATCAGTTGTTTGCGGGAATCGACGGGGTAACGCAACACGGCGTCCGTCGCCGCTTCTCCCGCGCGCGAGGCGAGGCTCTGGCGATCCCGGTAATAATCTCCTCTGAGTTGATTGACGGCGGCCTTGAGCAGTTTTTCGGGCAGGGGCTTTGCCTGGAGTTCTTCCACAGTTTTGGCGAATCCCTGTCGCGCCTGTTCCAATTTGTCCGGGGTGGTGCCGATGTAGAGAGCCAGAAAGCCGGCTTCCGGCATGGTGCGGTAAAAGGCGGTGACGGAATAGCCCAGTCCCTGCTCATCGCGCAGTGAGGAGAAAAGAAGGCCGCTCTGGCCGGACAGGAGCGTTTGCAGCAGCAGCAGGGCGGGCGCGTCGTCATGCCTTAGCGGAACAGCCTTGAATATTCGCAGCAGATGGGCCTGATTGCGGCCGGGGAGGTGGAGCTTGAACTCACGTTCCTTGCCCCATGGCGGCGCACTTGGGAAAAATGTGGGCTGCCCCGGCACGGGAAGGTGTCTGACCGCCTCAAGAACGACCTTTCGGTCAAAATCCCCGGCGATGGAGAGCACCCATGGCTGAGCCGCTTGGCTCTTCCAGAAGGAGCGGACGTCGCCACTGCCGAAGCGGTCAAGATTTTGCGGCGTACCCAGACCATCAAAGCCGTAAACATGTTTTCCGGAAAAAAGGAAGGGATTCAGCTTGGCGAAGAGATAGGCCGTTGGCGCGTCTTCACGCTGCCGGATGGCGAATTTCATGGAAGCCGCCTCGCGGCGTATCTCTTCCGTTTCGAAACGCGGCTTGCGCAGCATATCGGCCAGCATGGAGAAATAATCCGCCTGAAAGCGCGAAGGCCCGGTCAGGGACAAGCCAAATGTCTGCAAGCCGGCCCTGGCGCTCACGGAAGCCGCCCGTTTCGCGAAAAAGCTGTTGAAGGCCGGGGCATCAAAACCGGCACAGCCGTCCGTAAGCGTGCGCGCCGTCAGCTCGGCGATGCCCTGGTCTTCCGGGGTTATCAGGGCGTTGCCGCCCGGCATCATTACATTGAGGGAAATATAGGGCGTTGTCGAGTCCGGTATCAGAATAAGCGTGCGACCGCCGCCAAGTTCCAGCGTTTCACGCGTTCCCGTGGCCGCTTGAGTATTCCGGGCAGAAGGCGGCGTCTTGGCGGGCGGCCAGTTGCCGTTGAGCAGGGCCTCCATGTCGGGCAGCGGGGCATCCTGGGGCGCCAATATCCGCAAACGGGCCTGTCCGGGCGTAAGCCAGGCATCGACGGCGCGCCGCAGGCGATCCGCGTTGGCCGAGCCCAGGGCGAAACGCATATTGCGTTCGGCCTCCTCCCCGCCGAGGACAAAGCGCACCGTGCCGCTCCATGAGGCAAGGCCGCTCAGCGTTTCCGCCGTCCTGTCCATGTCGTCCTCAAGGTTGAAGGCGGCGCGGGAGATGTCCTCAGGAGTGAAAACGGCCGTTTTGAGAGTGGCCATGTCCTTGGTGAATTCCGTCCAGAAGGGCGCGACCTTGTCCGCGTCCAGGCGGGCGGTGATGGTCAGGAGGCCCGCGCGTTCAAGGCTCATGTTATGAACGGCAATGCTGTCCACCAATTGTTTTTCGTATTTGTATCTGCGATGAAAGCGTGAGGTTTCGTCCCCGCCGAGCAGATGGGCGACGATGTCGAGATCCACGGAGCGCAGGTCGCGCAATCCGGGTACGGGAAAGGCAAGCCCCAGATAGACTTTTTTCCAGGGGCCTCTGATAATTTCAACCTGCGGCCCCCCGGCAGCGTCAGCGAGGTTCGCCTCCTCCGGCGCGGGCAGGGCGCTGTTGTTCCGCATTTCTCCAAACAGGTTCTCCGCATGGGCCAGAACGGCATCCATATCAATGTCGCCGGCCACAAGCAACATCATGTTTTGCGGCTGATACCATTGCGCTGTATAGGCCTTGAGGTCTTCGGCGGTGAGGGCTTTCACGCTGTCCCGGAAGCCGATTATCGGACGTCCGTAAACGGTGTTGCGCAGGCCGGCCGTCTGAAGGTGTTCAAAAAGCCTGCGTCCGGGAGAGTCTTCCCCTATTTCCAGTTCCGAGATGACGACGTCCTTTTCTTTTTCCAGTTCCCCGGGGTCAATGGTCGCCCGGAACGCCATGTCCCTGACCACGTCCATGCCGGTACGCCAGTGCTCCGCGGGCATATCCGTGATATACGTCGTTTTGTCAAAGCCGGTGGATGCGTTGATATACCCTCCCAATTCCTCAACCTCACGGGCCGCCTGTCCTTTAGGGCGATGGTCGGTTCCCTTAAAGACCATGTGTTCCAGGAGGTGGCTGATGCCGGCCTGCCCAGGCGTTTCAGAGGCGGCCCCGGCGTTCACGTAAAGCCGGATGCAGACCAGAGGAAAACGGGTATCTTTGACAAGATATATCCTGAATCCGTTGGGCAGGCGCGTCAGACGCCCTTCAGCGGCGGGGGCGGCCGGCGGCTCCGTCAGGACGGCCAGGGCGGTCACAAGGAACAAGCACACGTAAAAGACGGATCGGACCATGAAAATCTCCGGCGGTCAGGGTCGGGAAATCACTTGTTGAGTTTGGCCGTCAGTTCGGGCAGGATTCTTTCCGCCTCTTCGTTGGACACCTGGCAGGTTCCAGCGGCAAAATGCCCGCCCCCGCCGTAGGCCAGCATGACTTCGCCGATGTTGACGGGGCTGGAGCGATCCAGGATGGATTTCCCCACGGCGAATACGGTATTTTGCTGTTTCAGGCCCCAGAGAACGTGGACTGAAATGCCGCATTGGGGATAGAGAGCGTAAATCATGAAGCGGTTTGTGCACCAGATGGGGTCTTCATTGCGCAGATCCAGCGCCACAAGCTTGTTGTGAACCGAAGCGCAGCGCTGAATTTGCTCCACAGCCTTGGGCTGGTGTTCAAAATACAGGTCAGCGCGCTCCTTTACGTCCGGCAGTTCAAGAATCCGCTCTATGGAGTGCGTGCGGCAGTCGTCAATAAGCCGCATCATCAGGTCGTAGTTGCTGATGCGGAACTGGCGGAAACGTCCGAGACCAGTGCGCGGGTCCATGATATAGTTGAGCAGGGTCCAGCCCGTGGGGTTCAGTATGTCTTCTCTGGAATAGTCAGCAGAATCGGCCTGATCCACAGCTCGCATAAGCTCATGGGAAACTTCCGAGAATTTTTGCGCGCCGCCGTAGTAATCATACACCACTCTGGCCGCTGACGGGGCGTTGGGGTCGATGATGTAGTTGTCCGGTCGTGCGCCCGCGTTACGCACCGTCTCGGAAAGGTGGTGGTCAAAAACGAGATGGGCCGCCTTTGTATAGGGAAGATTCGTTGTTATGTCGTTTTCCGTAATGTCGATTTTGCCGTCCTGCATGTCCTTGGGGTGGACAAATTTGATGCTTTCCAGCATGTCCAGTTCCTTCAGCAGCACGGCGCAGACAAGACCGTCAAAATCGCTTCTGGTCACAAGACGAAACTTTTTTGGCATGGCGTTCCCCTTCAGGTTTTGGTTGCAACTCATGTCATAAATCGGCCAATGGTCGCTTTATGAAGACCGCTCCGCCGAAAAACGCGGTTTCCGGCTCGCTCCGGCGGCTCTTGCCGCCGCGCCGCCCCCCTGGGCGGCGTCAGAAGTCATTTCATGATGAATTATGAAATGACTTCTGGTTATTATATCTTGCCGAACGTGGTCGTCTGAAATTTCTGCGGGCCGCCGGATGCGCCGGGCCAAAGCCCGTACCGTCCGAAGGCGGCGTATATGGGCAGCATATACAAGTTATCGCCGGGTCGCAACAGCAAAAGGGAGATTGCTGGCCGTTGACGCCATGCGGATAGTGCTTATATTTTTGGAGGGCCTTTGGTCCAATCGCCCGCGCGGCGTGCTTTTTACAGTCCGGCGTATCCCAAATCCCCATTCAAATATCTGACAAGGAGTGTTTATGTCTGATTGCCCGACGGTTCTGCTGGAAACTTCCTCCGGAGACGTTCTGCTGGAACTTTTTCCGGACAAGGCGCCGAGGACTGTTGAAAATTTTTTGCGTTATGTGGATGACGGCTTTTACCAAAATACGATTTTTCACCGTGTTATCCCCGGCTTCATGATTCAGGGCGGTGGCCTGTCCGCGCGCATGGAGGAAAAATCCACCGGAGAGCCGGTTCAAAATGAGGCTGACAACGGCCTGACCAACGAACGCGGAACCATAGCCATGGCACGCACCCGTGAGCCGCACAGCGCGACCGCCCAGTTTTTTATCAATCTCGCGGATAATACCTTTCTCAACCACGCCGCCCCCACGCCCGACGAATGGGGATACTGCGTTTTCGGCAAGGTTGTTGAAGGCATGGATGTTGTGGACAAAATCGCCAAAGTGAAAACAAGAACCCAGGGAATCCATGAAAATGTTCCCGCGGACATGGTTCTGATCACAGGCGCAAGCCGTTTTGCATAACGCATGACAAAGGAGTCAAAGTATGTCCCGTGAAATTACACATGCGGCTCAAGGGCCGTTTGAGCACGCCTACGGCCTGTTAATGGAATATGTTGATGTCTGTCCCGATAATGTCTGGGCGGAGAAAAACGGCGGCTGGCCAGTCTGGCAGCAGGTCGGGCATGCCATTATGGTAATGGATTTTTTTGTTCGCGGAGAAGATGAGGCCCTTCTGCCCGCGCCTTGCGACATGGATACGCTTATGCTGAAAACGCAGGGAGCCCCTGTTGCCCACAAGAAGGTCATGCGCGATTATGCCGCGGCCGTGAAGTCGCGTGTGGACGCATGGCTGGCCGGAATGTCCGACGAGCGCCTTGTCGGGAATAATGCCGCCCTGAGCAAAAAAATCGGGCGTGATTTGTCATATATGGCCACAGTCATCATGCTCGCTTCGCACACCAACTATCACTTGGGAGCCTGTGATGCCGCCCTGCGCGATCACGGGTTGAAGGGCGTATTTTAAGCATTTTACGCTTGGAAATGCTCTGGCGGCGACCGGCGTTATTCGAAATGTCGTCCGGTAAGCCTGAGGGTGTGAAAGGCTCAATTTGTCGGCCATGCCGAAGGGAGCGTTTCAAACGTTATCTGCTCTGCAAGGATTTGCTTGCAGAGCAGATTGTCGCAGGGCGAATTTACTTCGCCGTCAAGCAATCATCTCAAAACGAAGGCGCTTCAATGACATCCTTGGTCGCCATGGCGATTTGCAGTTCCTCATTGGTCGGAATGACAAGGACCGGAATTCCGCTGTCCGGAGCGGAAATCGCGCGCGCGCATGATTTCCGCTCATTGTTTTCCGCCTGATTCAGTTTTATGCCGAAGGCTTCCATTCCCTCGCACACGGCGGCGCGCATCAGATTGTCGTTTTCGCCGATGCCGGCGGTGAAGACAATGGCGTCAATGTTGCCCTCAAGCAGTACCATATAGGAACCGAGTATTTTCTTGATGCTGCGGACAAGGAGTTTGAAGGCCAGCTTGGCGCGCTTGTTGCCCGCCGCAATCTGGCTGTGCACGTCGCGCATGTCAGTGTAGCCGCATATGCCGAGCAGGCCGGAGCGCTTGTTCAGCAGATCGTCCATTTCTCGGGCCGACAGTTTCTTTTTTTCCATGACAAAAGGGATTATGGCCGGATCAATGGTGCCGCTGCGGGTACCCATGATAAGGCCTTCCAGCGGCGTCAGGCCCATGCTGGTGTCGTAGCATCTGCCGTTTTTGACGCAGGTCATGGAGGAGCCGTTGCCCAGGTGCATGGTGATCGAGTTCAGGGAAGCAAGGGGTTTACCGAGGTATTCCGCTGTTCTGCCGGCGATGTATTTGTGTGATGTGCCGTGAAAGCCGTAGCGGCGTATTTTGAGTTCCTCGTACAGTTCATAGGGCAGGGCGTACATGTAGGCTTCTTCGGGTATGCCCATGCCGAATTCCGTATCGAAAACAGCGACGTTCGGCACGCCGGGGAAGAGCTTTTCGGCCACCTCGATTCCCATGAGATTGGCCGGATTGTGCAGGGGACTCAGCGTCCCGCCTTTTCTGATGATGTCCTTGACACGCTGATCCACCAGAACAGGGGCCGCGATGTCCTCACCGCCGTGCACCACGCGGTGCCCAATGGCGGTGATTTCGCTTTTGTCCTCAATGACGCCCAGTTCGGGATCCGTCAGCAGGGCGATGACTTCTTCCATACCCTCCACATGCGTGGGGAAAGCATGCTCACGGACGATTTTCTCTTCATTGCCGCCTTTGTATATTTTGTGCGTGAGGCAGCCCTTCGGCGCTCCGATGCGCTCCACCAGCCCCGAACTGAGCACACTTTGCGCGCCCATTTCCAGGAGTTGATACTTGCATGAGGATGAACCGGCATTGATGACCAGAATTTTCATGTGACTTTTCCTTTGTACTGCTTCTGAATTCTAGGAATTCTGTTTTTCTGCGGCCGCCTGCACCGCTGTGATGGCCACGGTATTGACGATATCGGCAACCGTGCAACCGCGTGAGAGATCGTTGACCGGCTTGTTCAATCCCTGGAGCACCGGGCCGACGGCAAGGGCCTGGGCGGCGCGCTGAACGGCTTTATACGTATTGTTGCCGGTGTTCAAATCCGGGAAGATGAACACAGTGGCCCGCCCGGCCACTTTGCTGTCGGGGAGTTTCGTCTTGGCGACCGTGGGGTCAATGGCCGCATCATACTGCAAAGGGCCTTCGATGACCAGTTCCGGCGCCATTTGTTGGGCGATGCTTGTGGCTTCCACCACAATATCCACATCAGCCCCCTTGCCGGATGTGCCTGTGGAGTAGGAAAGCATGGCCACGCGTGGTTCAATGCCGAAAACGCTCGCGGTATGAGCCGAGGCGATGGCGATCTCCGCCAACTGTTGTGCTGTGGGGTTGGGGTTGACCGCGCAGTCGCCGAAAACCAGCACGCGATTTTTCAGGCACATTAAAAATACCGAGGAGACCACCGAAAAACCGGATTTTGTCTTGATGAACTCAAAAGCCGGACGGATGGTATGGGCCGTGGTGTTGATGGACCCGGAAACCATGCCGTCCGCGTCGTCCTTTTTCACCATCATGGTGGCGAAATAGGTGGCGTCAGCCATGATGTCGCGCGCCTGCTCAGGGGTAACGCCCTTGCTTTTGCGGAATTCGTAATAACTCTGGACATATTCGTCGTATTTGGGTGCTTTCACTGGGTCAATCAATACGGCATCCTTGATGTTCAGGCCAAGCGTATTGGCCTTTTGCCGGATGATGTCGGCATCGCCCAGAAGAATGATTTCGGCCACCTCGCGGCGAAGCAGTATGTCTGTGGCCTGAAGAATGCGCTCTTCCATCCCCTCGGCAAGAACTATGCGCATCCTGGCGCTTTTGGCTCGCTCTATGAGGTCGAATTCAAACATCATGGGCGTCATCCGGCCACTACGCCTGGCGTTCAAACGATTGGCGATTTCCTTGCCGTTGACGTAGCGCTCAAACAGACCGAGTATGGTGTTGATTTTGCGGAGATCGCCGGGTTCAATCACGCTGTAAATTTCTCTGAGGGCCAGAATGGTCTTGTAGGTGTGGTGCTCGGTGAGCACCACAGGCAGGGGCGAGCCTGTCCAGCCTTGTATGAGATTGCAGACCTCGACGGGCGGGCGCAGGCCGCCGGTAAGGAGCACTCCGGCGACATCCGGCATTGAGGCTGAAAAGCGCGAAGCCATGGCCGCCAGGAGCATATCCGTGCGATCGCCGGGGAAAATCATAAGCTGATCCTTGGCGATATACTGCAACACATGATCCACATGCATTGCCGCCACAAGATAATCGCCTACCAGCGCGTCCAGGCGGTTGTGTCCGAAGAGCACCTCTCCCCCGACGAGTCTTTGCACGTCCTGCATGGTCGGTTTGCCGATAATCGGCTCGTCCGGCACCGCATAGAGCAGGGGAGCGTTTTCCCCCCGGCAGAAATGCTGGCGGAGTTCGTCAAGTTCGGTTTGGGTCAGGCTGGCCATGTTGATGATGGTGGCAATAACGTCCACGGAATATTGGGCCAGGGCGTCCATGACGGTCTGGAGAGATTCATGCACCTCGTCAGCGGCCTTGTGTTCGCCAGTGGTGACAAGAACCACCGGGCAGCCAAGGTTGGCCGCTATTTCAACATTGAGTTCGAATTCCAGTACAGGGTCTTTACCGAGAAAGTCCGTGCCGATGCAAAGAACGAAATCATGTTTTTCAAGGAGTTTTTTGTACTTGTGCAGGACGTTCTCCACAAGCAGGTTGCGTGATCCCTGATTGATGATTTCTCTCGCCTCCGTATAGGTGTAGGCGAAGGTTTCGGCGTACTCCATGTTGATTTTGAAGTACCTGAGCATCAGGTTGATGTCCGGATCAAGGTCGTCCAGTTGAGGTTCGCTGATAATCGGCCGGAAAATCGCCACATTACGTAAGGTGCGGCTCAGAAGCTGCATAATCCCGAGGGCGACGGCGCTTTTTCCGTTGCGTTGGGAAGTAGCTGTAATATAAAGCCCGTTATACATGGTGTTTCCTCATCCAGATGTTTTTGACGGCCGCGCGGCCAGACCCGGAGGTCAGCCGCACGGCGCGATCAAGTTAGTTTGCGGAAGGATAAGGCAGATCCGCCAGTTGCTTGTACATGGCATAGCGCTGGGCGTAGGTTTTGGCGAGTTCTTCCTTGAGCGTTTTGGATGCTTCGGGGTTTATCTTGCCGAGAGAAGAAAAGCGCACCTCGCCATCCAGGAAATCCAGCAGCGAGGAAACGGGGCTCTTGCAGTCAAGCTGGAAGGGATTTTTGTCTTCCCTGGCAAGATCGGGGTTGAAACGGTACAAGGGCCAGTAACCGCACTGGACGGCCTGTTTGGCCTCTTCCATGCTCTTGCCCATACCTCTGCGCAGGCCCTGATTGATGCAGGGCGCGTAAGCGATGATCAGCGACGGGCCTTTATAGGCCTCCGCCTCACGGAATGCCTTAAGCACATGCTGTTTGTCCGCGCCCATGGAAATGGAGGCCACATATACATAGCCATAAGTCATGGCCATGCGGCCAAGATCCTTTTTGCCGGTGCGTTTGCCTGCGGCGGCGAACTGGGCCACGGCCCCGAGGGGAGTGGCTTTGGAGGACTGGCCGCCGGTATTGGAGTAAACCTCGGTATCCATCAGCAATATGTTGATGTCGTCGCCAGAGGCGAGCACATGGTCAAGGCCCCCATAGCCGATGTCGTAGCCCCAGCCGTCACCGCCGAAAATCCAGACGCTTTTTTTGGTGAAAAGATCCTCCATCTCCCAGATTTGTTCCGCCAGTGGGTTGTCAAAGCCGTCAAGGGAATCCATGATCTTTTCGCCGTATTCGCGCGAGGCGGCGGCCTCTTCCCTGTTGTCGAGCCAGCCTTGCATGGCGTTTTTGAGATCCCTGGAGAGACCTTTTGTTTTGAGGGCCTCCTCCACAAGCATGGCCAGACGGGCGCGGCGCTGCACATAGGCAAGGCCGATGCCGCAGCCGTATTCCGCCGCGTCTTCAAACAGGGAATTGCCCCAGGCCGGGCCGAAGCCGTCCTGATTGACGGTATAGGGAGTGGTGGGCGAAGACGCGCCCCAGATGGAGGAGCATCCCGTGGCATTGGCGATAATCATGCGTTCGCCGAACATCTGGGTGAGCAGTTTGACATAGGGCGTTTCACCGCAGCCGCCGCAGGCGCCCGAGAATTCGTGCAGGGGTTGCTGCAGTTGGGATCCCTTGAGGGTATCGCGCGGCAAAAGATTGTCCTTGGGGGAGATGCTTGCTTCAGCGAACAGCAGATTGGCCTTTTGCGCATCCAACTGTGTTTCAAGGGACTTCATGACCAGGGCTTTTTCCTTGGCCGGACAGACATCGGCGCAGGAGCCGCAACCGAGGCAGTCCTCAGGATAGACTTGCATGCGGAACTTGAGGCCTTTAAGTTCCTTGCCCTGGGCTTCTTTGACCGCAAAGCTCTTGGGAGCTCCCTCAAGTTCCTCGTCTGTGGCGAGACAGGGGCGGATGGCGGCGTGCGGGCACACAAAAGAGCACTGGCAGCATTGGATGCAATTTCCCACTTCCCATTCGGGGATGTCGATGGCCACGCCGCGTTTTTCGCAGGCCGCCGTGCCTGTGGGCACAAAACCGGCGGCTTCCTCACGCGAACCGGCGAAGGCGGAAACCGGCAGCTTGTCGCCGCGCTGGGCGAGGATGGGCCGGACGATGGCACGGATGTATTCGTCGTCACCGCAATGGCATTCCGGCGTTCCTTCGGCCGCGTTGGCCCAGGAGGCGGGGTATTTGATCTCCGTCAGGGCGCTTGCGCCTTTGTCAACGGCCGCGATGTTCATGTTGACGATTTTGTCGCCCTTGAGGCCGTAAGTCTTTTTGATGGAATCCTTGAGCAGATCGACGGCCTTTTTGAAGTCGATGACCTTGGCCAGCTTGAAGAACGCCGTCTGCATTATCATATTGATACGCCCGCCGAGACCGACTTCCTGGGCGACGTTGACGGCATCGACATTGTAAAATTTCAGTTTCTTGCGGGCGATGACGCGCTTCATGGAAGCGGGCAGATGTTTTTCCATGTCATCAAGAGTCCAGTTGGAATTGAGCACAAAGACGCCGCCCTCCTTGATGCCGTCCAGTACGTCATACTGGGTGACGTAAGCCGCCTTGTGGCAGGCGACATAGTCGGCGCTGGTGATGAGATAAGACGACTGGATGGGCTGCTTGCCGAAGCGCAGGTGTGAAACTGTGAAACCCCCGGATTTTTTGGAGTCATAGGCGAAATAGGCCTGCGCGTACATGTCGGTATTGTCCCCGATGATTTTAACGGCCTGCTTGTTTGCGCCCACGGTACCGTCGGCGCCGAGGCCGAAAAACTTGCACTGTACGGTGCCTTCGGGCACGGTGTCGATTTCTTCCTCAACATCCAGGGAAAGATTGGTGACGTCGTCGTTAATGCCCACAGTGAAATGATTTTTGGGAGCCAGGCCCCTCATGTTGTCGAAAACAGCCTTCGCCATGCCGGGCGTGAAATCTTTGGAACCCAGGCCGTAGCGGCCCCCGACGATGACCGGTGCGTCGCCGTGCTCAAGGAAGGCGGTGCAGACATCCTGGTAAAGGGGTTCGCCGAGGGCGCCGACTTCCTTGGTGCGGTCAAGCACCGTCAGCGCGGCGGCGCTGCCGGGTATGGCCCGGAGCAGATGCTCCGGAGCGAAAGGACGGAACAGATGCACTTTGACAAGACCCGTGCGCTGTCCCTGCTTGTTCAGATAATTGACCGTCTCCTCAATGACCTCACAAGAAGAACCCATGCTGATGACAACGCGGTCGGCTTCCGGGTGGCCCACATAATCAAAGAGGCGGTGTTTGCGGCCCGTGAGCGCGGACACTTTTTTCATATTTTCCGCGACAATGCCGGAAACAGCGTCGTAATAGGCATTGGAGGCTTCCCGGTTCTGGAAGTAGATGTCCGGATTCTGGGCTGTGCCGCGCACATGCGGATGTTCCGGATTCAGCGCTCCTTCACGGAATTCGCGCACTTTTTCCCAGTTCACCAGTTTGTTGATATCCTCATAATTTATAATTTCGATTTTCTGCACTTCATGGGAGGTGCGGAAGCCGTCGAAGAAATGGCAGAAAGGCACACTGGAATCAATGGCGGAGAGGTGGGCCACCAGGGCCATGTCTATGCATTCCTGCACGGAGGATGAGGCAAGAAAGGCAAAACCCGTCTGCCGACAGGCCATGACATCCTGATGGTCGCCGAAGATGGACAGGGCATGGGAGGCCAGGGCGCGAGCCGAAACGTGAAAAACGCCGGGCAGAAATTCGCCGGCGATTTTATACATGTTGGGGATCATCAAAAGCAATCCCTGTGACGCGGTAAAGGTCGATGTGAGCGAGCCGCCCGCCAGCATGCCGTGCACAACGCCTGCCGCGCCCGCCTCGGACTGCATTTCCCGCACCAGAACAGATTGCCCCAGAAGATTTTTCTGGCCCTTGGCGGCCATTTCGTCCACCACTTCGCCCATGACCGAAGAGGGTGTAATGGGGTAAATGGCTGCGGTTTCCGAGAGCGCGTAGGCGATGTAGGCGGTTGCGTTGTTGCCGTCCATGGTTTTCATTTTAGCCATTGTTTCCTCCTTGGCGCCGGATGGCGTGTTTGTGTCTTGCCGTGTCAAGCCGTATCCCGGCATAAGGGCATACGGCGGAGTCTTGGGAGCATTTTTCAGGATGTCGCGCGCATATGTCTGTTTTCAGGGAGTCAGCGGATTGACCGGCGGATTCGCGCCGCCCTCATGTATGGTTCTTGATGGTATTGGGTCTATTTTATCTGAATCGTCTCCGCGCGTCCACAAAAAGGCCGGAAAAAAATTCTCTCCTTCCGCCCCGCGTGTCTGTTTTTGCGGGACGGGTGCGCTCCGCCGGGATTTTTTGTTTGTTTGCACAGTCAATATTTCAAAGTGAAAATGCCATAGAAACGAGAGCGTTGACAAAGGCACTTTGGCAGCGCTCCGCCGCGAGGCCCTGAAGCGGGCGTGCCTTTACAAAACCCGGCTTTGCGGGGCTTGTCATCAATCTGGAAGCGCGGGACAAAAATTACGAAAATAAAACCACGCCGCAGTGGATGAAGTCGTCTGATGCGGAGTCATCAGCAGGCGCGTTCAATACTCGCGAAAGCGTTGTGACTGTGAATGGATTCCATGCTTTCCACTTCCACGCGGAACCAGGCTACCTGTTTGTGCGAGGAAAAGTCTTGAGCCACATTGCGCACAACGTCCTCCACAAAGCGCGGATTGGCGAAAGCGCGCTCGGTGACGAATTTTTCGTCTTCACGTTTGAGCAGCGTATAGACTGCTGACGAAGCGGCTTTTTCGGCTATTTCGATAAATTCCTCAAGCCAGGAAAATCCCGTCATGCGTATGCTCATGCGCACGACGGCACGCTGGCTGTGGGCGCCTTCACGGCTTATGGCCTTTGAGCAGGGGCAGACGGTCATGACCGGTACATCCACTTCCAGCAGAAAGGTTTGTCCGTTTTCATCCAGTTCGCCGGTAAGGCGGCATTCGTAGGGGACAAGGCCGCTGCTGGCCGAAACCGGAGCGGGTTTTCGCATAAAATAGGGAAAACAAAATCGCGCGTATGCCCGCTGCGCGCCCAGGCGTTTTTTGACGGTTTTGAGAAGACGCCGCAGGGATTGATAACTTATTTCGTCATTCCACGCCTCAAGAGCCTCTACAAAGCGGCTCATATGCGCGCCCTTGAAGACGGACGGCAAATCCACGCCCAAATCCACCTCGGCGACAGTCTGCTGGCTGCCTTCCTTGCGATCGCGGACCAACAGGGGCAGCTTGAGCCCGCGTATGCCGACCCTGTCGATATTCAACGCGATGGTGGGGCTGTGGTTTTGCACGTCTTCCATGGGTTCATGCCTGTGGGGGGCGATTGTCATGAGCGCGTCACCCTTTTTCATCACCTTGTTGTTGGAACATTGCCCAGAGCAAGGAATCGTCCGGGCGCGAGCATGGAGCATATGTCCCATAATTCTTCCCTCCTGAGTGAGGCATAGTTTATACCATTACTCAAAGGGACTAAACACCAAATCTTGACTGGAATTCCCTGCCAGCTTATCCCAGGCAGCGCGATGCGGCAAGACGTTTTTATCGCTTCATGCACCTTTTCCGCGCCACCGCTTGATTGACGCCCCAGGCATTTTCCGCTGTACAGAAAATTTGAATCTCCGGCCCAGGGCAATTGTATCTTTGAGGGGCTTTTGTTATGTTGGATGGAATATAGTAAGGAAAGTCCGGATGGGGCAAGACATTTTTGACCTGATTGTTGTTCTCGTTCTGGTTTTTTTTACCGGGCGCGGCTTTTTGAACGGCTTTGTCGGCGAAGTGGCGGGTCTTGTCTCCCTCTTGGGCGGGTTTTGGGCGGCCCAAGCCTGGCACCCGCTGCTGGCCGAGCGTCTCGGTTTTATCAGTGAGCCGATCTGGCGAACGTTGGCCGCGTATGGGCTGATCTTTCTGGCTGTTGTTGTCGCGGTCGGGCTTCTCTCGCGGGTTCTGGAGAAGATTCTTACATTTTCTTTCGTGTCTTGGGCGGACAAAGCCGCCGGCATGTTGGTCGGCCTTGTCAAGGGAATGGTGCTGTGCGCCCTTATTCTGATAGTGCTGCAAAAATTTTTTTATAATGAGCCGTTTATGAAACAGTCACGTACGCTGCCCTATCTGAGCGCGTTGATGGAACAGGGCCGCGCCTGGCTGCCTGCGGAACTTCGCGCCAGGACAGGCCTGTAGTAAGGCCGGAAATTTCAACATAACCCACCGTCCGAATAGATGTTTCGGGGCCGGAAGATGGATAAGGATAAGGCAATGCCATCAGCGCTGGAAGAACTCCTGCTTGTCATAGACAAGCTTATCGGGCCGGACGGCTGCCCTTGGGACAGGGCGCAGAGCCCGGAAAGCCTCGCCGAGTATATTATTGAAGAGTGCCACGAGCTTGTCGGCGCCATACGTTCGGGCGGTATCGCGGATGCCTGTGAGGAACTGGGAGATGTGGCCTTTTTGTTGCTCTTTGTCGGCCGTTTGTATGAAAAACGGGAAAAATTCAGCTTCGATGACGCATTGAACGCCGCCAGAGAAAAGATGATCCGCCGCCATCCCCATGTCTTCGGCGACAGGGTTTTCAAAGACATGAACGAGCAACTCAAAGTATGGGAGCAGATCAAGCGGGCCGAACATGTGGCTGAAGAGAGCCGGCCGCAAGGGATATTCGCCAGCCTTCCCGATACGCTGCCGCCCTTGGTCAAGGCCTACCGCGTCCACTCCAAAGCCGCCAGGAACGGATTTACCTGGGAAGATGACGAGGCTGCGGCGCGGCAGGTGGAAGCGGAATGGCTTGAGTGGCTTGACGCCGATGCCCGGGGCGATGTCGAGGCCGGCAGACATGAATTCGGCGATCTGCTTTTTTCCATGGTCGAACTTGGCCGCCGAAAAGGGATCAAGGCCAACGAGGCTCTGGATTTCGCCGTACGGAGATTCCTGCGCCGCTTTTCCCGAATGGAGGCGCTGGCCGCAGAGCAGGGAAAGGATTTCCCCGCTCTTTCTCTTGAGGAAAAAGATGCCCTGTGGGTGGCGGCAAAGGCCGAAGAGTCCAGTTCCGGCTGAGTTGCGGCATGGTGTTTTGCCGATGATGAAATTTTTTCCGCGTCAATGGCCTGTGGGAATCGGATTCGTGTTCCCGCTGCTTCTGGCAGTGCTCGCGGCTTGTGTGCCGCCGCGTCATTCTGGCCTCCGCGTCCGGCCGCCGGTGGAAACAGCCTCCAGCAAAGGCGCATCTCTGCCGAGAGCCGATCCGGCATATCTGCAGTGGCTTGAGCGTCAATCCATGCTGCGCGCCGCATCGCAATTGACGGCTGACATATCCGGCACGCAGATTCTCTGGCGTAACAGTGCTGCGGCCAGCCGTCCGGACATGCTCCTTGAGGCGGCGCCGAACTGGTTTGAAATCAATCCGCATCTGGCTGTCGCTGAACGGCCTTTGTTTGCGGCACTGGCCGAAAGCGGCTTTCCTCCTTTTTTGTCCGCCCTGGGTTTCACGGGGCTTTATATCGCCCCAAGCGGTGAACGCGCCGATATATGGAGCGCCTCGCCGGAGCCGGACGGCGCCAATGTCGTCTCGCCGTACTTTGACCATGCGCTGGGTGGCGACGAAGATTTTGAAAGGATGGCCGAAGGGCTGGAAAAATCCGGCATACAGTTGGGCGGTGAATTGCCTCCGGCGGCCACGGGGCTTGGCCCGGACTTTATGCTCCAGGCGCGGCGAGTTTCACGCTTTGACGGTATTTACGCCATGACGCCCGTGCCGCAAAAATATTGGGAAAAATTGCCGGCATCTTCTTCGGAGTGGGATTGTAGGCCCTTGTCTCCGGCCTTGGCGGCAGGGTTCGCCGATGAAGGCTTGTTACCCGCCCGCCTGACCCGGGACTCCCTGCCCTGGGCAAGCGAAGGCGGCTGGGCCGTTACCGGGGAAGTGCCGGGGGCTGACGGGCAAAGGCGTCGCTGGTTGTATCGATATAACGGCAATGTATCGCGGCCCGTGCTCCTTTGGCAGGATCCTTCCGGCAATGCCCGCCGCATTTTTTCAGCCGCCGCCATACGGCATACGGGCATGCAGCGGCAAGCCCTCGCCGGCATCAGGGTGGAGCCGTTGATGGGGCTTGATGCGCGCCAAGATGCGGATAAAGGCCCGCCTCGCGAGCCGGCCGTATCCTCAACTCCGTCCGAAAGACAATGGGCTGAACTGACGCCGGGGCCGGAAGCAATCGACGATACGGGACGCGAGGTTCATCGTTACGGCGGGTGGCTGATGCAGGCGGATGTTCTGCCACAGGCGCTGACGGGCCGTGTGCTTGGCGGCGCGGCGGACTTCACCAGGGATGCCTCCGTCTGGCCTGCTGTCGTCTACGCCCTGCTCAGCGCCGACGCGGCCCCGCTTGCGGCGACGCTACGCGCTTCAATGGCTCTGGGAGTGGAGCACAGGCGTTTGGCGCGCGGCCTGCAGGAGGGATATTATGTGGACTGGCGGGCATTCCTGGAGATGCCCGATGGAGCGGAACTGGTACAGAGAGCGCGGCAGTTGGCGGGAGGATCGGCCGAAGATTCGCGCCTCCGGACGACAATTGCCTCTCTGGCCGCGCGCGCGCTGCAACTGGACGAGAAACAGGCCCTCCGGCCGGAAAACGCGCCGGCCATGCGACGGGCCGCCCTTTCTCTGCTTTCGTGGAGAATGGGTTTACCGGGGCTTGTTTTTGTCAGCCCGCAAGATCTGACGGGAATGTTGAGCTTTGAAGCCTCTGGCGGTAGAGGCGGCGGGGCCGTCCCCCTGTGGGGCGTCAACGGGTTGTCCAAACTGGGGGTGAGTGGAGAAAACCTGGTTTTCGGGCCGCTTCAGGACCAGGCGGCCAATGGCGCGAGTTTTTCGCGCGTTGTCGGAAAGCTTTTGCTGGCTCGCCAAGCGGCGGGTTTGCACCGGGGAGCTTTGCGGGCGGTAATGGCCGGTTCGGCGGGCTGCATCGCTGTGGCGAACAAGCTTCCGGACGGCCGGCACTGGCTGCTGGCGACAAATTTTTCAAAGGCTCGCCGCGATTTTTCCGTCAAGTTGTCCGGAGAGATGGAAGGAAAAAGCGCGCGTGACGTGTGCAGCGGCGAAGTTTTGCCTGTGCGCGGCAACCGGCTGGAATTGTCTCTTGAGGGGCATCAGTCCCGGCATTTGCTTATTTTTTGAGCACATACAAGGAGCAAAGACATGGCAAAAGAAATTTCAGGCGCCACATCCGGAACGGACGTTGAGAACATCGCGGATGAAAATGACCGGAGTGAGCCGGTTCGGGACAGTGGAGCGCAAAAATGCTTTGAGGAGGCAAGCCGTCTGGGACCGCTGCTTTTGCTGTGCCTTCTCGCGCTGTATGTCTGGCCGGCCTTCTGGGGTATGGGTTTCCTCTGTCCGGCTGAGACAAAAAATATCGAAATTTTGCGCCATGTTATAGAGCAGGGGGCATGGTTGGCTCCCGCTGTTGGAGAATCAGCGCAATGGCCCGGTTTTTCAGCATTTTTCGTGGCTCTGCGCGGCGTTTGCGAATACTTCGGCCAGACGATGCCTTTGTCGGCGCTGATTGTTTCCGGTGGGGCGCTGTGTTCTTTTCTGGCCTTGTCGGGGATTTGGCGTTTAAGCCTTACGGCCGGTTTCGGCCGGCAGGCGGCGCTGGCGGCCGGATTGATTCCGCTTTGCGCGCCTATTGTCATGTTGCTGGCGCGTTTTGTCAGCCCTGAAATTCTGGCGGTCGCGCTGACCATGTTTTCCCTTTGCTGTTTTTGTTCCGGCTGGCAGCGGGAAAAGGCCGGAATCGTCGTTCCGGCGGGTTTTTTGTTCGCCGCGCTGGGCGCTTTGACGGGGGGGCCATATTATTTGCTCCTGCCCCTTTTGACTTCCCTGATCTTTCTTTGCTGGACCGGGCGAATCCGGCGCGCGGGCAAATTCGATGCGGTGTTCGGTTTTGCTTTGTGCCTTGCGCTGCCGGCGGTGTGGCTGGGCTGCGTCATCCTCAGGGGAGCCGCTGACGGCGGGTATCTCCAGAGCCTGTTCAGCGTTTTTCCGTTGCCCGGCAATCCTCCGGAGTTCTGGCGGCGTTCTTCCCTTGCCGCGGGCATCATGTTTTTGCCCTGGTTGCTGCTTGTGTTCTTTGTTTCCTGGGGCCGCGTGCTGCGTGAGGCGACTCGGACGCTCAGGGGTTCGCGGGCGGAGTTTGCCGGTGCGGCTTTCGCGTGGCTCGCCCTTGTTTGCGCTGTCCTGCTGGCTCCTGTCGGTTCGGGCCTTACCGGAACGGGTATAATGGCGGGCTGTCTTGCGGCTCCGCTTTTGGGCAGGGCTTTGACGCGCCTTTCCGGCTTTGGCAGCCGGCTTTTTTACGTGTTCGTCATTCTTTGCCTGATTACCGCAGCCGCGGGTCTTGTGGCCCTGAGCTTCAGCTTTGCCGGAAACTGGCTTTTCCAAACGTTCCAGTTGAATCTTCCGCCCGGTCTCGCCGACAATCCCTCCCTGCCGGGAATAGGAATTTGCTGCCTGACGGCGGCTTTCGTTCTGGCCCGTTTTACGGATCTGACAAAGGCCGTCGGAGCATTGCTCGCTTGTTCCCTGTTGACGGTTGTTTTGGCCCAGCCGGTCATGTTGTGGTTTGCTCCCCGGCTTGGAGACATGGGCATGGCCCACATGACCGATATTGACGCGCTGCGGCGCAGCGATGCCGAAAAATATCCTGCATCGCCGGAGCGGAACGTCCCGGCGGTGAGGGAACAGCCTCAACAAACCGCGCCGGACGGAGAACAGCCGGGCCGGATCGTCGCCCCGGAAGAAGCGCCCGCCGCGCTGGATGCGCCGGGGCCGGATGCATCTTTGAATGAGCTTGAGCCGGGCTCGTCTCCAGCTCATTCCTCCACCGCTTCCGGGGTCGCCCCGGCCCCCGCGCAGGAGGATATCCGGGAGCCGCCGCCCGCCTCCTTGTCCAATGGAACAGCAGGCGGGGAATGAGCCGGACCCTGTAGGCCGGAATGTTCGGTGGCGTCATTACAGCATTTTCACTTTGGAATGCTTGCTTGACGACGAAGCAAGTTCGCCTTGCAAGCATTTCGTGGCGCTGATTTTCAAAAAATCCGCAAGGGATAGGCATCCGATATGCCCCTGACGGGGCTACGGCTGACGATCCGCGCTGAGCGGTCAAACATTTTCAATGTGGGACTAAACACCTAGATAGTGTCGTCAATAGACTTTTGTTTGGCGTAGTTTTGTGGTATCCTCCTTACAAAACAGGAGGAAACATGCAGCCAGCACACCGTCGGCATGATGTCTCAGATCGGGTCTGGGC
>JAITGC010000056.1 GCA_031280915.1 Desulfovibrio sp. | reverse complement strand
TGGAGAGGAAGGCTCTGGCCCTGGGCGCAAGCCCAAGGTGAAACCGGCCTCTGTGAAGCAGGAAGCCAACAACAGATTTACTCAGTTATGAGTAGATTTGTATAAGTTTGGCAGAACGGCATTGCAATCTATTTTTAAAATGAAATAATGGGGGCGTTATGAAAAATGAACTTACCAGGAAAGTATTGAGATTTTGGCTTAAAAAAACCGGAATGAGTCAGGTCGCCCTTGCTGAAAAGTCTGGAATATCCACAACGCATATCACGAATATGGCAAACGGAGTACGGGGAATTACAACGGAAAACCTTGAAAAAATTTGTAACGTCTTTGATATTTCAATCCCTGAATTTTTCGAGCTGAAAGAGAATACCCCTGAGATTGTTCTTATCGACAGGCTAAAAGCCATTCCTCAAGCAGGGCGCGGCGGCCTTGTAGTTGATGGCGACTGCGTTGGCAAATACGCTTTTCACAACGACTTCATACGCCGTAAGGGCGGCAACCCAGAAGATATGAAAATCTTTCAGATTCAGGGCGACAGCATGACGCCAACCCTCAACAGCGGCGACCTCATAATGATAAACCAGCAAGATAATATGGTGAGGCAAGGCAATATCTACCTCTTGCGACTTGAAGGAGAACTGATGGTAAAACGTTTGGAGAATCGTCCGGGCGGATTCCTGCTTATTCGTTCAGACAACAATGAAAGATACAATGATATAGAAGTTAATAAAAATAGCGAAGATGTTGATATACAAGTGTTTGGCCGCATGGTCTGGAGTTGCAGGGAATATTAAATATCCATATAGGCCGCGTCGTCTGGATTATGTACAGGTATTAGAATATGAGGATAGATCTGTGAAAGAAATTCCAAAATATTACATCCAATTAATAAATATTATTTTAATGTTGTCCATTTCTTTTTCGCTTATCGCCTCTTCTTATTTCTTGTATAATATATACGAAGAGCTAGGATATAAGCAAGAAAGAGATTTGTCGGGTAGAGTTAATATTAATATAGAAGACTATTCAAGTATATATGAATTTTTTGAAGAAATGAATAAAACACTAGATAGAATTAACAATAATGTCAGCATAATATCAAGCTCTATTGGTTATATATATGTTGACATAGGGAAAGACTATATTAATAAAGAGTATATAAAATTTCTTTTAGAGAGAAAAGGAGATGAAAATAGAGATGAATATGTGAGCGGCCACATAGAGAAAGCTATAAAAAATAGAAAAAAGTGAAATCACTACAATTTTAGAAAAATGTATTTCTATGCGCCTTACAAGCATAGCCTTAATCCTCGCGCTGTTCCTGCCTTTCCTTGCGAACGCCGCTCCCTCGTCATACACCGCCAGCGTAATCGGCATCAGCGACGGGGATACGATTACCGTTCTGACAGCGGACAAGCGGCAAGTCAAAATACGCCTTTACGGCATCGACTGCCCGGAGCGGAGCCAGCCATATGGCAACAGCGCGAAACTGGCGACAGGTGGCGCGGTACACGGAAAAAATGTTGAAATCAGAGACATGGGGACTGACCGCTACGGACGCGCTGTGGGCGTTGTAACGATGCCCGGCCAAAACGAAAGCCTAAATGCCATGCTGGTCAAGAAAGGCCTTGCCTGGGTAAATTCGCTCTAACCGCAACGCGAAAATCCGCAGGCCGTGCAGATGAGGCATCCCTCCTGAAACACTAGCGCTTCGCCGCATTCCGGGCAGCGCCGTCCTTCCAGGGCCTCGACATCCCCCACTGCGCGTTCGTTCTGGAGGTAGCGTTTTTCCAGCACCCAGGCAATGGCGTCGGGGATGGAGAGCAGCAGGCCCTTGCCGCGAAAAACGGGATGCTCGCCGCCGATGCCCTTGATCTGGCCCACCACGTCGCGCACATGCACACCGGAGCGTAAAGCCAGAGAAACGAGTCGGCCGATGGCCTCGGCCTTGGCTGTGATGGAACGTCCGGATTTGCCGATGGTGGCGAACACCTCAAAGGGTTCGCCATCCACCTCATTGACGGTCAGATACATGGCTCCCAGGCCGGTCTGGACTTTCTGGGTAAAGCCCTGCACGGTATCCGGCCGCTTGCGCACGGAGGAAACATACCTGGGAGCGGGCGCGGCATCGCCGTCCAGTTTTTTCTGGCCCTCGCCCGTGGCCAGCACCTGTACACTCTTGCAGCCGTCGCGATAGACGGTGACGCCCTTGCAGCCTTCCTGGTAGGCCGCCCAGTAAATATCGTAAATATCCTGCTCGGTTGCGGTATTGGGCAGGTTGACCGTTTTGGAGACGGCGTTGTCCGTGTGGCGTTGAAAGGCCGCCTGCATCCGCAAATGCCATATGGGAGCTATGTCCATGGCCGTCACAAAGACTTCGCGGAGCTTGGCCGGCAGAAAATCCATGCCCTGTATGGAACCTGTGGCCAGTACGCTTTCCATGATTTCATGCCCGGCAATGCCGGCTTCGGCAAGAGCTTCCTCAAAATGCCGGTTGACCTCCACAAGGCGCTCGCCGTCCAGAATGTTACGTGTGAAACAGAGGGCAAAGAGGGGTTCCACGCCCGATGAACAGCCGGCGATGATGGAGAGGGTGCCCGTGGGCGCGATGGTGGTGACGGTGGCGTTGCGGTAGGGGCCTTTTTTCAGCCCGGCATACACGGATTCGGCATGGGCGGGGAAAGCTCCGCGTTCCTTGGCGAGCATGGCCGAAGCTTTATGTCCTTCTTCCTGGATAAAACCCATGACGCGCTCGGCAAGGGCGATGCCTTGTTCCGAATCGTAGGGCAGGCCCAATTCGTACAGCAGGTCGGCAAAACCCATGACGCCCAGGCCGATCTTGCGGTTGGCGCGCACGGTGCGTTCAATGCGTTCAAGGGGAAAGCGCGAGGCGTCAATGACATTGTCCAGAAAGCGTACGGAAAGATGAATGACCCGGCGCAGTTCTTGCCAGTCAATTCCCTTTTCGGCCCGATCCGCCTCGTCGCTGTGCCCCGGCACATGAAACAGGGCAAGATTGATGGAACCCAGGTTGCATGCCTCGTAGGGCAGGAGGGGCTGTTCGCCGCAGGGGTTGGTGGATTCTATTTCGCCCTGTTTGGGCGTGGGATTGTCCCTGTTGATGCGGTCCAGAAAAACAATGCCGGGGTCTCCCGATTGCCAGGCTTTTTGGACAAGCAGGTCAAAAACATCGCGGGCGCGCAGGCGGTCTTTCACCTCACCGGTATTGGGCATAAGCAGGTCATAGCCCTCATCCTTTTCCACAGCCAGCATGAAGGCTTCCGTCAGGCCCACGGAGAGGTTGAAGTTGTTGAATTCCCCCTCTTTTTCCTTGGCGCGGATAAATTCCAGAATGTCGGGATGATCCACGCGCAGGATGCCCATATTGGCGCCCCGGCGTGTGCCGCCCTGTTTGATCTGTTCCGTGGCCGTGTTGAAGATGCGCAGAAAGGAGACAGGCCCGGAAGCCACGCCGCCGGTCGAGCCCACGCGGCTTTTGCCCGGGCGCAGGCGGGAAAAGGAAAAACCCGTGCCGCCTCCGGATTTGTGTATCATGGCCGCGTGCTTCACGGCGTCGAAAATTTCTTCGATGGAGTCGCCCACAGGCAGTACAAAGCAGGCCGAAAGCTGTCCCAGGTCAGTGCCGGCGTTCATCAGCGTGGGGGAATTGGGCAGGAACTTCCAACTGGTCATCAAATCGTAAAAATCGCGCGCCAGTTCTTCCGCCTTGCGGGAAGAGCGCTTGTAATTGGCTTCCTGTCCGGCTATGGCCGAAGCCACGCGCCAAAAGAGGTCGCGGGGCGTTTCCTGGATGTTTCCTTCAAGGTCTTTGCGCAGATAGCGCTTTTGCAGGACGATTTCGGTATTTCTGGTCAGCTGCGGTTGGGGCAGGTTTTTCGGCATGGGAATCATGAAAGGCACCTTTATGGGTTGAGTGTTCATTTTTTCAGCACAGACGCCAGAACCGCGCGTAATGAAGGTGTACTGCAGATGGCCGTGACCGTGATTCCTCTATCATATATGCCAGAACCGCGCGAAAGGGAAGAGAAGGCAAGCATGTAATTCTTCCTGTCAACAAGTTGAAATCACCGGTAAAAAGTCTAAAAATTTTCAAAAAAAATTTTGGACTGTGACCTCAGACCCCGCTTTTTCGCGGAGGCCGGAGCATATTTGGGTAGAAGGCATTTCATAATTCAGCCTGAACTGACTTCTGCCGCCGCCCCCCGGGCGGCGCGGCGGCAAGAGCCGCCGGTGCCGGAGCGAGCCGGAAACCGCGTTTTTCGGCGGAGCGGTCTTCATAAATCGGCCATTGGCCGATTTATGACATGAGTTGTAGTCAGGTCACGGAAGGCAGTGTCTGGCTCCGCATTGCAGGGGTTTGGATTGACAATCCGCCACCACAGGCTGGCAGCGACGCTTCCTGCTATGTTTTATCAACTATGTGATATTTATAGAATCATTTTTGATCGGCGGAATGGCGTCTTCGCATTTTTTGCAGGCGCAATAGATGGATTCCTGTACGGGCCGGGCCGCTTGCGCGGCCCGGTGAAAAGCCGTAAGATGAGGCAGGTTTCCGGTTTCTCAAGGAGTACGCCGTGATCATCACCTGTCCCAACTGCGATTTTTCCAAGGATGTCCCATCGGAGAAGCTGCCGGCTCGTTCCGTCATCGCTACCTGCCCCGGTTGTTCCTGCCGTTTTCGTTTTTCTCCGACGGGGGGGGAAGGTGTGCTGGAGATGCCGCCTCCGGAGGAAACCCCGCGCGACGACTCGTCGCCGGACAGGGATGATCCTCTGCCTCCTGGCGCTGTTGTGCCCGGCTGCGGCGCGTCTGATCCGGAGAAGGGCTTTCCGGCCGGGGGGGGGCTTGCCGCGCGGCGGGGCGACGCCCATGATGATACCCATGCTGAAAGGCAAAATGCGGAACACGGCATGGAACACCGCGCGGAGCCGGACGAGGCCGACGAGCGGGAGGCCCGCCTGGCCGCCGGCCGCGCCTATGGCCGGGAGGCCGCCCGTTTTGACGGCGCGGCGGGGGGCGGAAGCTCTCCGGACGACAATCCCTGGGTCTGGGCTCCGGGTGAAGACGGCTGGCTCGCCGCTTTCCGGCGGACGGTGCTGCGGGTCATGTTCGCCGCGCCGCAGTTTTTCGCCGCCCTTGTTCCGCAGCCAAGCCCCTTGCGCGCTCTGGGTTTTTACCTGCTTGTGGGCGTTGCGCAGATTGTGGTGGAGCGTTTCTGGGGCTATCTTTTCTTGCAATATATCAACGCCGACGGCCCTCCTCAAGATCAGCAGCTTGCCGCGCTGCTGACCATGCTGGCCCCGCAGGCCAACCTCGCCATGACGGTTTTGCTCAGGACGGGCGTGCTTGTTCTGGAACTGTATTTTTTCGCGGCCCTTACCCATCTGGCCTACCGTTTTCTGGCGCCGGACAGGGCGGAGTTTTCCCTCGTTTTTCAGGTTATCGCCTACAGCGCCGCCCCGGCGCTGTTGTGCGTCATTCCGCTGATCGGCTCCCTGACGGGATTTGTCTGGGGCTTGAGTTGCATTATCGTCGGCTGCCGCGCCGCCCTCAGGCTTACCTGGGCGCAGACCCTGACGGGCTTTGCGCCGGCCTGCGCTGTGGCCCTGCTGTTTTTGTCGCAATTTATGAAAGCGGTTTAGGGCTGAGACCAAGGAGACAGCGCCATGAAAATTTTCGCGTCCGCCGCTCTTGTTTTTTCTCTCTTCCTGCTGGCGGCCTGCGCCAGAGAACCCAACGACACAGGCGGGCTCATTTCCCTGGCCGGGGACTTCAGTACGCCGTTTCAGATACATATTGACAATTTTGTCCGCCGCCAGCCTCCGGCTGTGTACGTCTCTCCGCGCGGCAGGCTGGACGGCAAGCCCCGCGCCCTTTTCGTCCCCCTGCGTTTTACCCAGCAGGTCGCCCATCCCGTGAGTTTCAGCAATATGGTTTCGCGCCAGGTATGGCAGATATGGCTCTCCCTCGAAGGGTTCGAGGTACTGGAATACGCCTCTGAGGGCGGCCCCTTTGAGGCGGGGCGCTCCCTCGCTCTGGCGCGCGCCAGGGGGGCGGATTATCTGGTGGGCGGCTATATCAATCACTATCTGGACGGCGGATCCGGCGGGGAAAGCTCGGCCTCCCTGGCTGTGGAAATTTATGACGTCAAATCAGGCGGCCTTGTCTGGTCTCTGGCTCAGGGCGGGCTTATGGAAGCGCGGCAGGTGCACGATTTTTACCTTTTTTCCATCAAGGAACGCATCCCGGCGGATCCGGCCGGGCTGGTGGTGCGCGCTCTGGCCTATGACATGGGGCGCAAGGTGGCGGCCTGGGGAAATCCCGGCGGCAAACGCAACGTCGATGCCGGGCGGGAGCGGAGCGGAGAAGGGCGCGCCTTTTAGAGCGGTTTAACATTGAAATTGCCCTGGCGGCGGGCAAGGGTCGCTGCCTGCCTGTGAGGCGCAGCGGGGCGGTCTCCAGGGTCGGCGCGTAAACAAAAACCGCGCGGCAGGGCCAACCCGCCGCGCGGTTTTTTACGTTGGGGCTTCGCCCTCAGGCCCGTCCCTGACAGGATTGGCCGCAATTGGCGAGGCGACTGCGCAGAAATTCCGGCACAATGCCGCGCACGGATTCCAAGGAAACCATGCGGCGCATGATGCCCAGTTGATCCTGCAAGGGGATTTTCTTGGGGCAGACGGAGTCGCAGGCCAGAAGCCCCAGGCAGCCGAACACGCCGTTGCCGTCGCCGATGAGTTCATAAAAATGATGGGGCGAGCGCTGGTCGCGCGGGTCAAGGTAAAAGCGGGCCAGGCGGTTGATGCTGGCCGCGCCCATAAAGTTTTCGCGCATTCGGGCCGTGCCGCAGGCCGCCACGCAGCAGCCGCATTCAATGCAACGGTCCAGTTCGAATATCTGCTTGGCCAGTTCGTTGTCCATGCGCTCTTCCTGAGCGGCGGGGTCAAAAATCTTGTTGGTGTGAATCCAGGATTCGATCCTCCTGCCCACGTCCCGGAACCAGACCCCCGTATCCACCGAAAGATCGCCGAGCAGCCTGAACACCGGCAGCGGGTGCAGGGTGATTTTTTCTGGCAGGTCGCTGGTCTGGGTGTGGCAGGCAAGGCCTGGCCGGCCGTTGATCACCATGCCGCAGGAGCCGCAGATGCCGGCCCGGCAGCAAAAATCGAACTGAAGCGTGGGGTCGGCGGTTTCGCGCAGTTTATTCAGGGCGATAAAGAGGGTCATGCTGGGGTGCTCTTCCAGGGCAAAGCTCTGCATATGCGGGGAAGACGCGGCATCCAGCGGATTGTAGCGGAATATTTCCAAGGTCAGTGTGCGTCCCATGCCGGTCTCCTTATGCCTTCCGTCCCAGGGGACGGATTTTTTCGGCCGGTATTTCGCCGGCGATGATCTTGCCGCTGCCGTAACCCCGGTCGCCCGGCGGCAGTTCATACCACGGCGTGGCGGGTTCGTATTTGAGGGCGGGCAGCGCGTCCCCTTCTTTCCAGTAGGCCAGGGTTCGCACCAGCCAGTCCCTGTCGTTGCGTTCCGGGTAATCCTCGCGGGCGTGGGCGCCACGGCTCTCGGTGCGCATGAGGGCGCCATAGGCCGTACAGAGCGAAAGCCTGATCATGCCGGGGATGCGCATGGCCATGGAAAGCTCCGGCAGAGGCCCGGCCGTCCATCCTCCGGCAAGGCGCATGTTTTGGCTGCGCTTGAGCAATTCCTGCAATTTGGCCATGCCGGTTTTCAAATCCGCCTCATTGCGGAAAATGCCCACATATTCCATCATGATGTCCTGCATGGCGTTGCGCAGGGTATAGCAGTCATCGCCCGTGCCCTTGAGCAGGGCGTCAATGCGGGCTTGCACTCCTTGCGCGGCCTGGCGCGTGGCGGCTGTGGAAAAGTTCACGTCGTAGCCGCGCAAAAACTCCACCACTTTCTGGCCGATAATGCGTCCGGAAACGACGGTTTCCGCAAGGGAGTTGCCGCCCAGGCGGTTGAAGCCGTGCATGTCCCAGCAGGCGGCCTCGCCGGCGGCGAAGAGGCCCTTGAGGCCGTAAGCCGCGCCGTCCTTGTCGATGCGCACGCCGCCCATGCTGTAGTGATGGGTGGGCCGTACGGGTATGAGCTGATGTATGGGATTCACCCCCAGAAAATGGGTGGAAATGTCGTACACTTCGCGCAGATTGGTGGTGATGTGCTTTTCGCCCAGGTGGCGGATGTCCAGCCAGAGATGTTCGCCGTAGGGGCTTTTGACGCCGAAACCCTTGCGCATGTGTTCCGTCATGCGGCGCGAGACCACGTCGCGCGAGGCGAGTTCGGCCTTTTCCGGCTCATAGTCGGGCATGAAGCGGTATTCGTTCACGTCCAGCAGGGTTCCGCCGTCGCCCCGGCAGCCCTCGGTGACAAGAATGTCCGTGGGCACGGTTCCGGTGGGGTGAAACTGCACGGCCTCCATGTTGCCCAGGGGCACGACCCCGGTGTCCAGGGCGGTTATCTGGCCCCCGCCGTCGCAGATGACGGCGTTGGTGGTGGCGCGGTAAATGCGGCCGTAGCCGCCGGTGGCTATCAGGGTGACCCTGGCCATATAGGCCACCAGTTCGCCGGTGCGCAGGTCGCGCGCTATGCAGCCCATGCAGGTGACGCCGTCGTGAATGAGGGCCTCGGCCTGGGTGCGGTCATGCATGGTCACGCCCAATTGCAGAAGGCGGTTGTCCAGGGTGAAGAGCACCGCGTGGCCCGTGCCGTCGGAGGTGTAGCAGGTGCGCCACTTGGCCGTGCCGCCGAAGGCGCGCGAGTGAATCAGGCCCTCGTTTTCGGCTTTTTCCGTGGCCTGGAAGGGCTTGCCGCCCTTGTAATAGGTGTGCTCGCCGGGAACCACGCGGCTCCACGGTACGCCCAGAAAGGCCATTTCGCGCATGGCCACGGGCGCGGTGTCGGCGAACAGGCGCGCCACCTCCTGGTCGCAGCCCCAGTCCGAGCCTTTGACCGTGTCAATGAAATGGACGTCGGGGTTGTCGCCGTCGCCCATGATGGAATTGCCCAGAGCGGCCTGCATGCCGCCCATGGCCGCCGAGGAATGCGAACGTTTGGGCGGGACAAGGCTCAGGCAGATCACCTCGAATCCGGCCTGGGCCGCTTCCACGGCCACGCGCTCGCCCGCAAGGCCCGCGCCCATGCAGAGCACGTCAGTTTGAAATACACGCATATCGCCTCCTTATCCCAAAAACCAGACACGGGTTAAGCCGAGCAGGCCCAAAGCCAGATAGCAGCCTATGGCCGTCCAGACGCCCTTGCGCCAGCGCGCCCGCCCCGATTGGGGGCAAAAGCCGTACTTGACCCCCAGCCGGTAAACGCCGATGCCGGAGTGCAGCACGACGCAGGGGAGGAAGACCAGGTAGAAGAAAACCCATCCCTGGTGCAGGCGGGCCGAACTGCGCGCGACTTCTATGGGCAGATTGGTCATGACGAGCAGGATATGATAAAAAACGAAAACCAGGATGATGACGCCGGTACCCACCTGCACCAGCCAGAAACAGGTGTCTTTTTCCTTCAGTTGCCGGCAGTGCCGCAGGAAGGTCGGCAACTCTCCGGAGCGCAGCGGCATACGGCGCGCGGCGATGTAAAAATGGAAGATCACCAGCAGCAGCACCAGTGGGGCCACAATGTGGGCGATCAGGGTTTCTTCCAGCAGCCAGGCGATGCCGTTGGCCAGAGCCGGGCTGACGATCACCGTACTCTCAAGGAGCAGGTGGACGGCCACAAACAGGGCAAGCGCTCCCCCGGAGACGGCCTGCAGAAAGTCCAGCTTGTTGGGCCGCTTTGCCGGCCCGTTATGTGTTTGCATGTCGCTCTCCTTTGCCGGATAAGGTCAGAAAGGCCAGATCATGGGGATGTAGAAGGTGCAGAACAGCAGATAGATGATTACCAGGGGAAAGCCCGCTCTGGTGTAATCCATGAAACGGTATTTGCCGGCCCCCAGCACCAGCGTGTTGGGCGGCGTGCCCACGGGGGTGGCAAAGGCGCAGGAGGCGGCGATGCACACCGCCATGATGACCGCGTGGGGGGAGCAGCCTATGCCCTTGGCGATGGACAGGCCGATGGGGCAGAGCAGGGCCGCCGAGGCCGTATTTGACATGAACTGGGTGAGGCCGGCCGAAAGGGTGAAGAGCACGGCCGTCAGCAGATAGGGCGAAGGGTCGCCGCCCATGAGGTTGATGACCGAGTCCGCGATGAGCTTGCCCGCCCCGCTTTTGTCCAGGGCGGTGGCCACGGGCATCATGCCGGCGAAGAGGAAGATGGTCACCCAGTCAATGCTGCGGTAGGCCAGTTTCTCCCCGATGCAGCCGGTAAGCACCAGAAAGGCCGCGCCGATGCTGGCCGCCATTTCCAGGGGGATTCTCTTGACGTCCAGAGCCATGACCACAACCACCGCGAGGAGGGTGAGGCCGGTTATCCACATTTTGGGCAGGTTGCCGGGCGTTTGCGCCTTGGCGGCTCCGGCCTCGGGGGAGGATGCCTCAATCTGGCCGGCCATCAGGTGCGGCCCGCCGGACTTTCCGGAAGCTTCGGATGGGGTGGGGGGCGCGTCAACGCCTTCCCCGGCGGGATCATCGCCCTTGGGCAAAAACCTGAAGCCGACGAACATCATGTAGGCTATGCCGATAAGGGTCATGGGGATGCCTATCTTGCCGAACTCGAAAAAGCCGAAGGGCGTCAGGTCGCCGGCCTTGAGGGCCGCGTTGGCGATGATGTTGGGCGGTGTGCCCACCAGGGTGATGGTGCCGCCGATGCTGGCCGCGAAGGCCAGGGGCATGAGTTGCCTCGAGGCGGAAATGCGCGCGGCCGAGCAGATGCCTATGACCACCGGCATGAGGGCAGCGGTGGTGCCCGTGTTGGAGGATATGGCGGAGAGCAGGGCCGCGATGAGCATGGTGCCGAACATCAGGTTTTTTTCGCCCGAGCCGCAGCCTTTGACCACAAGGGCGCCCAGCCACTGGGCCAGCCCGGTATGGAACATGGCCGCGCCGATGACGAACATGGCGGCGAACAACACCACGGTGGAGTTGGAAAGCCCTGAAAACACGACCGATGGCGAAATGACGCCCAAAACGCCCAGGGCCATGGCGCCGCCCATGGCCGTGAGAGCCAGGGGAACACGTTCCGTGATGAAAAGAACCGCCATGACGCCGAGCACAAGCAGAGTCAGCATAGCCGGAGACAATTCCATAATAATGTCAACCTCCCGGGGAAATTTTCGGCCGAAGCCTTCCTAGCGGTAGCATGTTTTTGATGCTGTGTCCAGAGGGGGGCCGGAAAAAACCATGTGAAATTTTTACCTTGCAGAGGGGCAACAGGTTGTTCCCCCTCCGCCCAGTTTTTGAAGCAGGAGGTTTTCTACCAAGAGCCGGGTGAGGACGCAAGAAACTATAATGATATGTCCAACTCTGCAGGCAGGCTGTTCTTTTCCAGAGCGGGCGTACGTTTGGACGCATGCCCATTCTTTCGGGGCATTTTCGCCTTATAGCATTTAACGTTTGAGATTGTCGCCTAACGCCAGGCAAGTTTGCCTTGCAGGCATATTTCGTGGCGCGGATTTTCAAAAATCCACATTGAAGCGGCTTTTGCATTGGCCCCGCCGCCGTCCTGAAAAAATTTTCGCACGGGGGAAAATAATCCCCTGTTTTCTGTTGACAGACACATCTCTTTGGACTAAATCTAGACCCATCTCCAACCAATACCCGCATTATGGGGTACCCCGCCTGAGGCCGTGCGGCAGGCCATGCGGGATCGTCGCCGGGCACGTTGGATATTGCCGGTCAGGTTTGTTTTGGGCCGGATTTCCTCTTGGATATGGACGTTGGCGGTGTCGTATGTTCCGCTGACGTTCCCAGTCTCATAAGCAAGCCGGGGCCGCATGGCCCCTCCCTCCCCGGCGGGAAGCCGGGGTGTTGCGGACAGCGCGCGAACGCCGCGCGCAGATGTCTTGCGGAGCATCCGCGACACGCTTGCTTTTGCCGGTACTCCCCGATTTCCTTAATTACCGCGGCCGCGGACCGGGCGTACTTTTCGCGCGTCCCGCCTCCGTCTGCCCGCCCCTGGCGCCTGTGCGCTTTTGGGGCGGCTCGTGTCTATTCAATAATCTGGAGGATTATCATGGCGGACATTACCCTTTCCAAGCCGGTTCAAGGTCAGCGCCAGGTCGTGCAGAGCGCGGCGGATTCCCGCATTGTGCTGGATTTTCCCGCCGCTCAGGCCACCATGGAAAAAGTGAACGACAATCTTGTGTTCCGTTTTGACGACGGCGGTTCCGTGGAGCTGGAAAATTTTTACCAGCAGTTCAACAAAGATTCCATCCCCGAATTTCAGGTGGACGGGCAGCTCATCGCGGGCGCGGACTTTTTCAACGCCTTCGGGCCGGATCTGGCCCCGGCGGCCGGCCCCGGCTCGACGCAGGGCGGCAGCCGTTACCGCGAGTGGGCCAGCATGAATCTGGCCGACGGCATTGACCACCTCAACGAGCTTGACTGGGGTATGCAGACCGGCGTCGAGTACAGCGACAACATCTTGGGCGAGAGCGCCCCGCCTTTGCCCACCGGTATCGGCATGAGCTGGGTGGATTCCTGGCCCGGCGGCCCCACCGGCCCTTCCGGCCCCGGCGGAGACAGGGAGAACACGGGGGCCTGGGCCGAGGGCGGCCGTTTTGTCCTCAAGGAAAGCTGGCTTTCGCAGCACGGGCAGGACGGCCTGGGCTATGACAAACAGGGCACGCGCCACCAGGATCAGCATATCGCCGACGGCACACCCCATGCGGAGGGTGACGGAGACGCGGTGCAGGCTTCCGCCATACTGCGCATCACCACCCAGAATTCCGAATTCACCGGCCTGACCATCGACGGCCAGTTCCGCAATCTGGCCCAGTTGACGGGCGGCGTGAACGTCGGCCTTGACCTGGACAACGACGGCGAGTTCGACGTGGAAATCAGCTTTGTCTATCAGGGCCGCGGCGATGTTCTGGTCACCGTCACCCTGGATCACGCCGTTTCCCATATCGACAACCTCGGCGCGCTTCTTGACGAAGCCATCTCCGGCCTGGGCATCATCGCGCACAACAACGCGGGCGACACCGCCGGCGGCGCCCTCAGCGTGGTTGTGGTGGACGACAACCCCGAAGCCTACGACGACTGGCAGAGCAAGACGGCGGAAGCCACGGAGGACAGCGGGATGCCCCCCACGTCGCGGGTGCTGGGCGTGAACAAGGGCGACAATGTATTCACCGTGTTCACGGGCAATGTGATTACCGGCCAGGGCGACCAGGGCAAGGACGGCCAGCGCACCGGCCTGGATCTGATCGGCGCGGACGGCCTGGCCGACCCGGCCGAACTTTCGCCCGTGGTCTGGAAGACGGACCAGGCCACCACCGGCAACGCCGCGCAGCCGGGCCATGCCGAGCAGGCCATGCATACGGACTTTTATCTTGTGGCCGGCGCGCCCCATACATTCACGGTCATGGACAGCAACGGCGACGAGAACGGCGACAAGGTGGTGGGCGAGATCGTCCTGGGCAGCGACGGCGCGTACACCTTTACGCTGAACATCGACTACGAGCCGGAACACGGCCAACACACCATCAACATCCCCTATACCCTGACTGACGGGGACGGCGACACGGCCGACGCCGTGCTGCACCTCACCATTGAAAACGTCAACGACAGACCTGTTTTTGTTGTTCCGGGCCAACCGGACAATCCCGACGGCCCGCTGCCGCCCGACCCGGACCATCCGGGCACTCCGGGCGACCCCCTCCGGCCGTACGATGTGGCGGGCGCCGGCGCTGTCAAGGAAACGGGCGTCTGGGGCACCGACGGCGCCGCGCGCGACAATAATCTGCACGACGGCACAAAGGGCTTTGACGACGAAAACGCCGCCACCCAGGCGGGCGGAAGCGATCCCGGCCAGCACAGGCTCACCGCCAACGGCCAATTGCGGGCCACCGACGCGGACAGCGACCTGCTGACCTTCGGCCCCGGCGCGCCGGGAACCGGACAGACCCTTGACGACAACGGGGACGAAACCTGGACGTTCCACAGCCAGTACGGCGATTTGACCATCAGGGCGGACGGGTCCTGGACCTTCGAACTGAACGACGGCGCGGCCAATCATCTGGCCGAGGGGGACAAGGCTGAGCTGTTTTTCCCGGTTACGGTCACGGACAATTCCGGCGCGGTCAACGACACGGCCACGGCCCATATCCTCATTCTCGTCCACGGCACCAACGACAAGCCCACCCTCACCGTGGGCGCCAGCCTCAATGTTGACGAAAGCGGCGACAGCATCCTTGTCAACGGCCAGATCATCAACAATGAACCCGGCCCCATCAGCGTCGGCGGGCAATTGTCGGCCACGGATCCGGACGACGGCGCCAGCCTGACCTTCGGCTTTGTCATGGCGGACAACAAGGTGGTCACCGCCATGTATCTGAACAGCGCGGGCAACCTTGTGGAAAGCGCCCCGGCCGACGGCAATTACTACGGCGCCTTCACCATGAACGCGGCCAGCGGTGAATACGTCTTTACCCTGAACAACAGCGCCCCATGCGTGCAGGCCCTCAATGTGGATGATCATCGGGTCTTCACCATCCCCGTGGCGGTGCGGGACGAATTCGGCGCCTACGACAAGGGAAGCTTCAGCGTCACCATCAACGGGGCCAACGACGCCCCCTTCATCACCGGCGGCACAACGGGGGCCGTAAAGGAAGACGGCGTTTACCTGCCCGCGCCCGGCGGCGAGGGCAACACCCCCACCACGGACGCCAATGACGCAGCCCCCAACGGCCTGAGCGGTCTGGCGGACGACAAGCCCCATCATGAACTGATCGCCACAGGGCAATTGCAGGCCGCCGACGTTGACGACGACCCGAGCGCCCTGACCTTCGGCCCGGTCTTGGGCACGAGCGGCGTCACGGACAACAACGACGGCTCCTGGACCATGGAGGGCCTGTACGGCACGCTGCTCATCAGGGACAACGGCTCCTGGACCTACACCCTGGATCCGGCCAAAGCCAATGCGTTGAACGAGGGACAGACAGAGACGGAAACCTTCCCGGTCACGGTGGGAGGCCCCCACGGCGGAACGGGCAGCGGGGCCGTTGCCGTCACGGTGCGCGGCACCAACGACGTGCCGGAGCTCTCGGTGGAAAAGAACGCCTATTCCTTCACAAGCAGCCACCTCGACACGACGAGCACCATATACGTGGACAAGGGCTTCAGCGGCGAGTTCAACATCGCGGATCCGGACACGGACGGCCAATACAGCGTGACCGGCAGCGTGACGGACAATCATCTCTTTGAACTCTCCCACCTGGGTCAGGGCCGGATCGGCGGCTCTGATACAACGCCGGACATTCACAGCAATTCCGGCGGTTACGGCGACACCGTCACTGTGCTCGGAACCTACGGCGCCCTTACCGTCAATCTTTCCACCGGCGAATACAAGTATGATTTGTACCCTCACCCGGACCATGCGCTGCCGGGCATGGAAAACCGGCTGTTGGTGGATCAACTGCAAACGGGCGACACCTACAGGGAAGTCTTCACCCTCACGGTGAAGGACCTGCACGGCGCCCATAACACGCAGGAAATCGCCATCGACATCTTCGGCACCTACAATGCCCCCTACATCAAGTCCTTTGTGCACGACGTGTACGAGGACAAAATCAAGTATTATGACGTTGACGGCAATATCCTCGACGAACACGGCAGGCCGCTGGTGGATGACAATCCCCGGGACGGCAAGCCCGACATTGAGAATGCCGACGCGCCCATTTCCATCGCCGGCAATGCCCTTGCGGGCCATCAGCTGGGTGACGGCACGGCGGCGCAGCACCTGTTCCGCTGGGACGACGGCCAGGGCAGCATCGCCAACGGGGCCGGCACGGTTGCGACCCCCTACGGCGTCTTCACCGCCAATGCCGACGGCGCCTATACCTTCACCCTGGTCAGCAGCAACCCGGCCGTGCAGGCACTGGGCATCGGCGACACCCGCGAGGTGAAAGTCACCTACACCTATATGGACAAGGAGGGCCACGAGGCCCACGGCTCCGCGACCATCATCATCCACGGAGCCAACGACGGCCCCACGGTGAGCCATGCGCTGGCGGCGGTCAACACTGCGCGCGAGGACGGCTACCCCGAAACCGGCGTGAGCGGCGCGCCCAACACCTTTGTCGATTCCCCGGACACCATCGGCGATTATTTTATTGTGGCGGATCCCGATGCGAACGACAAGCACCGCCTGGAGATAGCCTTTGGCGTCAAGGACGGCGCGAGCATTGACATCGGCCAGTTGCCGGCGGACGCCGACGGTTTCCTCCAGCCCGGCTTCGTGAGCGTTGACGTTGAAGACCCGGCCACGGGCAAGGTCATCGGCAAGCTGACGGTGACGGCCGACAAACTTGCCGACGGCAGCACCAGGTATTCCTATTCCTTCACCCTGGATCAGGCCGCCGCCGATTATCTCAACGAAGGGCAGAAACTGGAATATGCGCTCACCTACACGGTCACGGATCTCGGCGGCGAGTCGGTGACCCAGTCCGCCACCATCACGGTGCTGGGCACCAACGACAGGCCCGTGCTGGATCTGGCCAATCCCCGACAGCACTTTGAGGAAGGGGTTGCGGTTATAGACAGCCTCGCCAGCCGCACCTTTGAGGGAACCTTCCAGGTGACCGACATTGATGCGGACGGCGGCACGGACAACCCGCGCAACACCTTCAGCGGCGACAACGGCGCGCACTGGACAGGCCCTGTGGGCGATGCCAGCGGCAATGACCTTGTCCTTCAGGGCCAATACGGCACGCTGACCGTGCATTCCGACGGCACGTACGAATACGTGCTGGATACGGAAATCCGCAACGGACAGACGATGCTCAAGATCGACGCCCTGGGTGAAGACGTGGAATACACCGAGCATTTCGACATCATCGTCAGGGACATTCACGGCACCTGGTCCGAGAAAGCGCCCGTGGAATTCCTGCTCAAGGGCAAGAACAGCGAGATCATCGAGATAACCGACACACCCGGCGCCCTGAACCTCAAGGAGGCCGGCGTGGCCGTTGACGCAAGCGGCACGGGCCATGACGGCAGCGACCCCTACACTGAAAAGACGGCTGTGCCGGGTGTGCCCACGGCCACAGAGAACAACAAATTCGTCGTGTTCGATCCAGACAGGGACGACGTCAGGCACCTTGTGCTCACCATTGACGACACGGATTATGACCTGGGCAACGGAAGCACCGCGGGCAACGTGACAACCTATACCCTGGCGACGGCCTACGGATCCATCACGGTCACGGGCACGGCGGCCGCTGACGGCGTCGTCAGCTACAAATACACCTATGAGCTGGACAACGCCAAAACGGCGACCAACGCCCTGTCCGAAGGGCAAAGCGTGACGCAGAACTGCGTCATCACGGTGGACGACGGCCACGGCTCAAGCGCCGACCATTCCTTCACGGTGACCATTGAGGGCACCAACGACACGCCGCGCTTTGACATGCCCAACTGCGTGGTCACGGGCGCCGTCAGGGAATCCGGCGTGTACGCCGCGTCCACCGGTAATTACAACACGGCCGGGGATGTCAATCCGGCGGAAAACACCGCCACCCAGGACGGCGACGTCACCCCCGGGCGGCACAGGCTGGAAGTCTCCGGCAATCTGCGCGCCACGGATGCGGACAGCGACAACGACGGCAGCGGTGGAACGCCGACGCTGGTTTTCGCCCTGACCGCGGATCACGCCACAACCGTCGGCAGCATCATCAACGACTACGGCACCCTGACCATGCAGCCGGACGGCCGGTGGACGTTCGTCCTGGACGACACGCCCGGCGGCAAGGCGGATCAACTGTACGAAAACCAGAGCGCCGTCTTCACCTTTACCGCCACAGTGACGGACAATCACGGCGCCACGGCGGAAACCACCATCACCGTCACCGTGATCGGCTCCAACGACCAGCCGGTTCTGACCGTGGCGTATCCCACAGCCGATCTTGATGCTGACGGAAATCTCTATGTCAGGGGCGACGACGCCGTTCACCAGTCGGTCAACGGCACACTGGCCTGGACCGATATAGACAGCGGCGACATGGCGGCCGGGCACGACATCCGCATCGTCTTTACCGACAACACGGATCCGCTCAACCCCGTCACAACATCCAAAACGGACACCGCCTCCAGCGCGGGCGACAACCATCTCGAAATCGAGGGCAAATACGGAACCCTGTTCTATGACCGCGGCGCCGACGGCGCCGGCACCTGGCATTATGAGTTGGACTATGAAAAGTCCCAGGCCCTGGTCAACGGTCAGGTGGTGGAGGAGAAATTCACCTTCACGGCGCGTGACCGCTTCGGCGCGTATGATTCTCAGACCCTGGTCATTAATGTCGTCGGCACCGAAGAGAGCAGCAAGTTTGACCTCGTGGCCCTGCAGCCGAGCCAGACCGTCATTGAAGCGGGCGTTGCCCCCGATATGGCCAATCTGCACTACCAGTGGCCCACATATGTGGATGATCCGGGCCAGCCCGAGGCCGACGGACGCATTGTGGCCGTCACCAGCGGCAACCACCCCGGCCCGGTGACCTACAGCGTGCTGGACAAGGACAACATATGGCACAAGTTGGGCGACATGACCGATTCAGCCTATGACAGCTTCTCCGGCGCATGGATCATCTCGACCCCCCACGGCACGGTGACCATTACGGAAAATACCGTTGACGGCGGATATGACTACCATTACGAGTTGAACAACATCGACCCGTACGTCGATGAGCTGAACGTCGGCGATCGTGGCAAGGACAGCTTCAAGGTCCAATTGGTGGACAATTACAACAACACGGCGGAAGCCAACGTCAATATCAGCATTGTGGGCGTCAACGACCGGCCGGATTTTGTGGGCGACAACTTCGAAGCCCAAAACAGCGAGGACTACCCCTTTGTGTTTACCGGCATCCTGGACACCAGGGATCCGGACAGCGAGGACAGAGGCTCTGTGGAAACGGGCGCGTATAATCTCAAGGTTACGGGCCTGATCAACGTGCCCCTGGAGCAGAACGGTGCCTTCGGCGATCTCGACGAGGGCGAGCCGAGCGGCATGGTGCTTGTGCCGGGCTGGGGCCTCTGCGTAATCAAGGCCGACGGCAGCTACACCTTTGAACTGAGCGAGGAGGGCAAACTGCGCCTTCAGTCCCTCGACCCCTCCAATCCGCTGGAAATCCTGGTTCCTGTGCGGGTGACCGACCCACAGGGCGCGTACACCAACGAGGTTGTGACCATTACCTTGGTTGACATGCTGGCCACGCCCGCCCTGAATCCGGCCCCGAAAGACATGGACGAGGACGGCTGGGCATCCGCTCCGCCCCTTGTTTATGACGGCAGCGGCGGCCTTGCGCCCAATCCGGCCTACCATGCGGCGGACCGCCCGGACAGCGTTACCGGCAATCTCGTGAGCGACACCAGCACATCGGGCACCAACCACGGCGTCTGGGTGTACAGCATTGTCGGGGGAAGCGCCGGCTCACACAATTTCGGCTCCGGCACGGAAAACTGCATGACCCTCGCCAACCAGTACGGCGCCCTCTACCTGGCGTCCGACGGCAGGTACGAATTCGTGCTGAACAACGACGCCCCGGCCACGCAAAGCCTGAAGCCCGGGCAACAGCCCGACATGCACTTTACCGTTGAGGTGACAGACAGCAGTTCGGGCAAGTCCTCCACAGGCGATCTGAAGATCACCGTTCACGGGGCCAATGACCGGCCGGAACTGGATGTCCTGGCCCATGACCTCAATTCCTACGCCAGCGGCTCCAACTGGGCCGAATTCCATGATCTGGACGCGGAATACCGGATCACCGGCCATTTCAACGCCAAAGACTGGGACAACCTCGTCTACCGGGCGGTGGGCGACGCTTCGTCAAACCTGGGCACGGGCGGCACGGTGCAGAACAGCCCCGGGCAGCCCTATCCCCACGCCGAGGAGAGCGCCGAAGTGGTCTTCTGCTTCCTCGCCCTGGACAAGGACCACAATGTGGTGCCCGTGCAGACCGTTTACACGCAGTGGGGGTCGGTGACCATCAACGCCGACACCGGCGAATACGCCTACCACTTCAACGTGAACAACGCCGGGGCCCAGGCGGCCCTTGAGGCCGCCATCAGCGGAGGCGGAAAGCTGCACGACGAATTCACCGTCTACGCCAGGGATGTCAACGGCGCCTATTCCGAGGGCTACACGGTCAAGGTGGAACTGGGCGAAAACGCCAGGCTGCCGGGCACCTGGACTCCGGGTAATCCCGATCCCAACGATCTCTATCAGCCCCCGAACACGCCGATAACCGTGACGCCCAGTCACGTGCACGAAGACGGCTGGGGCATCAACCAGGGCACTGATCACTTTGATCCGGCCACAGATGTAACCACTCTGTCGGGCGGCGACAAATACACCGGCCACCAGAGCACCAATTACGGCTCCAACGGGGACCCGGCCTTTGAGAACAACATGCAGATTGAGGTGCACGGCAGGGTCGGCGGCAATGTGGACGGCAGGTATTATTATTTCATTGTTGAGACAAAGGATGCGGGCGGCAATGTTATTGCCACCAGTCATGTTCAGAGCGTGCCCGCCCTGGACGACCAGGGCAATGTGTACGGCCATTTCAGCATCAATCCCAAGACCGGCGAGTATGTCTTCATCCTGGACAGCATGAGCGATATTGTGCAGAAGCTGGACGGCGGCCAGGTGGTGGACATTGTGGACGTCAAAATCGGCTGCGCGGATCGCAATCCGGCCGGGGCGTATTACAGCACGCCCGGAGAGATTGATCTGCCCTTCCAGGTCATCGGCACCAGCGACAGGCCGAGTTTCCATGGGGAGCGGGACGTGTACGAAACCCCGGCCGAGGAAGCCGCCGGTCAGGCGGATCCCAATAATTACGGCAACCAGACCGTTACAGGGAAGCTGGAGGGTTCCGACCGCGACAAGGATGACTCCAACAACCTGACCTTCAGCCCGACGGACGAGACGGCCGCGAACGTTGTCACGGTCAGCTCCGGCAACTGGGTCATACACGGCCAGTACGGTGACCTTGCCCTGGCCGCTGACGGCACGTACACCTACACCGTCAAGCCCGGCCTGAACATACCCCATGACAGCGGCTGGCGGGAAAACTTCGCCATCACCGTCACCGATGACGGCGACTTTGCCCACAACGATCCGCTCTCGTCGAACGGCAGCCTGATCATTCACCTGCACGGCCAGAACACGCCGCCGACGGCCACGGTAACCAACGAGCTGACCGTGAGGGAAGACGACTTCAACGGAAACGACCTTGTGCTCAGCAACGTGGGCAACGTGGCGGACCTCGCCGATTACGACGGGGACCAGGTCAGCGTGAGCATCGGCACGGGCGGCGGGGCCTTCGGCTCCTACGCCACGGGAGGCTACGGCACCCTCTTCCTCAGGCCGGACGGCACTTTCTACTATCAGTTGAACAACGATCTGCGGGCCGTGCAGGAGCTGAAGCCCGGCGGAGACAGGGAAAGCCTTTCCGAAACCTTTGTGGTGCGCCTTGACGACGGGCACGGCGGCGTGGTGGACAAAACCGTCACCGTCAATATCAACGGCGACGAAGACAGGCCCTTCCTGGCGCTGCTGGGCGGCGAGGATGACGACATCCCCGGCGCCGGGCGCTCTCTGGACATGCTGAAAACCGATACGGACGGCGTGCACGGCAAGGCCCTGGTCTTTGATGTGGACTACGGCGACGCCCAAAACGCGCTGTTCAGCCTGCACGGCGTCGGCTCCCAGTCGCATCCGCAGACCGATGACGAGGAAACCTACAAGACCTACACCGCCGATGACGGCAAGACCTGGGCCCTGTTGAACGGCGCATGGGTGCACATCGGCGACTTCAGCATCAATGCCTCCGGCGAGTATGCCTTTATCCCCACAGACGGCATGCAGGCCCTGGGCGTGGGCGAGCAGATCAGCTTCGACATCAGGATATGGGTCAACGGCGGCAGGACCAACGACAACGGCACCTCGGCCACGGTCACGGTAACGGTGACGGGCACCAACACCGTGCCCATCATCACGGGCAACAGCCCGTCTGTGGTGGTGGAGGACGACCCGGCCCATCAGCAGGTCAGCGGCCAGGTGCTGGGTGTGGATCCCGACGCCGTGGTGGGGGAACTTCACTACACGGTTCTTACCGGCAACGGCGTCACCAAGATCGGCCCCACCACCTGGAGGGGCGAGTACGGCGTCCTGAAGCTGAACCCCGACGGCAGCTACACCTATACCCTGGACAACGCCAAGGCGCAGCCGGCCAACGTGGACAACTTCCTGCACGACGTCTTCAAGGTGGTGGCCACTGACGGCCACGGCGAAAAAAGCCAGCCCTACAACCTCGACGTCACCATTGAGGGCGTGAACGATGTGCCGGTCATCAGCAATGTCACCGCCCTGCCCGGAGTGGCGGAAAACGGCGTCCTGACCAGCAACGGCAGCATGAAGGTCGCCGACGTGGACGACGCTCTGGCGACGGGCGACTTTACCGTGGGCTTTGGCAACCTGCCCGCAACAGCGAACTCCGGCCTGAGCGGCTCCGCCGACGGCACATACGGCACGCTGACCATTGACGGCTATGACCCGGCCACCGGGGCGCTGACCTATCATTATGATCTGGACAACGCCAAGGCGGCGACCATCGGCCATACTTCCAAAACGGAGACCTTCACCATTCTGGTGGACGACGGCCACGGCACGCTGGTCAAGCAGGTCATCAGCGTCACGGTCACCGGCCAGAACCATCCTCCGGTGCTGAATGCGGTGTCCGGCCTCGCTGTTACGGAAGTGGACGTTCCGGCCGACAGGGGCACTGTCATCGGTACGGCCTTTACGGGTTCCGACCCCGACAATGACACCCTCACCTTTGTGGTCACCGGCGGGGTCGCCACGGGCGAGCAGGCGGGCTATACCCACAAGGTGGCGGGCGCGTACGGCACCCTGTATTACAACGCCGGCACGGGCGCCAACAAGTACGTCTGCAACGGCAAGGTGCAGGGCGGCGATACCGGGGCCGATACCTTCACGGTCAGGGCCTATGACGGCCACGGCGGGTACAGCGCCGGGCAGGCCCTTGCCGTCACGGTGACGGGCAATGCCGACGATCCCGTGGTGACCATCACGGGCAATGCCATCCTGCAGGCCATCAATCACGAAGACGGCAGAACCAAAACAATCCTGCCCATGAGCATCGTGGATCCCGACGCCGGCGACCATGCCGAAATCAGGCTCAGTGCGGGCGTGGAGAGTGCCGGCGCCTGGGGCGGGGCGCAGTCCGGCTCCATTACCGGAACCTATGGAACCCTGAAGGTGAACGCCGGCGGCAACCTTGAGTACAATCTCTCCCAGACCGGGCCGGTGCAGGCCTTGCAGGTTGGAGAGCAGCGCACGGAAACCTTCACCGTATGGGTACGGGACGATACCGGCAATCTGGTGGTCAGGGAAGTCACCTTCACCGTCAAGGGCGCCAATGACACGCCGGTGATAAGCGATGTCCAGTCCATGGCCCCCGTGACCGAACACTATGGCAGCGGTTTGATCACCAGCACCGGCTTCTTCATGGTGACGGATGTGGACGATGCCCTGACCACCCTCACGCCGGCCGTTGTCGGTTCCGGCACAGGCAGCTACGGCAGCCTTATGATCACCGGCTATGATTCCGGCACCGGCCAGGTGACCTACACCTATACTCTGGATGAGGACAAGGCCAGGAAACTGGGCGCGGGCCAGAACGCGGCAGACTCCTTCACCATCCGCGTGACGGACGGCCACGGCGGTTATACCGATCAGCCGGTCAGCGTGACGGTCAACGGCAGTAACGACAACCCCACAATCTCCATCACCGGCTCGACCACGGTTGTGGAAGACGCGGCCCATCTCGGGGCCTCCGCGAGCCTGGCCCTGGCCCTGGCCGACGTTGATCTCAATGACGCGGCCCTGACCGTCAAATTCGGCATCGGCGACGGTTCGGGCGGCTTCAGCACCGGGGCACTGCACGGCACGTACGGCACGCTGACCCGGAGCGGCGGTCAACTGGTCTACACCGTCGATCGTTCCTGCAAGACAAATACAGGACAGCAGGAAACCTTCACCGTCAGGGTTGAGGACGGGCACGGCGGTTATGCCGAACAGCAGGTCACCTTTACCGTGACGACCTTCAACGAGCTTCCGACCATCAGCGTCAGCGGCTCCGGCGTCCTGGACATCGGCAACCTCGCGGCGGCCGCGGGCTTTGACGGCAACCAGCTCATAGCTTCCCAGGTTATTACGGGCAGCGTGAGCCTGAACATCAGCGACGCCGAAACCGCCACCGACGACCTGCTGCTGCAAGTCACGGGCCACGGGGGTTCCTCCGGCGCGCCCGGAGCCACTGTCCACGGGCAATACGGCGACCTGGTCTTTGCCGCGGACGGCACGTACGAGTATACCTTCAACGGCGACCTGGACACCTTGCGCGCCCTCGCCGGAAGCAGCGGGAGCCTGAACGACGTCTTCACCGTCAGGGTGACCGACGAGGAAGGCCAATCCTCCCAGACGTCTTTCACCGTGCATATCGACGCCGATAATTTGGCGACGGTGAACGATGGTTCCTCTATTCCCCACGTCTACACCGGCGGCCACGACGACACCTATGTGCTGGGCACGGACGACAATGACCGCATCACCGTGAGCGGCGGCGACAACGTCATCTTCGGCGGGGACGGCGACGACGTCATCCGCATCACGGGCGAGGGCAACCAGCTCTTCGGCGGGGACGGCAACGACCTCTTCATCGTGAACCCCGGCAGTACGGACAACTTCTACAGTGGCGGGGCCGGAGTGGACTTCCTGGTGAGCCTGCAGGACATGGGCAGCGTTGATGACCTCTTTGCGAGCGACAGCCTGGAAGACATCGACGTGGTGCTTGTGGGCGGCGGCGGCAGCACCGCCGGCGGCATCACCAACCTGGGCGCCCTGGCCAGCCTGGGCCTCACCGTGGATAACGGCCAGGTGGCCCTTGACGGCCGCTGGACGCAGGACCCAAGCGCGATTCCCGCGAATGCGGACGGCTACCTCGCCTTTACCACAAGCGTGATGCAGCCCAGCGGCGTGGCCGAGACCCTGACCATCCTCGTCCTGGCGGAGAGCCTCCAGGTTTAAGACAGCTGATTCCCGCGCCCGCGAGGGCGCGAACAAAACAGGCCGGCCGGCTCCTCACGGGGCCGGCCGATTTTGTTTGCGCTTCTGAAATTGAGCCGGGGCGCAATCGGCCTGAAGGCCGAGGTCTCAAACCACAGAGGAGTAGAGAGCAAGAGCATACTTTTCAGCCAGCGGTTGGCCAGGTGAACCTCATTTGACTATCTTGCATTTTATGATAGGATTAAATCCCACTCAATCAAATAGAGGTGAATATGAGAACAACACAACAGTTCAGCATTACCTTGCCTAACGAAATGGCAAGTGCGGTAAAGGCCAAGGTGCAAACGGGTGAATATGCGTCTGAAAGCGAGGTTATCCGCGATGGCCTACGCACTCTTATGGCTCGTGACAAGGCGGTGGAAAGCTGGCTTCACCACCAGGTAGGCCCGGCCTATGATGCGTTAAAAGCTGATCCGTCTCGCGCTGTTACCGCTGGCCATGTGCGCGCCCGGCTTGCCGCCGAACACGCCAAAAGAAAATGAACTGTCGCTAATATTTTCGCCGGAAGCCGAAGAACAGCTTGCGGCCTTATACAACCATATCGCCGATGCAGCTTCACCGGATATAGCGGCGGGATACACTGAGGCCATTGTCAGCTATTGCGAAGGCCTGCACACATTCCTCATTCGCGGAACTGCGCGCGATGATGTGCGCCCTGGTTTGCGTATCACCAATTACAAAAAGCGGGCAGTCATCGCCTTTGAGGTGGACGAAGAGGCAAAACAAGTTTTCATCATCGGCTTGTTCTATGGCGGGCAAGATTATGAAACCATCCTACAGGATGATGCGGCGCTGGAATAATTTTTTTGAAATATTTCATCTCTACTCCTTATTGCTGAGGTGGCGAAGTCCTTCGGGGCGGGGCATATATGCTGGCCGAGGCAAGTGTTAAAGAAAATTGTTCCGGTCAGGGTTTCAGCCGCTCGAAGACATGCGCTTTTGAGCGAAGAAACCGCGCAGCAGGGCGGAACATTCCCGCGCCAGGAGGCCGCCCATGTGCCAGACTTTGTGATTTGACGGAAAATCCAGATATTCCGCGCGGGAGATGACGGCCCCGGCGGTCTCGTCCGCCGCGCCGAAAACAAGGCCCGCGATGCGGGCCTGCACAAGGGCCGCCGCGCACATGGGGCAAGGCTCAAGAGTGACCACAAGGACGCAGCCGGCGAGCCGGCAGTTGCCCGCCGCTTTCCCGGCCGCGCGCAGAGCCAGGATTTCCGCGTGGGCCGTGGGATCGTTCAGGGCTATGGGCGCGTTGTGGGCCTCGGCCAGAATATCCCCCCCCGGCCCCACAATCAGTGCCCCCACCGGCACTTCCCCGGCCTCGGCTCCCTGGCGGGCAAGGCGCAAGGCCCCGGCCATCAATTCTTCCCAGCTGTGGCCGGGCGGCGGGGGCTGCTTCGGCCCGGCCGGCTCAAAAACGCGGGGACGCGGCTTATACAATAATGATCCTCGCCAGATAGCGTATGACCTCGTCCGGCGTGTCGCAAACGGTGATGAGGCGGTCCAGTTCGTCCTCCCGGATGAAATCGTTCCCTGCCATGGTGTTGCGCAGCCAGGCCAGCAGGCCGTTCCAGTAGGCGGAATCATAGAGTATGATGGGGAAGGGCCGCGTGCGGCCCGTCTGGGCCAGCACAAAGGCTTCCGAGAGTTCGTCGATGGTGCCCATGCCGCCGGGCATGACCACATAGGCCATGGCGTATTTGACGAACATGAGCTTGCGGACGAAAAAATACTTGAAATTGCAGCGCGTGGTCACATAGGGGTTGCAGCCCTGCTCATGGGGCAGGTGAATGTGCAGCCCCACAGACGCCCCCCCGGCCTCGCTGGCGCCCTTGTTGGCCGCTTCCATGATGCCGGGGCCGCCGCCGGTGATGATGCCGAAGCCCGCCCGCACAAGCCCGGAGGCGATCTTTTCCGCATCCTGGTAGGCCCTGTCGCCCGGCTCGGCCCGGGCCGAGCCGAAAATGGAAACGCAGTCGGCCCCGAGCTTGTTCAGGGCGTCAAAGCCCTCCACCATTTCGGCCATGATGCGGAATGTCCGCCAGGATTCCGTGGTCAGCGACGAAAGGTCGTCAATGATGTTCTGCCGGACTTCCGACATGGGCTCTCCTGTTGCGGTTTTGAAGTGACTACAACTCATGTCGTAAATCGGCCAATGGCCGATTTATGGAGACCGCTCCGCCGAAAAACATGGTTCCCGGCTCGCTCCGGCGGCTCTGCCGCCCCGCCATCATACTCCGGAAGTTTTGTTCTTTCCAGTGAAAAAGGAGCCGGCTGGCCGGCCGGTTCGCCGTAAGCCCGCATGGCCTTTTTTGCTCTTGACCTTTTATGGACAGGGGATACCCTGTGGCTGTAAAGGCCTTCCGCACAGAATCGACACTTTTTCGTTGGAGGGTAACGCCATGCGTCATTTCACATCCGCCATATCCGGATCGTTGGCCGGCGCGCTTGTTCTGGCGGTATTTTTCGGCCTGGCCGGCTGTTCCCTGTTTCCCTATGCCGAGGACGGCCCCTACGGTACCCATGCGCCATATGACGGCCATGATCATTATGATTATTACCGGATGCGAAATTATGAAGCGGAGCGCGCGTATCGCGCCGGAGCGGCGGCTGGGCAGGCGAGGCTTGAGCATGAACGCAATGCCCGGCGGGATGAGCGGCGTCATATGAGGGATGAACGGCGGGAGCGGGAACGGGAAAAGGACCGGCGCGATGCCCGGCATGAAAGGGGCGGCGGCCGTGACCGCCGGGATGACGACGAGGGCTTTCGCCGGGGCGACCGCGACGGCGGCCACCGGGATCATTCACATTCCGGCGAGGGGCGCGGCCGCCGGGGAGGGCGGCGGTAAGCGTGAGCACTGAGCCGCTGCCGGGTTCCCTTCCTCACCGCCAGGGCGATTTCAAAATGAAATCGCTCCAATAAAAACAAAATTCTGGCGGAGAGGGTGGGAGTCTTAATTTTTTAATAACATAGCTATATAATTAATATTATTAAGTACAGTCAAATGTTATTACTCTCAAAATTACTCACATCGTTAGTTCGAAGGAAATGATGGCCTTAGAACTAGTACAGGTAATTAGCCTTAATATTTGATGAATTTATTTTTTCTTTGGCGTAAAATATATCTTTTATGCACATAGTCACTGGCTTCAATTTGATGGACAAGCAGGGATTCAAATTGACCGAATGCACCCGCTATGAATTAACCCATGTTTCGCACCTAACGCCGGGAATTCGTTCAAACTCTTTTAGATTATGCGTGATAAGCGTGAAATCCTGCGCTATGGCTTGGGCGGCAATAAGCATATCCATGCTGCCGATGGGCTTGCCCTGTCTTTCAAGTTCTGACCTGATTTTCCCATAGGCAAACGCGGATCCGGCATCAAAGGGGGCAATCTCCAAGGGCAACAAAAAGGCTTCCAAGGCCAAAGCGTTTTTCTCCCTGGCCGCGCTCTTTTCGACCCCATATTGGAGTTCGGCAACGGTAATGGAGGATATGGCGATATCCCCCGGCACAAACTGCTCAAAGTGCTTACGCACTTCCGGCGGTTTGTTTTTTATCATGTAAATGCAGATATTGGTGTCCAGAAGAACGCGCATCAAAAACCCTCCCGAACATCAACTGGTGGCTGAACGCGCTCATCCATGAAGTCGGAGGAGAAAAGCGAAAGGGAGTCCAGAAGGATATCCCACGGCTCATTGTACGGCAAAAGCACAACCGCCTTGCCCACGCGCTTGATGGCAACGCTGTCGCCCTCAAAACGAAAATCTTTGGGCAGTCGAACCGCTTGGCTCTGCCCGTTTTGGAATAATTTGGCTTGTTGCATGGTGACCTCCGACGAGTATATACTTTTAATATATACCCAAAAGGCGATTTGTCAAGGAGGTTTTGTTCCTCTGTCTGAACACATTCAGAGTTTTTCATCCGCTGAATTTTTAGCCCGATAGTAGGTCGCGGGAAAATTAATTTTTTAATGCGAGCAAAGAGACTAGATAGTGTCGTCAATAGACTTTTGTTTGGCGTAGTTTTGTGGTATCCTCCTTACAAAACAGGAGGAAACATGCAGCCAGCACACCGTCGGCATGATGTCTCAGATCGGGTCTGGGC
>JAITGC010000102.1 GCA_031280915.1 Desulfovibrio sp. | reverse complement strand
ATGCGGAGACGCTCCAGGATATTGTTCGTGCCGTTGATCAGGGTGGCGAATTCGCCCCGGAACTCGCCCACGTTGCCCGCTGTCGTCAGAATGCCGCAACTGATTTCCCTTTCCATGCGTTTGTATTCCTCAAGCATCTTGTTCAACGTGGCGGGAATCGCCCGCAAGGATTCCGTCATCATTCCGATTTCGCCTTTTTCCCGGATATTGAGGTGCGCATTGAAATCGCCCTCCGCTATGGATTCGGCGAAATTCCGCAATGTATTGAGGACGCGAACCAGCCCGACAATGATGAATATGGCTATGATCGCGCCGAACAGCAAAGCTCCGCCGGAAAGCGCCAGCATCTGCGTCTGGGCGTCTCGGTTGGACGCAGCCACTTCACGGCTGCCATCGCGCATGCGGGCGCTCACATTTTCCTGCAATTGGGCCACCGTCTTCTTAACCCCTCCAACCTGGCTGAGGTAGTGTTGCAGGACTTCCTGCATGGCGGACACTTCCCGCACATTGTCCTGTCCGGCTTTGAGCATGATGTTGTAAGCGCTCGTCAGTCTGGCGAATTCCACACGTCCGGCTTCCGTCTGAAGGAGGGGATCAATTTTGGACAAAGCCTCGCCCAGTTCTTTCAGGCGGGCGAGAACCCGTTCACCGTCTTTTTCGCTGTATGACATGGCCATACGGGCCGACACGGCCCTGCAGTTGGCCAAGGCGTGGGCGGCATGGGTCAGCTCCCGCATGGCGGCGATGTTGCCGGCCTCTATCATTGTTTTTTCAAGGCCGTTGAAAATTTCCTGCACTTGCCACTCCGCCGGGCGCACCACATCGGTATAAGATTTCACAAGCTTCTGTACGCCGGCCGCAAGCTGCCCGATGTTCTCCCGTATCGAGGGGAAGGCCTTGTCCGTCTCATTCATCACGGCCTTATCCTGGGGATTTGACACCTGCGCATTGGCTTCTCTGAGCATGCTTGCGGCCTTGTCGAGGTCTTTCAACGCGGCGTCCACCTGACCGGCGTCGCGGGAATACATGAAACGCGCCGAACATGTGGTCATATCATTGAGCGTCGCGACCAGATTCGAGAAGAGCACGGCAACTCCGCTGCGACGCGCGACATCGTTGAAACCGTCCGACGCGTTGCCCAGGCTGCGCCAGCCTATCCCCGCCATCATGCCGCTCAACAGAATCATGAGGACAAAACCGGCGATAATTTTGATTTTTGTCGTCATACCCAGAGTCCCCCTTTCTTAATTACTGATTACCAAAACGGTATCCGCATTGTCAGTTGCTACAGGAGCATCCCTGACTTTTTATACTGCCCGCAGTGCTTATCGGCGTATTACAAATGAACTTAAGAGGCTGTTGCCAAAGAGGACTTTGTCAACAGCCTCAGGGCATTTCAAGTAATGAAATGCTCTAACTCTGGAGATACGGCACATAGCCGGGGTCAGTGCCGGCGATATGATTGATGAGCCAGTCCTTGAGAAAGGTCAGCAGCTCCATGCTGACCGTGGCCGTACCGTCTTTAAGCTGCTTTTCAAAGTCATCAAGCTGGGCGACAAATTTTTTGTGAATGGCTTTATGCTCTTTTGTGCCGGGATACTGTGAGGCGCTGTACAGTTTTTCCTCGTCGCTGAAATGCGAGGCCGTGTAGTCGCGCAGTTTCTTGACGACATTGCGCAGCTCTCCACGCGTCTGATTGGCTTTCATTGCCGCGTAAAGGTCATTGATATAGCCGCAAAGCTGCTTGTGTTGGCTGTCAATAAGGGGCACGCCCAGATCCAGCTTTACCGTCCACTGCACAAACTTGTCGGAAGCAGCCTGCGCGTAATCGCCCGTCGCCAGCGCATTGACGATGAGATCCAACTCCTCCATGCCCGTCTTGCAGGAAAGCAGCGAGGCCATGAAGGTATTCATGCTCCCCGCCGTCTCGTCGGCGATGTGGCGGACATCCTCAATGGCCCCGCTGGTCTTGGCGCTCACTTCAGCCTGTTCTGCGGCTCCCTGGGCGATGCCCTGCAAGCGTTCGGCTATATTGTCCATGTCAAGAACGATGTCACGCATGAAGCCGCCGGCGCGGGAAGCACGTTCCGCCCCGTTCACGGCAATTTCGGCAGCATTGTCCACCGTGCGCACGGTGCGCTGGGTTTCCTCCTGGATGGCGTGCACGGCCGTTTCCACCTCCTTGGTCGCCCCCATGGTCTTTTCCGCGAGTTTGCGTACCTCATCGGCCACCACGGCAAAACCCCGGCCGGCCTCGCCGGCGCGGGCAGCCTCAATGGCCGCGTTCAGGGCAAGCAGATTTGTCTGGTCGGCCACTTCGTTGATCATGACCATAATCTGGCTGATGCTGCCGGCTGTTGTCCCCAGTCCGTCCATGGCCGCCTTCAATTGGGTGATGACATTTCTCACGCTCTCCATCAGAGTGGTGACTTCCTGTACTTCCTTTTCGCCGGTTGTTGCCTTGACGCGCGAAGTCTGCGCCATGTCAAAAAGATCGTGGGTGACGCCGGCGGCCTCTGCCGCGCTTCTGGCATTGCTCTCCATGGCTTGGCCGCTCTCCCCCAAACGGACATGCTGCGTATTCACGCCGTTTTCCACATTGACCACAAGCCGCGAAAGATCATTCACATTGGCCGAAAGCCTGCCGCAGACAGCGCGCGCCTTTTCCATCGCGGGCACACCCTGCGAAAGTTTGTCCGCCAGTTCTTTTTCCCGCTTCTCCGCGCCGTCGAAGCGGGCCGTGAGGCTTTCCGCCTCGGCGCGCATCTCCGCCGTTTTCGCCGCGAATTCCTCCTTCGTCAGCCGGAGCGAGTCCTGAATATGCGCAACATGCCCGCGCAGGCGTTCCGCAAGGCCGTCGGCAGGCACAGGCGCGGTTTTTTCCGTCTGGCCCCGCTCATTGCCCAGTCCGTTATCCAACTCATTGAGAAAATCCGCCAGAGCTTTCTGGGTTTTGTTGCCTGTCAGCCGCAGGAACAGACTCGCCGCGACGCACAGGGCGAGGCCGGCCAGACAAATTCCCAGGATGAACCCCTCCGGACGCGCAAAGGCCACTATGGCGATCCCGCAAAGTATCACCGCATCCAGAACAATACCCATGACAACCTCCACAGACCTGTTGCAGACTTTAAAATAATGACATCAAAAACAAAACCAACGGTACAGCCGTTCTCTTGAGACGGCAAGCAACAAATCGGCATGATTGGAAAACACTTAACCCACAGGACGGCCTCCCGGCCATTTTTTCTCGGTTCTGGGGCGGGGCGCGTTGAACCACTCCCTGACAATCCCAAACCAAAGCACTACCGGAGGAAAAAGCCGGTTGACTTCCACAGGAAATAAACGCTAATTTTTACACCGCATTGTCGGAGGGGGGAGGGTACGCCGCGCCTTGCCGTTCCCCGATAGTACCGCCGCAAGGCCGCAGAAGGCAGTGGGTGGACGGACAGCGCCCGCGCGTAAAAGAGCTGCGACCCGGAGCAGAGCAGCGTGACCCTGGAATTGACGGACGGACAGCGCCCGCGCGTAAAAGAGCTGCAGCGACCTTGGGCCTGAAGTCGACGAAACATGCGGCGTAGTGCTGCTCAAACCAAACCGGTTCAATAAAAATGTTTGGGCCGGTTTGCCTTGGAAAGACCATGCCGCATTCTGACACGCAACAAAGGCCCACCATGCCGAAAGCGCTCGTGCTCGGCGGCGCGACGGGCCTTTTGGGCCGGGCCTTGACGCGCGTGTTGTCTGAAGAGGGCTGGGGGGTGGAAACCCTCGGACGGGCGGACGGCGATGTGACGAACAGCGCCTTTCTTGCAAAACGCCTTGCCAAAAGCGCGGCGGATGTGGTATTCAACGCCGTGGCCTGGACACGGGTAGATGACGCCGAAGAACGGCCCAGACAGGCGCGGCTTTTAAACTGCGCCCTACCCGATACCCTCGCCCATATACTCAAGTCAATGGGACAAGGCCATCTTGTGCATTTCAGTACGGATTTCGTTTTTTCCGGACAGGGCGAGCACGCCTGGCGGGAAGACGATACACCGGCTCCCCTTTCAATTTACGGCCTCACCAAGCTCGCCGGAGAACGGGCGGTACTGAAAACTCTGCCGGGCAGAGCCTGCGTGTTGCGTACCGCCTGGCTTTTTGGGCCGGGCCGAAAAAATTTTGTGCAGGCAATCCTCCATAAAAGCCGCACAGCGGACAGCGTGGAGGTTGTTTTTGACCAGACCGGCTCGCCCACCTACACGCTGGATCTTGCCCGGTGGAGCCTCGCCTTGGCGGCAAAACGGGCCACCGGAATCTGGCATGCCGTCAACAGCGAACAGGCCAATTGGGCTGAACTTGCCGCTGAGGCCATTGCCCTTGCCGGAGGGGCCTGCCAAGTTATTCCCATCACTTCGGAGCAGTGGCCGCAGAAAGCCCGGCGCCCGGCGTGGTCTGTCCTTGACGCGACAAAGCTCGGCGCCTTTCTGGGCCAGCCTCCTCGTCCATGGCCCCAAGCCCTGCGGGATTATCTCCATAACGCATTCCATACCGATGATGACGCATAATCCGGGAATATCGCGGTTATTCTTCGCCTGCGCCGTCCTGTCGTCAGCCCTTGCTCTGTTTGCGGAATCCGCTTGGGGCAGACCAAAAAATCTGGAGCAGCTCGCCGCTGTCTCCAAAAAACTGGTGCAGACCAACGTCAGCTACGGGGCCATCCCCGTGCTCTACCGCCCCCGCTATGACCGCGTGCAGGACGCGGATTTAAACATGAGCCGGAATGAGCCTGTGTTTGTGGTCATGCTGCCGGACGGTCCGCGTATCTATCCACAAAACATTATGGTCTGGCATCAGGTCGTCAACGAGGTCATTGATGATGCCGCCTATGCCGTCACCTACTGCCCGATAACCGGCACGCTTATGGCCTACAACGCTTCAATGCATGGCATCAACCTGATCTTCGACCTGGAAGGCCGCCTTTATGACGGCAACAGCGTACTGATTGACCGCAATTCCGGCAGTCTCTGGCTTCAGGAAACAGGTATGGCCTTTGATGGCCCTTTTCTGGGCCGCGGTCTGCCCATGCTGCCCGTTTTCTGGACAACCTGGGGGGCGGCGAGTCGGGGTTTTCCCGATGCGCGCGTGCTGGCCCTGCCGTCCGGCCATCGCCCCTACGGGCGCGACCCCTACGGCAATTACATGAAACAGGGCACATATTACGACAATGATCTCCTCGTTTATCCCATTCAGCACCTGGACAAGCGTTTTCATAAGAAAACACCCATGCTCTGTCTGGAATACAACAATTTTTTGCTGGCTGTTGACATCGCCTATGTCAAAAAACGCGGAGCGGTCAATTTTTTCCTCGGCCCTTCAGCCCTGTTGGCCGTCTATGACGGCAAACTGGATGTCGTCCGCATTTTTGACCGCAAAATATGGGCGGAACCTTTTTTGTTCGTCAGCCAATACGGCAGCCTGACCGATCTCGCCACGCGCAGCCGATGGGACCCGGCCACAGGCAAGGCATTGGAAGGCAATATGCAAGGCGCTTCCATGAAACAGCTTTATGGTTACTATTCAATGTGGTTCGCCTGGGCCAGCATGAATCCGGAAACCTTCACCCTGCCTGGCCCCGGAGAGGTGCCGGCCAATCTGCTCCAGTTCTCTCCGCCGGATGCCGGCAGCCGGATGGGCGGACAGCAAAATCCCTCCGCGCTGCAGAAATAAATTGATTCAAAATTTTGCGGTCACCGCACGCACGGAAGCGTCCGGCGGGAAATCCAGACGTATCTGACCATTCTCCGCTGTGGTGAGCAGCGGAATGCCGTGCCGCTCAAACCAATCCCGCACTTTTTTCCCCGGATGTCCGTAACGATTCTGAAAACCGCAGGAGACCAGCGCGATATCAGGGTTGACGGCCCTATAAAAATCCGGCCAAAAACTTTTGTCCGAGCCGTGATGCGGCGCTACCAGAATCTTTGCCCTCACATCGCGGCCTTGGGCCAGCAAGCCACTGAGCGCCGCCGGCCCGCAATCGCCGGGCATGAGAATCAGTCCCTGCCCGAAACAGCTCAGACGCAATACCAGCGAAGCGTCATTGCTGCTACCTTCGCGGCTCACGCCCTCCCCGCCGTTTGTCGGTAATTGCGGAGGCCAGAGCACTTCAAGACGCAACCCCCTGTCCGCCTCGCCCAAGATCAGGCTGTCCCCCGCTCGCAGACTGCGCCTGCGAAAGGAAAAATCCTCCCAGGCCTGTCTCAACTGGCCGCTGGCGGAGCGGCCATTGTCAAAAACCGCATTCACCTCAAAGGCCCTGAGAATGTGCAAAAGGCCCCCAAGATGATCAACGTCCGGATGGCTGCTGAAGACGGCTGTCAAACGCGGCGGAACATTATAACTCAGCACGGGGGCCACTACGGCCCTGCCGGCGTCAAAGCGGGGTGGAGAACTTCCTCCGGCATCCACTAAAAACCGTACGCCGCCCGGCGCATCCAGCGCGATGGCCTGCCCCTGCCCCACATCCAACACACTGAGCCGTACCGCGCCGGAAGCCCGTTCCTGAATGCGCAGCACCGGGCCGACGCACAACAAAACACAGCCGAGCACGAACAGACGCCGACCGGCCTTGAGAGGCCTTTTTCTCCCTACGGCAAGGGCCGCCGCACAAGCCAAAGCGGCAAAGGAAGGCAGGGCCGTCCAGTGCGGACGAAGGAAGGCCGGCATGTCCAAAAGCTGGCGGCTGCCCAGCCAGGCCAGCATATCCGCAAGTACCTGGGGAGGCAAGGCCGCCAGATCAAGAATGGCCCGCGCAGCCTGCTCCAGCCCGGCGGCCTGCAAGGCGAGACCCAGAACGGCGCCGGGAAGAACAAGAAATCCCAGCAGCGGCAACCAGGGGACATTCAGGGGAAACCAAAATCCCGCATTGCCGAAAAGCAAAAGATTCAGGGGCAGCAGTATGGCCTGTATCAGCAGGGAAAGGACTAAAATCCGCAAAAGACCACGGGCGAGACGCCGAATAAAGGATTCGCCGCCCCTTTCCATTTGCCGGGGAAGCACGCCGCGCAAAAAAGGCAGGCTCAGCCCGATAACGCCCACGCAGATGGCGGAAAGCCGCATGCCGGTATCCAGCGCGCTTAAAGGATCGACCACAGTGATACAAAGCACCGCCGCGCACAGGACATCAAGGGTGGTAAAACTTTTTTGGCGCGTCAGCCAGAAGGCCAGGACAAACAGCATGCAGCCCGCCCGCACAAGGGAAGGCGGCGCGCTGCCCAACCAGAGATATGCGAGCGCTGGCGGGCAGGCCGCCAGTGTCGCCCAGACCAGACGCGGCTTGTGAAGATAGAGCGGCGCGTACATCCGGGCCGCCGCCAGAACGCAGAGCAATCCAACCAGCCCGGCCACAGCCAGATGCTGGCCCGAAAGAGCCAGGCTGTGCATCAGGGTGGCGGCTGAAAAATCGTTTATGGTCTGCTGCTGGATGAAGCGGCGGTCACCGAAAAGCAAGGCCACGAGTATGGCCCTGCCCTGCGGCATGTCGGACACGCTCCGCTCTGCCGCGCCACCTGGAGCGTCATTGAAGGCAAGGGCCTCCAAAAATTTCACCCGTAGCTCTTCCCGCCGGCGGGCAAGCGGGCTTCCCTGGCCGGAAAGATGCGGATTGCCCTGTTCGCCCCTGCTCCACAGCTGCAAAGAGACACCCTGGTTCCGCAACCACATGCCGAAATTTTCCAGCCCTTCATTGGCAAAACCGTGAACCGGACGTGGCCGCCGATCAAGACAGACCCTTTGCCCGACAAGCGGCGTAAGCAACGGAGTTTCCCACGTCCAGGCCACAAGGCCGGAGACGGTTTCCGGCGCGGCTTCGGGGTTATTCTGAAAACGCGACTCCTCCAGCAAAACACGCAGACGGTTGTCCGGCAGGCCTTGCACACCATACACAAGGCCGCACAAACGCGGAGCGCGGCTCCCTTCAATGTTCCCAGGCAACCGCTCCGGCAACGACGCGACAGCCAACTGCCGCCCGGCGGCCACAAAACCGCACATAAAAATAACGGCAGCAAGAACAAGACGGTGTGGCTGCCTGAGACGGGAATCAACAAGGGGCAGAAGAAACGCGCAAAAAATGGCCGGATTGAGCCAGACAACGCCATGAATGCCGAGAATCCAGAAAGCGAGATAGCATTGCCAAAGAAGCGGCGCCTGCAGCGGAGGACGGCGCATCACGTTTCACGGGCCATATCCCGTTCCGCCGCACGCCGTTTCAGGCTTTCTCTGTGATCATGCAGCTTTTTTCCGCGTCCAAGGGCAATCTCCACCTTGACCTTGCCGCGCGCGAGATAGATGCGCACGGGTACAACCGTCAGCCCCTTTTGGGCAACAGAGCCGGCATAGCGAGCAATCTCCCGCTCGTGCAACAGGAGTTTGCGGGGGCGATCCGGCTGCTGTTGCGCGGCGCAGCCGGCATTGGCGTAGGGGGCGATATGCAGGGAAACAAGCCAGGCCTCCCCTTGTCTGAATTCGACATAGCTGTCGATAAAATTGACCTTGCCGGCACGAATGCTTTTGACTTCCGGGCCGGTAAGCACAATGCCGGCCTCCAGAAATTCCGCAAGCTCATACAGATGCCAGGCTTTTTTATTGACGGCAATGGAAGTGTCAACGGATTTTCTGCTCATGACCACAAACCGTTATGTTTTATTTTCCGTCAGCAACGCGTAAATCTCTTTCACGCTCCAACCGCGGGCCGCATCCCGCAGATGGCGCGCCAGTTCACGGGGTTTAAGGCTGGAGCGCCCGGTTGCGGACTCTGCGGCAATCAGGCGACGGACATCCCCCTCGGACAGGCGTTCCGTCCGTTCCGGCGGGCCGATGATGATTGTCAGCTCTCCGAGCAGTTCGTCCGGCACTTCATCCACCCGCTCAAGACGGGTAAGTATAAATTCCTCGTGTATTTTGGTCAATTCGCGGCAAACAGCAAGCTCTCGCGGGCCAAGGATTTCCAGGGCTGCAGCGAGGCTTGTCTTAAGCCTGTCACGCCGCTCAAAGAAAACCAGAGCGCCAGGCGTTGCGGCAAAGGCTGTGAAGAGCAATTTTTGCCCCGCGTCATCGCGGGGAAGAAAACCGAGAAAGGTATAGGGCAATGGAGGGATGCCTGCGACGGAAAGGGCAGCCGCCGGAGCGGAGGGGCCGGGCAGTGGTGAAACGGGGATTCCCTCTTTACGGCAGGCTCTGACCAGACGGTAACCGGGATCGGCCAAAAGAGGCGTACCCGCGTCGGAGATGAGCGCCAGACTGCTGCCCGCTTTCAAAAGACCCAAGGCCTCTCGAGTGCGTTTTTCTTCATTGTGTTCAAAAAAACTCAACAAACGGCGGGGTTGAATGCCGTGCCCGGAGCAGAGACGGGCCGCGCGGCGCGTGTCCTCCGCCAGAACCGCATCCACCTCCGCAAGAATCTCTTTCGCCCTGGGCGAAAGATCACCAGGGTTGCCAAGCGGCGTGGCCACCACCCAGAGCAGAGGAGAAATCAAAGGCATGGCGATAATGCTCCGCACTTAACGTAAGGCCGTCTTTACGCACACAGACAACGTCAAAACGACAGGGGCGACGCCAGGCGTCGTGCGCGGCAAGCCATGCCTGCGCCGCCTTTATCACCAAACGCCGCTTAGCCAGCGTCAGGGCGGCGGCGGGGTCAGACATGCCCCGCGCCTGACGGGTTTTCACTTCCACAAAAACGATTGCCTCTCTGTCCGCACAAACAATATCAAGTTCCAGACGCCCCTTACGCCAGTTGCGATCCAGAATTTTCAAACCCTTTTCCCGCAGCAGGGACACGGCGGCATCCTCCCCGACCCTCCCCACAAGGATGTGTTCAGCGACATCACTTTCCGGCACGGCTATCGCTCCGGCTTGTCCCTTGGATTCCGCCACAGCCATCCCTCTTGCGGAGCCGGGAGGGCCGAGCGTACGCCGCGAAAAGTCAAACGGTGCTGAGGAGAAGGCCCCAAACGGCCCAAGGCCGCATAATGGGCACTTGTGCCGTAGCCTTTATGAATTTCAAAGCCGTAACCCGGCCAGCGGCGGGCAAGGGCACGCATCAGCTTGTCCCGAAATGTTTTTGCCAGAATGGAAGCGGCGGAAATGGCGGGTTCTGTTCTGTCGCCCCCCACCAGCGCTTTCTGCCTGGGACAGGGACTGGAGTGGCCTGCCCGCCGCCAGCAGGGGAGCAATACCTCTTCAGGCAAAATTTTGTTGCCGTCGATAAGCAGACAGTCGGGGGGCTGACTCAGGGTGCGCACCGCCCGGCCCATGGCCTCAAAGGTGGCCCGCAAAATGTTGATACTGTCAATGCGTCCGGGCCAGACAAGGCCTAAACCCCAAGCCGTCGCGCCGTGCCGTATTTGGGGGGCGAGGACTTCCCGCCTCCCGGCGGAAAGAAGTTTGGAATCAGTGAGGCCGACGAGGCCGTGATCAGGCGGCAGAATAACCGCGCACGCCACTACCGGCCCCGCCAGACATCCACGCCCGGCTTCATCAATTCCCGCAACGCGCCGGACCGCCATGCCCTGTCAATAACGACCGCGCGGTCTGATGCGCGCCGCCTTGCCCTTGAGGGCGCGCAGATAATAGAGCCGGCTGCGACGCACACGACCCAGGCTCACCACTTCAACATGGTCGATAAAGGGCGAATTCAAGGGGAAAATACGCTCCACGCCAACACCGTCGGAAATTTTTCGCACGGTAAAGGTGGCGTTGGTTGTCCCGCGCCTGACGCGTATCACATTGCCCTGAAAGACCTGAATGCGCTCTTTTTCACCTTCAACAATGCGCAGATGCACCTTAACCGTGTCTCCGGACCGGAACGCGGGTATATCCGTGCGCATATTTTCCATTTCAATTTTCTTCATGACGTCCATGATGCACTCCTCAAAAAAAATCGCCCAGTATTCTGTCCGCAAAAACAGCCGCAGCGCTACGCACTGACAAATGGTTGTCGCCCAAAAAACGCAGGGGCCGCAAGATGCCCTCGCAATGGGCAAGCGCTTGGCGGGAAAGTCCCTTTGCCGTGCCGAGACACAAAAGCACCGGCCCAACTTCGCACCAATCACGGACATCCCGCGGGACGAGGGGCGACGGCGCGTTCTTTTTCACCGGCCAGCTTGCGGAACTGGCCACAAGACGCGCCTTTGCCCCCGCGTATTCGCCAAGGCCCTCCACAGCTTCCCCCAAAGAGGCGGCCGGGCGGACACAGGCAAGCGCTCCGGCCCTGTCAGGATTGTCCGCCGCAACAGGGCCGCGCGTCCAGTGCCGCAGAATGTCTTCCAACAAGCGACGCTGATCGGCAAGAGGCGTCACTACATAAAAAGGCCCCATTCCATAACTGTGGGAAATGCGGGCAATATCATGAATATCCAGGTTTGTCAAAGAAGAAATGCCGGTTTTTTTTTCATCCAGCATGACGGGGTAATGCAAAAGGCAAAAAGAAAGATTGCGTCCTGGGCGCTCCCGGGGAAGAGCCGCGAGGGCCTCGGCGTCCGCCCGGTTCAGCGGCGTTGCGTTGAGCATATCCGGGCGGATGCCCAGCGTGGCGGCGAGAGCCCTGTCCCGCCGCCAGCGGGCAATGCGGGCATGATGGCCGGTGAGCAATATTTCGGGCACAGAATGCCCCTCGCATACATCGGGTCTTGTGTAGTGCGGATATTCCAGCAAACCTCCGGCGAAACTCTCCTCACTGGCGGATTCCGTCTTGCCCATAAATCCCGGAACAAGCCGGGATACCGCCTCAATAATGGTCAAGGCCGCCGTTTCGCCGCCATTGAGCACGGCCTCGCCGACACACACGGGTGTTATGGGGAAAATGCGCTCCAAACGAGCGTCCACCCCTTCGTAACGGCCGCAGATGAGGGTTATGTCCTCTTCTCCGGCCAGAGATTCAGCAAAGGCCTGGGTAAAGGGGTATCCCCCCGGACTCAGAAGAAGCACGCGGCCCGGCCTTGCCACAGCGCGCAGGGCTGCCGCCAGCGGCGGGGCCTGCATGACCATGCCCGGCCCGCCACCATAAGGCCGGTCATCTATATGGCGAAATTTGGCGCCGCTGAAATCACGTGGATTATGAAAGGAGAAGTTCACCAAACCGCGTTGGCGCGCCTGTCCGAGCAGCCCGGCCCGCAAGGGGGAATCAAAAAATTCGGGGAACAGAGTAATCAGATGAAAATTCGCCATGCCGGGGAGCATGCCGCAAGAAGCGATCTCTTGCAAGGGCGATAGCGCCAAGCCCCCTGACTCTGTTGGCGGGGACGCACAGGTGTCGAACCTGCCGCGGACCGCAAGGCCCGCCACCGGTTTTGAAGACCGGGCGCCACACCGGTGACGAAACGTCCCCCTCGGGGTAATATAGCCTCCAGGGCACGGGCAGGCAAGCATAATTTAAAAAAGCAAAAAAGAAGTTCGCAGTCCGGATGGTTTTCAGAAATATCTTCTGTTCATGTCTTTTGCCGTATTGCCCTTTACACAGTTATTTTATAGAGTGGCAACACAACGATCATTTTTGACCTGAGGAAAGAAGGCCACCATGAACGAAGAAGTGCTTGACTGGAAAGAAGCCATGGCCCGCGTACTCAACAAGCGGGAGCTTTACAGCAAATTGCTCGGCAAATTCATTGATTCGGAACGGGACAGCGGGGCGAAAATAGCCCAAGCCCTCTCCACCAACGATACTGAGGAGGCGCGCAGGTTGGTGCATACCACCAAGGGCGCGGCCGCCAACTTGGGCGCAAAAGCATTGGCCGCCGCCGCGCTGGAGTTGGAAATGGCCCTCAAAGCCAACGCGGACACCAATACCGCCATGGCGCATTTCAATTCCGCGCTGACAGACGCACTGGTGGCCATGCAGGCTTTTCAGGCCCAATAACTCAGCGGAGCATTCTTCCTTACTTCCTCCAACCTTCCCGGAATCAAGGTTGCGGCTCCCCCGGGAAGGCATAGATGTATTTCGTTTGTATTCCTTCCTGCTCTTGCGTCGCGCTCAAGCCCAAAGTATCAGGCCCGTCTCAAAAGGCGATCCCAAGGCCTGGTGCGTGGGCATAAAGCGTATGCCATAGCGGTACGTTCCCGTATGGGAAGGAATGTAGGCTGCGGAAAATTCTATGCCACCCGAGGTCTGTTTGGCAATCAGGCGCAGGCACTCCGGTCTCAGTTTGAAATTGCCCCCGGCATAGGCTTGTCCCACCACGAGTTGGGCGACAATTTCATCCAGCCGCATATCGCCCGGATGAACACGTACCCGGATGCTGACAGGCTCGCCACAAGTCATGGCGTTATTTTCCAGCCCGCTGATGACGATTTCCTCAACCTTCAAAGTGCCGAAACGCACTGCCAAGTCTTTCTGCCAGTGAGCCAGGTCTTTGCACAAAGCCCAATCGCCGCTGGCCAATTTGTTCCGGCGAACGGCCGCCGGAACATAACCCCAATCGACATAGTCGCGCAGCATACGGTCGGAACTGAACATCGCACTCAGGCTTTTCAAAGAACGTTTTGACACCTCAATCCAGCCTCTGGGCGTACCATCGGCCTCCTTGCCGAAATAGAGCGGCAGAACGCTTTCTTCCAGTAAGGTATATAACGATTCGGCATCATTGTAATCATTGGGCCCTTCAAGAGGCAACTCCGTCGTCAGCGCCGGACCGATGGTCCAGCCGTTCTGGCGATTGTAGCCCTCACACCACCATCCATCGGCAATACTCAAATTAATGCCGCCGTTGATCGGCAGTTTCATGCCGCTGGTGCCCGACGCCTCATGCGGCCGGCGCGGATTGTTGAGCCACACGTCGCATCCCTGGGAAAGCAGACGGGAAACACCGAGGCTGTAATTTTCGAGAAAGAAGACTTTGCCAATAAAACGCTCGTCGAGGCTAAACTGCACCACCTGCTGGATGAGATCAATACCGGGTTCGTCAGCGGGATGGGCCTTGCCGGAAAAAACAAAACAAACCGGCCTGTCGGAATTGCCCAGAATGGCGGCCAGTCTGTCAGGATTGGCGAAAAGCAATGCTGCCCGCTTGTAGGGCGCAAAACGCCGGGCAAAACCAACGATCAGTGTTTCCGGACTGAGACATTTTTCCAGCATCAGGCGTTTTTCCTTCGAAATCCTGAATTTCTCGACATAGCCAGGAATCTGCGCACGCAGATATTCCAGCAATGATTCTTTCTGGCTCATGCGGGCAGCCAGGTAAGCATCGTCGGGAATTTCATCCACTTTCTGCCAGACAGGAGAATCCGGCGGAGCGGAAATCCAGTCAGTACCGAGATGGGCGGTCAACAGTTCCCGCATTTGCGTTCCCACATACGACGGCGTGTGTATACCATTGGTAACGTAGTCAACTGGCGTTTCCGCTTCGGGCAGACCCTTCCACAGGCTGCTCCACATACGGCGCGAGACTTCTCCATGCAGACGGCTCACTCCGTTGGCCCTGAAGGAAAGGCGCAAGGCCAGCACCGTCATTTCAAAGTGGTGCTGGTTGCCTCCCTCCATTTGTCCCAAACATACGAATTGCTCCCAGGCAAGTCCCAAAGAGGCGGCCATGCCGGAGAAATAACGTTCCATGAGATCCAGCGAAAAAGCTTCGTTGCCTGCCGGAACCGGCGTATGGGTAGTAAAAATGGTGTTGGAACGCACCCGCACCACAGCCTCATCATAGGTCATGCCGGCAGACATATACTCGCGCAGGCGCTCCAGAGCCAGAAAAGCGGAATGGCCTTCATTCATGTGGAAGACATGGGCTTTGATGCCCAGCCTGCGCAGCAGACGCACCCCACACATGCCCAGCAGCATTTCCTGAAGGAGACGGATTTCACGGTTGGCCTCATACAAACGGTCGGTAATATGGCGATCTTCCTCAATATTGCGACGAGTATCCGTATCCATGAGGTAAAGGGCGGTCCGTCCCACATGCATTCTCCACACCCTGGCGTAGCAGATACGGCCCGGCAATTCCAAATGGACGAATATGGGTTCCCCGGCTTCATCATACAGCAGACTCACGGGCAGGTGAGCAAAGTTGTTGACCGGATAATGAGCGATTTGGCGTCCTTCCGGGCTGATTTCCTGCTGAAAATAGCCGTTTTTGTACAGAAGGCCAATTCCCACCAAGGGCAGAGCCATGTCCGAGGCGGATTTGAGATGGTCGCCGGAAAGGACGCCCAGGCCTCCGGAATAAATGGGTACGGATTCATGCAGGCCATATTCCGTGGAAAAATAGGCGACCGGACATTCAGGAGTAAGATCGTCGCTCAAAACACGTTGGGGTTCGGCCATGTAGGCATCAAATTCCGCCAGTGTCTCCGCGTAGAGCTTCATGTATTCTTCATTGCGCACACGGCGGGAAAGTTGGGCGGGATCCACTTCTTCAATCAGGCGCAACGGATTGTGGTGTTTTTCCCAACGTCGCGGATCCAGGGAGTAAAAAAGCTCCTTGGCCTTGTCGTTCCAGCACCACCACAGATTTGAAGCCAAATCACGCAGACGAGCGAGCTCCTTCGGCAGCGCGGCCACGGCCATGACTTGGCGCAAGAAAGGCGTGACCGTTGAGGAAGCGTTGAGAATACGGATGAGTTCACGGCTGCCCCGCTCTCTGGCGGTGCGGGATTCCGCCTTGTCCAGAGCCATGCGGAAAGCCTTGATGTAATTTTCATAAAAAAATTGCCAGGATGTCTTTTCCGCAAGGGCGCGCGCATTGACGCGGCGGCGGGTGACGTCTGTCGGGCTAAGGGCAAGCCCCTTCATTATGGCCTGATGCAGCAAGTCAACGCACTGCTCCTGCCCCATGCCACGACGGGGCATGACATAAACGCCGGGAGACTGTTGAACGGCCTGTCCCTCAATGCCCTTGACCCACATCCCGAAACCGGAAAGATCAGTGGTGACTGTCGGCACGGCCCACGCCGCGCATTCCTGCGGAGTGTAGCCCCAAGGCTCGTACCACGAAGGGAAAAAACCCCCGTCGCAAGCCGAAAGCACTTCTTCGTAAGACATGTTAAAAAAGCCGTCGTTGCCGTCCAGCATGGCCGGATTGAAAATAACCTTGACGCGCCGTTCCGGCCTGTTGTCGAGACCGAGGCGGCGGCAGGAGTTAATGACCGGGTCTTCCGGGGCATTCCAGGCGTTGTGGGTGCAGATAAAGGGATTGCCGTTGTCGCTGGCCGCAGGATCACCGGAGGCCGCCGCTTCATTGGGGCCCGTATGGCCGCCCATAATCAGACAGAGGGCCAGCATGGTCGCCTCAGAGCCGCTCAGACTCTGAGCGGCGCGAGCCAAAGCTTCCAAAAAGACGTCCACACCCTTGTTATGCATCTCGTAGCGGCCGGAAATGACAAAGATATAGGTGTTGTCCGGCAATTCGCAACGCAAAAAACGTTCGGCCGCAGCCATTACCTTGCCGCGCCGGGCGAAAGGTTCCGTCCTGTCTTCCGAATAATCAGGGATAATGCGTAGATCCAGCCCGTTTACCGTAATTACGTCCGGCTGCCGGCCAAGAAAAATGGAAGACTCCTCGCCGGTGATGGGACTGACGGTGGTAAAGGCGTCAGCCTCTCTGGCGGAAGCGCTTTCCATGGAGCATTTGGCGGTAATATTGTGTGCCGTCGCTTCTCTGGCCGGGCTAAGGCTGCGCAGTCCACTGTAAATATCCCGTCCCGTGCCGGCCAAAGCCCTGCCCAGCATGGTGGCGTGGGTGGTGAACACCGTGCCCACGCCGGGAGCCAATTTCTTGAGGGTCAGCAAGCCGGCGCCGCACATCCATTCGTGAAAGAGAGCGACAGATGCGTCTCCCAAGGGTTCCACAAGGGTTTCATGGATGGCGGCGATGGCTTCACCACAAACTGAAGCGAACATGACCGGTTCAATATAATCCCAGCCGCCGGAAAGCGAATCCACTCCGTAGTTCTTCCAGAGTTCATAAAGCAGTTGGTTACTGGCGTAACGTTTGGAAAAATCCACCAGAATAGCTTTGGGCCGGCCGGGAATATCCCAGCGGCCAAGACGGCATTTAATATCCTTGGAGGCCAACGCCATACGCAAGGAATCCCATACCTGTTCCTCCGTTTCAACAAAGCCGGAATTACGCTGCAAATCCGGCCCCAGCAGGAAATAATCCTCGCCGAAAGTTTCCACGGATTGGAGAGCCTTGCTGCTGATGACGGAATAAATGCCGCCTACTTTATTGCAGACTTCCCAACTGACTTCAAAGAGAGTGACTGCGGAATTGTTGAATTCCATACGCGCTCCGCGGTTGATGGCTATTCTCTGCCGTTAACGGTGAAGAGACGCCGTGCCCGGCGTCAGCAATACACATAATATTTTAAAAAAAACAATGCAATAACAGCCAAAGCTGCTTCCGCGACCTTGGGCGCTGGTCGGCGGTACACGATTTATCCGCCGTCCGACGGAAGCATTAACTTTTTTTCGAGCGGCCGCCGGACTTTTGGCCGGTTCTTTGGGGCGTCGCTCTCTTTGGTTCGACCGGCTTTTTCGATGAAGCGACTTTCTTCGACGCGATTGTCTCGCCAGCCGTCGGCCTCCGCGCTACGGGCGCACTGGCCTTCTCCGCAGCGGCGAGACGCAGTTCAAAATCGGCCAGCACATTCATATATGTGATGTATGCATCATAAGGGTTGCCGAAAGGATTGGGCCTGTCCGCAGCATAGCCGGTAAACCATTTTGTGGACATGTTATAAAAGTGCTCAATGGTCTGCAAACGCTCATAATCTTGCCTCAGGGCCGCGTCTCCCACTTCGCGCACCCGCAGATCAAGACCGTAGAGAGTATGAACGGCATCTTTCTGCATGTCGTTGCCAAGCCATGTGGTGAGATCACGCTCCGTATCCCGCCAGGACATAAAATCCGGCACATCCACCTCGCCTCGCGGTTCGATTTTTTTGATCGCTTCGGACGGCGACATAAAGCTGAAGCGTCTGTCCGCGAGCAGGGCGGCGGGCAGCGCGTCCATAAAGGCGAAAATGCCTGATGCGGCGTCATGGCGCGCGCCGAAGGCGTGATAGTCCCAGTAAAGGTTGATGACGTCCGCATCCGCGCAACTGCGGCACCACCCCACATACTTTTCCACAGTCAGGGGCCAACTCCTCCATTCCCGATTGCCGAATTTGAGGCTGATATCCGTGGCCAGAGATGGATTACGCAAAAAAAGCCGAATTGAGGAAGCGCCCGGAGCCATATACAGATAATTTGGACTCCGCCAGCCAAGCACATGATAGGCCCCTTCGGCGAGCACGGCCTTGAAGCCGGATTCCTCAGCAGCGGCGGCCAGGGCGTTGTTGTAAATAAATTCGGTATTGCGGAAAGTAAGGGGCTTTTTGCCGAAAAGGTCTTTCAGCCGCGCGCAATGAGCCTTGACCTGTCTGTTGAACTCTTCCCTGGAATAGAGGAAAGCCAGAGAATGCGCCGAAGGGCAGGCTACAAATTCCACGCAGCCGGTGTCCGCCAGGGCTTTAAAGCCATCTATGACCTCCGGGGCGTATTGCTCAAACTGGTCAAGAGCTGTGCCGGAAACGGCAAAAGCGCATTTGAAGCTCTTTTTGTGACGGCGGATGAGCTTCAGCACCAGATCGTTCATGGGCAAATAGGCAGCGCGCGCGAAGGCCATCAGAGAGTCGCAGTTGCGGTCGTCATCCTCATAAACGGAACTCTGCCCGATGTCGAAAACGGTATAACGCCGCAGACGGTACGCCTCATGCACGTCAAAGCACCAGCAAAGAGCGGGCATCATTCACCTCCTCAAGAATCCCGGCGGAGACCACATGCCGCACATTCCTCAATTCCAAGAGCAAACATCACGATACACCGCCATAAGTTGTCCGGCGGCGTTCTCCCAGCGGATAGATTTCAATTCCTGCCGACAGTTTTTCACCAGTTCCGTCGCCAGACAAGGCAAACGCAATACGGCGCAAATTTTATCCGCCATGTCGCGGGTATCCCAAAAATCGGCCTTGAGCGCATGGCTGAGCACCTCGGACACGCCGGACTGCCGCGAGAGCAACACCGGAACATCGTAAAGCATGGCCTCCAACGGTGTGATGCCAAAGGGTTCGGACACGGAAGGCATAACATACAAATCACTCAGGGCGAACATGCGATCCACTTCCTCTCCGCGCAGAAAACCGGCAAAATGAAATCGGCCGCCTATGCGCAACTGACCCGCGCGCCGTATCAGCATGGGCAGCATATCTCCGCTACCGGCCATGAAAAAGCGGACATGCGAAAGACGCTTCAACACAAGCCGGGCGGCCTCCATAAAATACTCAGGCCCTTTCTGAAAAGTGACCCGCCCCAGAAAAAGCACCCGTTTTTCATGGCGTATGCGGGGCGGCACAACATACCGCCGCGCCGCCTCATGCCGGGCGACGGCGTTATGCACCACCACAATTTTTTCCTGCGGTACGCCGTAACGCTCCATGACGGTTTTGCGGGTCAGGTGGCTCACCGCCACAACGCGATCTGCCGCCATGAGACCGGCGCATTCCATAGCCGCAACCTGGGCATTGATATTCTCTCCGCAACGGTCAAATTCCGTGGCGTGGATATGCGCCACCAGCGGCTTGCCCGTCAGCGCCCTGACAAGCATCCCGGCCGGATAGGTCATCCAGTCATGGACATGGATGACGTCAAAGGATTCCCTAAGGGCAAAAGCCGCCGCCAAACGGCTGTAGCGGCGCACCTCACTCAGCAGATCAGGCCCGTAGCCTCCCTGAAGCTCATAAGTAAACGAATGGTCAGCGAGTAGACGCTCCCCGTCATGCTCCCGGCCGACGCTCCAAAGCCGCTCCACTGTCTCCGCATAGCCCCCCGGCGTACCGTAGGGAGAAAGCGGGCTGTCCAGAGCAAAAAAACGGAGATTCTCCCAGCTGATTTCCCGCCCGGTCTCAAACATGCGTGAGGCCTCGGCTTGACTGACGGGCGTACCGGAAGCGGAAGCAAGACGCAGAAAATCATGCCCACCTTCTCCTTTGACGCGCGGCAACACAAAAATAATTTCCGCGCCCACTTTTGCCAGGGCCTGAGTCATGCCGTAGCAGGCCGTGCCCAAACCCCCGCTGATATGCGGCGGAAACTCCCAGCCGAACATGAGTACCCGCATAATCCTTGCCCTTGCCCGCGTGGTTCGCTTTTACGCTGACGTCATCAGCGCGCGACACACGCCGGCGGTATCGCCCGAAGGCGGATTAGCCAAACGGTACGCAATACGTTTTTCCCAGTCGTCGTAAACCTTGGGCGCGGCCTTTTTGAGCGAGCGCAGAAGCCTGAAACATTCCGCCACGCTCCAGGCCTGGTTTATGCAGCCGTTGGGACGGTACGGCGGGGAAGCGTCAAAAATTTCGGAAATGCCGCCCAAACCGGCATCCGCAAGGTGATCGCTGAAGAGGGGCATCAAAGTGTCAAGCAATGCCTCAGCGGCGCCCTCCACATTCCAGACCGTGCGCAGCAGAGCATCTCCATAATGACCAAGCAGCCACGGCCAAACCGTACCCTGATGGTAGGCCGCGTCACGGGCATCCGGCGGGCCTTCGTAACTCCCCCTGTAAGCCGGATCGTCCGGCGCAAGAGTACGTAAGCCGTAAGGGGTCAGAAGCCGATTGCGCACACATTCCACCACACATGCCTGATACTGCTCTTCCAGAATGGGATACGGCAGAGAAACGGCGAAAATCTGGTTTGGCCGGATGGCTTGGTCCAACGTGCCCTCACGCCAGACGTCGCCGAGATAGCCTTCTCCCCGCGCCACCCAGAAACGTTCGAAGAAAGCCGTGCGTAACTCCCGCAGAATTTTTGTGGCCTCCCATTCCGGCTCGCGAAAACAAGATGCCAAATAATCCGCAAAAGCCAAAGTATTGTACCAGAGGGCGTTGATCTCCACCGGGCAGCCGTGACGCGGCGTCACCGGACGTCCGCCCGCCTTGGCATCCATCCAGGTAAGCTGCGTACCGGCGTTGCCCGCATGCAGCAGGCCGAACTCGTCCACGAAAATATCCATGCCCGGCCCCTGGCGGTATCCTTTAACAATGCTTTTGACAGCCGGCCAGAACTGCTCGCGTACAAGGCCTATAGCTTCAGGATTTTCCTTCAGAAAACACTGCAGGGCAAAAGAATACCACAGAGCGGCGTCAACGGAATTGTATGCGTTCTCGCCGTCTTCCACAAAATAATTGGGCGCAAGTCCGTTACGCAAGGCGCCCGCCGTTTGTTTGAGCACCTCGAGGCCGAACTCGCTGTTGTTATTCAAAAATGTCAGGCCGGGCAAAGAGATGAGGGCGTCACGGCTCCAAGAGTCAAACCAGTGGTAGCCGGCCAGAATTGCAGAGCGACCCGAAGTCGTCGTTGTACAGAATTGCCTCCCCGTCCGACCAAGGCTGTCAAGCAATCCTTCTCTCCCGTCATGCTCGGCACGCATTCGCGTATTCTCGGCCTGCCAGACAGCCTCAGGATCTTCTCCGCAAAATCCTATGCCGACAGTCACATAGACACTCTCTCCCGCTGTGAGGGGCATTTTCAGAACACCGGGCTGAAACAAATCCTCTTCACTGGGAAAACCCCGCTCGGCCTCCTGAAAATAGTCAACATTATAAAACCAATCCGGCGAGGGATAAAAAACGTGCTCACCGCTCACCTGCACGAAAAGCTCCGGCAATTCTTCATAAGGAGCAATGGAAAAACCGTTCTCCAACGGCTGAGTTTGCGTCCGCAGAGTCAAATTGGCGCGTGTAAGCGCATGGAAATGCCGGTAGGCCAGCAAGGGTTTCAGGGTCAGGGTGAGGGGCGGCGGCGTTGAATCAGCTTTGACGAAGTAACGCAACACAAGACGGCTTACTCCCCGCTGCAGAAACATCTCCCGCCTGATTTCGACATCGCCTATGCGATACGTGAATTCCGGCCAGGAATCAAATTCGAAACGGTCGAGATACTGGTGGCCGTCCGGGTGGAGAATATCGGGATGACGGCGCGTGGAAAGAAAAAACTCCTTGTCCGCGCCGGAGACGGATTCCTCAAGAGCGGACAGAAGCACATGCCGTCCGCGCCTGGTATTGACGGTTAACAGCCCGTGGTATTTTCGTGTGTTGCAGCACAGTATGCTGCTGGATGCGTAGTCGCCCAAGCCGTTTGCCAACAGCCATTCCTTACGCAAGGCCCTGCGGGTGTTCTGGCAGGCGGCCTTGTCAAAGCAGAAACGCATCCCACACCCCTTTTCCGCACGGTTTCAATTTTATATCTGTTATCTTCTCCATAGCCGATGACGAACATCCTGTCAAGCGCACAACCATGATGTCCTCAGGATAATTCGGACAAGCACTTGTAACTTATTGAAATAACAAAATATTTTTAAATCCGCCTCTTGAAATTTTATCCTGACGTTTCAATATGTTACAAGCTTCACTCGATTGTTCTGCAAAATATTTGATGCCGGTTGACAACTTCTCCGCAAGCGGATATAAATAATACTCTAATTATGGAGTACGGTAATTGATGCAGAATTTCGTTCCCGCCACTTTCTCCCTGTACGCCGCCGGTTTCAGTTGGTTTTTTTTCGCGTACTTTACCGGAGCCTGTGGTCGGGGACTTTGTTGACGCGTACGCGAAAGAAGTTCAGAGGGCCGCAGGCAAAACGCCGGCGGCCCTTTTTTTTGGCCGCTCCGGCACGAACCGATAAAATTTACCCATGAAGGAGCGCTCACATGTATCTCGGCAAAAGAGTCCGCCTGGAACGCATTATCAACAGGGAAAACGGACGTACCATCATTGTGCCCATGGATCACGGCGTCACTATCGGCGCTGTGGAAGGTCTCATAGATATGCGCCTGGCCGTTAACGACATGGCCAAGGGCGGCGCTGACGCAGTGCTTATGCACAAGGGCCTGGTACGCTGTTCCCACCGCAGCGCGGGCAAGGACATCGGGCTGATCGTCCATCTCTCCGCCTCCACCGCCCTGACCCCGGCCGGCAACACAAAAACCCTTGTCGGTACAGTGGAGGAAGGCATCAAGCACGGCGCGGACTGCGTCTCCGTGCACGTTAACCTGGGGGATCCCAATGAGCGTTTTATGCTGGCGGATATGGGCAGGGTGGCGGAAGCCTGCGACAACTGGGGCATGCCTCTGCTGGCCATGGTATATGCGCGCGGTCCGCAGATCTCCAACGGATTCGCGCCGGAAATCGTGGCCCATTGCGCACGCGTCGGCGTGGAGTTGGGGGCGGACATCGTCAAGGTTCCCTATACCGGAGATATGGAAAGCTTTTCCGATGTGGTTGCCGCCTGTTGCGTGCCCGTTGTCATAGCCGGTGGAGAGCGCATGGACTCCACCCGCGATATTCTACAGATGGTATACAATTCCATACAGGCGGGCGGATCTGGAATTTCCGTGGGGCGCAATATCTTCCAGCATCCCCGTCGCGTGGCCCTTATCAAGGCTCTGCGCGCAATCGTGCATGAAAATACCGCCGTGGACGCGGCCCTGGAAATTGTCGGAGAATAAACAATGGCACAGATATATTTCCGTTCGGTTCCCTACAACAAAACTCATGTGACCCTGGCCCTGGAATCCGGCGTGGACGGGCTTATTGTGCCCAGGGACATGGTTGGGCAAGTTTCAACGCTGGCCCGTTGCGCCATCTGGGCGGACGAAGAAACAAGCCGCGTCAGCCTTGCCGCCAAAACCGACGAACAGAATGTCCTTGAGCGTCTCCGCGGGGGCGAACGCGTGGTGCTGCGCCGGGGTTGGGAGGTGATACCCGTGGAAAACCTGCTGGCCGGCAGTGATGCCGTCCTGGCCGAAGCTGGTGGCCTTGATGAAGCCAGACTCGCCGCCGGCATCCTGGAACGCGGCGTGGCCATTGTTGTGCTGACGCCCGAGGCGGCGGACGAAATCAAAGAAATTGTGGCTGTCTGCAAACTCTCACAAAATCGGGAAAATTTAAGCCCATGCATCATTACCCGCGTGGAATCCGTCGGCCTGGGGCACCGCGTCTGCGCGGACACCCTTTCCCTCCTCCAACGCGGAGAGGGCATGTTGGTAGGCAATTCTTCAGCCTTCACCTTTCTCGTGCATGCCGAAACGGAGCATAACGAATATGTGGCCGCGCGGCCCTTCCGGATTAATGCCGGAGCCGTGCATGCTTACGTGCGCCTGCCCCGCGACAGAACCACCTACCTTGGAGAACTTGCCGCTGGCAGGGAAGTGCTCATTGTCGGCGCTGACGGCGCCGCGCGCCTTGCCACCTTGGGACGCGTCAAAATTGAAGTACGGCCGATGCTTTACATTGAAGCCGAGGCGGAAACGGAAAACAGACGAAAAACAGGCGGGATTTTTCTGCAAAATGCGGAAACCATACGACTGACGGCCCCGGACGGCGCCCCTTTGAGCGTTGTGTGCCTCAAGCCCGGCGATGTCGCCCTCTGCCGTCTTGACGAGGCGGGCCGCCATTTCGGTATGCGCGTACGCGAAGACATACGGGAGGTCTGACCGTGACGGAAGCATCCCCCAACGCTGCCCTCTCCCCCGAAGAACGTCTCGCCGCCGTCAGAACGGAAATCGACGCCACGGACACATCCCTGCTCGATTTGCTCAACCGCCGCGCCTCCCTGAGCCTTGAAGTGGGGGACATCAAAAAAAACATGGGGCCGGGCGTTTTTAAACCCCTGCGGGAACGCGAAGTATTGGAGAGCCTTGTCCGCAAAAACGCCGGCCCTCTGCCCGGAGAACACCTGCGGGCCATCTGGCGCGAGATATTTTCCTCTTCCCGCGCCCTGCAGCGGCCACAGAGCGTGGCCTACCTCGGCCCCGAGGGTACCTTCTCCTATTTTGCCGGAGTGGAATATCTGGGACACGCGGCCTCCTTTCACCCCTGCGGCAATATCGCCCAAATTTTTGAAGAGGTCTCCTCAGGGCAGTGCGACCTGGGCGTCGTCCCCTTGGAAAATTCCCTGCAGGGCACGGTCGGCGTGAGCTTTGACCTCTTTCTCAACAATGAGGTCTTTATCCGGGCGGAGTTGTTTTCGCGCATCTCCCACTGTCTGTTAAGCAATGCCTTATCCCTGGCGGCCATACGCACCGTTTACTCCCACCCGCAACCCCTGGCCCAGTGCGGCGGCTGGCTGCGCGTCCATCTGCCCAAGGCCGCTCTCATCCCGACGGAATCCACCGCCGCAGCCGCCCAAAGTGCGACGGGCAACGCCGACGCGGCGGCCATAGGGCACAAAAAACTGGCCGACATGTTCGGCCTTGGCGTTCTTGCCCGCCGTATTGAAGATATTTCGGACAACTGGACGCGTTTTGTCATCATCGGTCCCAAGTCAGCCTCCCGCACTCCGCCGATTCCCGAAACCAGCGGCACGGCGGACAAAACATCCCTGCTCTTCACCCTGCCGGACAAGGCGGGCGCCCTGTCCGGAGTGCTCGCCCTTCTGGCCGCCGGCGGCATCAACATGCGCAAGCTGGAATCGCGCCCTCTGCGCGGGCAGTGTTGGCGCTATGTTTTTTTTGCGGATGTGGAAAGCGACCTTACCGCCCCACGGCATGAGAATCTCTGCCGCCGCCTGGAAGAAGCCTGCACGAGTTTCCGCATTCTGGGCGCGTATCCGATTGGTCCCCGCCTGGAGCGCAACGCCGGAGAATCTCCAGACGAGGACGAATACGATGCATGACAGTATTATTTCCGTAACGGCTCCGTCCTCAAAATCCGCTTCGCACCGCTATCTCATCGGTGCGGCCCTTGCACGCGGCATTTCCCGTGTGCGCCATCCCCTGGAAAGCCAGGACCTGGAACGTACCAGAGCCATTCTTTGCGCGGCCGGGGCATCCATGACGCCCCTGCCGGACAACGACGGATGGGAAATCCGGGGCATGCCCGCACCAATTGGCGGTCTTGATGAGGCTCATGCGCTTTCCTGCGATGTGCACGAATCGGGCACTACCTGCCGTCTGCTCACGGCTGTGCTGGCCGCCGGACAGGGTTTTTTCCGCGTTCACGGGGCCGAACGCATGCATAAACGCCCCATCGGGGACCTTGCCCAAGCCCTTGCCCGTCTCGGGGCGAAAATCCGTTTTGAAGGCGAACCGGATTGCCCTCCCCTGCTTTTGCACGCCCGGGGACTTGGCCCGCCGCATGGCGAAGACCGCATCCAAATAAGCATGGATGTGTCCAGTCAATACTTTTCCGGCCTTTTGATGGCGGCTCCCTTGTCCTCCGCTCCCCTGCTCCTGGAATTGTCCGGCGACAAAGCTATTTCCTGGCCCTATGTGGGGCTGACCCTCCAGTGTCTGGAGGATTTCGGCATTAAGACCCGCGTGGAAACTCGCGCCCACACGGAAGCTCCCTGGGAAGAGCACGACGCCCGAAGCCTCCGTGCCATCGCCGAGGCAGTCCCCGGCTGTTTGCGCGTCACCATGCGGCCCGCAAGTTACCGGGCGGGCGACTACTGTGTGGAAGGAGACTGGTCGGGCGCGTCTTATCTGCTGGCGGCTGGCGCATTGGGGCGCGTGCCGGTGCGCGTGGAAGGACTGCGCAGGGATTCCCTGCAGGGAGACAGAGTCTTTCTGGATATTCTGAAAAACATGGGAGCACACGTGAACGTCGCGCCGAACGCGGTGAGCGTTTTTCCGTCAAACCTGCACGCGGCGGATATCGACATGGGGCCCTGCCCTGACCTGGCTCCCACCGTGGCCGTGCTGGCCGCTTTTGCCCAAGGGACAAGTCGTCTGTACAATGCGGCTCATCTGCGCGTCAAGGAATCCGACCGTATCGCGGCTCCAGTTACGGAATTGCGCAAAGCCGGCATTGCGGCCGAGGAGAGGTCGGACGGCCTTATCGTGTACGGGGCTTATCCCCGCCGGCCACGCTTGGCGAACAATGCCGTCCTTTCAACGCATAACGACCACCGCATCGCCATGTCCCTGGCCCTGCTAGGTCTGGACGAGGCCGACAATCCGGCCAGCATCGCGGCCCGCATGGACGACCCGAAAGTCGTGGCCAAGTCCTTCCCCCGATTCTGGGATATCTGGAGACAGATCAGATGACGGACAAAATCGTGCTTGTGGGCGCACACGGCCGCATGGGGGCCATGCTTATCGCCCGCGCCGCCGAACGCGACATATACGTGACCGGCACGGACATGCCCCTTGTTCCCGACACACTGGCCCCGGCCTGCGCCGACGCGGCGCTTGCCATCCTCTGTGTGCCGGCCGCTGTTTTTGAGGAGACGGTACGCTCCGTTTGCCCGTATCTGCCTCCAAAGGCCGTACTCTGCGACATCACGTCAGTCAAGGAAATTCCCTTGCTGCAAATGGAAAAACACTGGTCAGGGCCGGTGGTGGGCACACATCCTCTCTTTGGCCCCGCGCCCCTTGAGGCAGAGGACAAAACCGTAGCCATCGTTCCCGGCCGGGGAGCGAAAACCGAACATCTGGCGCTGGTGCGGGAATTCTTTCTCGCCATCGGCTGCCACGTTTTCGAAACGACAGCCCGTGAGCACGATCAGGCCGTAGCGCGCATTCAGGGCATGAACTTCATCACTACTTTGGCCTATTTCGCCCTGTTGGCGGACAAGGACGAAATATTGCCTTTTATCACGCCTTCCTTCCGCCGCCGCATGGAGGCGGCCCGAAAAATGCTTACCGAAGATGCGGAACTGTTCACCGGAATTTTCAATGCCAACCCCCACAGTCTTGAGGCCATACGCCAATATCGCCAGATACTCAATCTCGCCGCGAGCGGGGATGTAGAACTTTTGTGCGAACGGGCTAAGCGGTGGTGGAGGAAAGACCGGCATTCCGCTCAATAAGACGCACGGCGCGGATAAGCTGACGCCCCAAGGTGGATTCCTTGGAAATTTCACGCTCCACGGACGTAATTCCCTTGATGACCGTTGAATGGCGGCGGTTGAAGGTTGAACCGATTTCCTCCAATGAAAGCTCGGTATGCTTGCGCGCCAGATAATACGCCGTGTTGCGCCCAGACACGCAATCCCGACGACGCGAACGCGAAACCATCTGACGTTCCGTCAGGCCGAATATCTCGCAAACAAGACGGATGATGGTGTTCAGATCCGCGCCGCATTCCGCACCGGCATACTGTTCAAGCACATCCATTGCCAATTGCGGATTGAGACCGCAGTTGAGCAAACGCGCTTTAAAAATCAGGCTGTTAAGGCAGGACTCCAGTTGGCGGACATCCCCACGCAGGCGTGAAGCCAGGAGTTCGCAGACATCATCGGGCAAAGACATCTGAAATTGTCCGGCCTTGCGCATGAGGATGCGGCGGCGCATGTCTCTGGAGGGCTTGTCCATGCGGGTGAGAATGCCCGAACAAAAATATGAAACCAGGCTTGTGTCCATTTCCTGCAATTCCCGCGGAGAAAAAGAAGAGGTGAAGATAACCCTGCCGTTCCGTTCCTGCAGAGTCTTAAGGGTCGCCAAGGCTATCTCCTGAATTTTTTCCTTGCCTTGCAAAAAATGCACATCTTCAAGCAACAGCACATCCAGTTCGGCAAGACGCTCACGGAAGCTCTCAATTTCCCGCCGTTTCAGGGCCGAGACAAAATGCCGGGCAAAGTCTTCCGCCGTCATGTAGGCTATGCGACCGCCCTGCGAAGACTGGCTGACAACCTTGCCCACAGCCTGCGTCAGATGGGTTTTGCCGAGGCCGGGGGCGGAATTTACGAAAAGCGCGCGTACGCCGCCGCCGCCGCAGACATCCTTGGCGGCGGCCACAGCCACACTGTTGCTGAGGCCCACCTCGAAATCCTCAAAAGAATAACGCCAGGTCTGATGCTGTCCGGCAATGGCGCCAGGAGGCAGAGGCAGAGGCAGTTGACGCGCCGGGCCGTCCTCCTTCGAGGCGGCAACGCCGTCACCGACGAGCGCAGCGGCCGGAACCGGAGCTATTTCAATGCGCAATTCCAAGGCCTGTGACGCCAGGCCGAGGACAGGAGCCGCCGCCTCACGCAGCAACTCTGCCATACGAGCTTCCAGCCAATCCGCCACAAAGGCGTTCTGGACGAAAAGATGGAGGCCATTCTCCCGAACGGCAACGCGTAAAGGCGCAATCCAAACCTTAAAGGTTCCCGGATCCAGCAGTTTTTTTAAATTTTCTGAAATTTCGGCCCATTTTTCTTGCATGAGAAGTTTTTATGCGGAGTGACATTTTTGAACAAGGAAGGCCGCCAGGTCATCCGGAGAGAAGGGGGCTTCGCATTTACCCCAAAAAATTATGCCGGCAATATGTTGATATCCATTGTTATTGCTTTTGTTATTGCGAATTTTCCTTCATTTTTGGCACAAAAAATCTTCTGTATTTTAAAGAAATTCACATTTTTTAAAAAATTATTTTAACAAATATATTTTTATTTATCTCAATTTTTCTCATGAATTTTCGATTTTCTTTCATATCACCTTTAAGATTGACTGCGCCTTGTTGAGATGATTGTCAAGATGAAGAAAACTTTTTTACAAAAATTTTTTCACTGCTCCTTTGAAATGAATTGCCTCTGAGATTTTTTCCGTATGTCGCGCCTTCGGTTACGCGTCTCCTTGACGCTCAGCCTTATGGACGACCGATTCCGCAACTGTCAGAATACATTCAAAACGAAAATGCTCCAGGCAAATACGCTTGCATCAAACGTTTGTTTCCGCTAACTTGGACTCATTAGTCTAGACTTTTTCTATTTTTTTTCGATAACAAAAACGCAGCAAGATCGCCTGGCCGCTTGAGATCGCGGGAAGGACAAAACATGAACGCACACAGTGTACGCGAATGTCTGGGTAAGGCCAGGACCACTTCCAAACGCGGAGAGTTGACGCGTTCCCTAAATTTTATGATTGCCGCTCTCAAAGCTCTTGAGGGGCAGCCGGCTCCGACGGACCTGCGCGGCGACATCCGCGACGCCTTGGCTGATCTCAATGCCGACCCGAATTTCAAAAACATCGCCGGCTCTCCGGTAGCCTATCAGCCTGGGCAGGAACGGACTCTTCTGAATCTCTTCATCCGACTTTCCAATGCCGTGCTGAATGTGGAAGACCAGGAAGAGTACGAAACCGCCCTGCAACGTAAGCTCAATCTGGACCGCTGTCTCAAAGACGGCAAAAAATTTTTGCAGGAGGGCAAGCCCGTTGAGGCCGACCAATGCTTCACGGACGCCTATAAATTTTATAAAAATGAATTCGGCCTCTTTGCCCTTATTGCCAAGGCTCTTATGGAGACCGGCGAATATGTGCGCGCCTTGGGGCATATCCGCCAGGGGCTGAAAATAAACTCCAGGGATGAATGCCTTGCCCGTCTGGCCGAAGAATGCACGCGGCTGCGCGGCTGAAATGGATCCGTCCATGCGCTCCCCCCATTATATCCACGCCGCCGACCTGCATCTGGACGCTCCTTTTCTAGGTATTTCCCAGTCACTGCAAACTCCCCGCCTGGCCAGACAATTACGCGAGGCATCCTTTATCGCCCTGAAACGCCTGTGCGACCTCTGCGAACGGGAAAAACCCGACTTTCTGGTCATTGCCGGAGATATCTACAATCAGGAAACTCACAGCATCAAAGCTCAGCTTGCCCTGCGCGACGCCTGTGAGCGCCTCGGGCGTTCGGCAATTCCGGTTTTTCTTGCCCATGGCAATCACGATCCCCTTTCCTCCCGCCTTACGGCTGTGCGCTGGCCGGAAAATGTCGTCATTTTCGGGTCGGAAGTCAGTGTTCATACCGTACGGCGCGAAGGGGAAACCGTAGCGCTTGTGCACGGCATAAGCCATGAGAAGGCAGAGGAAAACCAGAATCTCAGCCGCCTCTTCACGCGGGACGCGGAATTCAGCAAATATTTCCAACTGGGCGTACTGCATACAGCGGTTGATGGACAAGCCGCCGGCAATTACGCCCCCTGCTCTCTGTCCGACCTCAAGGCAAGCGGCCTCGACGCCTGGGCGCTGGGCCATATTCACAAATATGCCGTTCTTTCGCAACGGCCTTTCATAGCCTATTCCGGCAGCGCCCAAGGCCTGCACGTCAACGAGCCTGGCCCGCGCGGCTGCCTTTCGGTCTCCGCGCGCCACAACGGCGCGGAATGGGTCTGCGAGCACGTTTTTCATTCTCTCGGCCCTGCGCGCTGGGAAGAAACAGAGTGCGACCTGGATCGTGTCGACAAGCTTGACGAGGTGGAAGCACGCCTTGCCGAAGTTTTGGGCGCAATCGCAGCGGAAGCCGGCTCTGACTGCGAGGTGCTGATCGTCCGCATTGTGTTGCGGGGGCGCACGGAACTTGATGGCCTCCTGCGCCGGAAAAACGCACAGGAAGACCTCGCCGCCCGCCTGCGCCACCTCGCCGAGGGCAGGCCGGGCTTATGGATCAAGGATATATGCTGCCGCACCCAGGCCCCATACGAAAAGAATCCGAGCCGGGACGACATTTTAGGAGAGGTGCTGCGCCTTGCCGAAAGTCTGCGAACTGACCCCGGCAAGTTCGACAAGCTGGCTGAAGCAGCTCTCGGCCCGCTGTACGCGCACAGACGCGCCGGAAAAATTCTCTCCTTCCCGTCCAGGGACATGCTGCGCTCCCTGCTTCAGGAAGCGGAAATACTGTGCGGGGAGAATCTTGAAACAGACAGATAAACCCGCGGGGAGACGTCATGTACATTGAGTCCTTCCATATTGACGGCTTCGGCATTTTTTCCGGCCTCGCGGTGGAAGGCATCCCACCGGGCCTGTCCGTCTTTCTGGGAGAAAATGAGGCCGGTAAATCCACCTGCCTGGAATTTCTGCGCGCAACCCTCGCCGGGTATCCCGAACGACGCGGCAAAACCTGGAAACTCTATGAAAGTTATCTACAGGGCGGAAAAACTGGCGGCAGCCTCGGCTTGCGTCTGAGCGACGGGGGAGACCTGCGCCTGACGCGGCGGCCCGGCGCGGGTGGGGGAAGGACACTTCTCGGCGATGGCGACGGTCGGACGCTGCCGCCACAATATCTGGCTGATTTGCTGCGCGGCATAAATCGTGATGTATACAACGCCGTTTTCGGTTTTAGCCTCTCGGAACTACAGGATTTTGAAAAACTCGGCGAACCCGGTGTACGACATGCTCTCTACAGCGCGAGCTTCGGGCCGGGCCTTGCCTCACCAGCCCTGGTGCTGGACGGTTTCAGCAAGGAAATGGAACGTATTTTCAAGCCGGGTGGCACCAATCCCTCCCTCAACGCCGACATCAGGGAGCTTGAGGATATCCGCCGCCGGCTGGATGAACTCAGACTGCAGGCGGCTGCCTACAATAACCTTGCCCGCGATTTGGAGCAGAACAAGACCGCGTTGACGGAAACGCGGCATAAAAAATCCCTTCTGGAAGAGGAAGAACGACGGATTGCAAGACGCCTCGGCGTATGGCGGCAATGGCAGGAACGGCATGTAAGCCTTGCCCGGCTGGAACGGCTGGAGGCGGTGGGAAAAGACTTCCCCGAAAATGCCCCGGCGCGTTTGGCCGCTCTGAAAACGACACGCCAAAATTGTGAACGGGTATTGGCCGACCGCCAGGCCAAATTTGCGCGCTTGGAGCAGATGTATGACGCCATAACTATTGATGCCGGACTGCTGGAGGCTCTGCCGCTTTTACGCGGTCTGGCGGAACGCAAAAACGCCTGCCGGGAGGCTCTGGCCCTCTTGCCTGAACAGCAGGAAGAATGCCGCCGGGCGGCGGCCCGGCTCAAAAATGAACTCGCCAGCCTGGGACACGGCTGGACATGCGCCCGCATCCGCGCCACCGACCGCACTTTCTTTGCCCGTGAGGACATTGAAAAACAAGCTCAGGGCATGACAGCCGCCGTTCTGGCCCACAGTGCCGCCCTTGACGCACTACGTAAGGCCGACCGGGAAGTTCCGGCAGCTGAGGAAGAACTGGAAAACGCCAAAAAAACCCTGACTCTCCTGCCTTCGCCGGAAGCCGCCCTGAACGAGGAGGAACGGGATAGAACGCGGCAAACGCTGGACAGACGGGAGAGCAATCTCCGTTCCTTGGTCGAGCGCCGCAAAAACATCGACAAAGCCCGGGCGCTTTTCGCAAGGGCCTTTGAACCATTGGCCCTGAAGGGAACGGTTGATCCGGCCGGGAATTTGGAAAATATCGCGGCACGCAGGGAAGAGGTTCTGGCAATTGCCCTGGAAGTGCAGGAAAGACAGCATGAAACACAAAAATTTGAAGATGCTGTCCTCCAGGCGGACGGCCAGGTACAAGATCTGAAACTGCGCAAAAAACTGTACCTGGAAGAACTCCAGCGCAACCCCTTTGCCGTCAGCCGCAAAAGCCTTGACGAAAAAGAAAGATATTTGGATGACCTACGGAGCAAATCCGCCACTCTGGCCCTGGAGCATGACCGCCTGAGTGAGATTGACGGCAGAATACAATCCGAAACTCCGCCCTCTCCGGTCAAAAGCCTACCCCTTATCGTGCTTGGTCTGGCTCTCGCTCTGCTTGGGGCGGGCATGCTCCTGGCCCACTGGCAGTTCGGCATAACACATTATGCTTTGACAGAACGACTTGTCGCCCCTGTCACTTTGTGGTCCGGCTACCTCATCTTGGTCTGCGGAGCGGCCTTTCTGGCCGGAGGGCTGCCGCGCAGCGGGCCGGAAGCCAAACGTCACAAACAGCACATGGCGCAATTGCGCAAGGCGCGGGAAACTCTGGCCGAGCACGTGACCAGTCTTGATGAACAAACAACGCGGCTTTGCGCTTTACTCGACGTTGAAAACAGAGATCCCGTCACTTTGGATGCCGTTGCCCTGCGTCTGAAGGACGAGCGGGAAAAAATCGCCCTTGAGGAACAAAGCCGTAAAATATTGGACGACCTTGAGCGTGAGATAAAATTGGCTGAAGCCCGGAGGAACGAAGCCGTAAACCAGCGGGATCAGCACATGACGGGCCGCGTACAGCGGGTGCGCCGCCACTGGCAGGACACGATGCTGAGTCTGGGGGTGAATGTGGTTCCATCGGCGGACGGGGCTGGAGCCTTTTTCGCCAAGGTGGAAACCGCCAGAGTAGCCCTGGCCAATCTGCAGGAGACGGAGATGGCCCTGCGGGAATTGGAAGACGATACGCGTTCTTTGGAGGAAATTCTGCGTGCCTTGGAGCCTGTTGCCGCTCTGGCCGACAATCCGGCTGACGGAGAATCTTTGAAACAAAGCGCTCTGCGGATTTTGGAGAGTTGCCGCGCAGCGGATGCCGCACGTGAAGAACGCATCAAGGCCGAGGTACAAGTCCAAAACAGAGAAGACTTTCTCAGAAACTGCCAAACACGCAAAGAAGAGGCAGCTCAATCCTTCAAGGAAGTTGAAGAACGGCTTGCCTGCGCGCGAGAGCAGTGGCGCGCGACTTTGGACAAAGTGGGCATGGGCGTAGATCTGGCGCCAGACGCCGCGCGCGAAGCCTTCAACCGCATGGACAAATGCCTTGCCGCCGAAGAAAAACTCTTACGTTGCGTGAGTGAGCGCAAACGTGGACGCGAAGCCGTGCTGGCCTTGCGCGGCCCCCTATCGGACTTGCTGGGAAAACTCGCCCGGACGCCGTTAAAGGATGTTGACGGTAACGACGACTGGTTAAGCAGCTTGAACGCGGCTTTGGAAGCGGCCGAAAAAGCCGTTGCCGCTTCAGCCGAACGGAAAAGTCTCGCCGGACAATTGGCGGAGGAAAAGGATACCCTGTGCCGGGACGAAGCCGCGCTGCAAAAGGCGCTGGGTGAAGAGGCAGAACTTTTCAGACAGGCCGGAGCACGCGACGCCAACGATTTTCTGCGCTTGGGCAGAATACGCAATGAACGTTTTGAACTTGAACGCGCCATTCAGCAAAATGAGGATATGTTGCGCCTGGCGGCCAAAAACGAACTCTTTGATCCCTTTCTCGCATCCTTCAGCGAAACGGATCAAGAAGCGCAAGAAAATCGCGTAAACGCCATCAAGACGGAGTTGGACAGGCTGCAGGCGCTGGAGATGAAACTTGACGAGGCCGCTACCACGCTGGGCGGCAGAGTCAGAGCGCTGGAATGCGCGGACGACTTGGCGGCGCTTCAGCAACAGGAAGCTTCCCTCATGGGAAGTATGGAAGAAAAGGCAAGTGAGTGGGGCAAACTGGCCATTGCCCGTGAACTGCTGAAAGAAGCCAAAGCGAAATTTGAGCAGGAACGTCAGCCAAAGGTCATCCGCCGCGCTTCGGAAATTTTCGCCAGCATCACCCGGCACTGGCGCGGCATCAGCGCCAGCCTTGACGATGCGAGCCTTTCCATTTTACCGCTCCACGGTGCGCCCGCGCCTCTCGAAATTTTGAGCCGAGGAGCGCAGGAACAAGCTTATTTGGCCTTGAGGCTGGCCTACATTACCAACCATTCCGCAGAAGCCGAACCACTACCCATCATTATGGATGAAATTCTGGTCAATTTCGATCCGGGACGCGCGGAACGCACGGCCCACGCCTTTGTGGATATAACTAAAGACAGCGCCGGCAAAAAACATCAACTGCTTTACTTTACCTGCCACCCGCATATTGTGGAAATGTTGCGCAAAACAGCACCGGACGCCGCCTTGTTCAGCGTCCACGACGCAACTATCCGCCGAGTCTAGATCTGCTATTCCTGTTCAACAAGTATGAACATTCTCAAAAATGCTACAATAATTCCGCTAGAAGGAACTATGGATTCATTCACTGGAGGACTCTACTCTTCTGATGGTGAATTTATAGAAGATAGTCTTTTATACAGAGGAAGACAAGCACAGCTGCAAAAGTCTATTGAATATTTACACGGCACATACGTATATGGCGGCTGTCTGTTCTACCATCTTGGACATTTTATATGGGAGTCTTTATCGAGATTATATACAATGGCCGATTTCTACTTTTCATCATCCGAATCCAAATCAAATCATAGATATATTAAAATCTATACTCTGATAGTTTCTAGATGAAATTTGCCTATTAAACTGTCTTGTCCCATGCAGACTCACAGTTTGTAACCGGCACGCCAGAATAGTCGGTCTTTCTGTTGTTTACTTTTTCAGGGCCGACAAAATATTCCGCACGACAGCCACAACGTTAAATAGTCGCCCCTTAAAAACATTTCAATTCGTTGAAATTTATAGATAAGTCTGTTCAAATACTGTATCGTTTTCAACAGGGAATGCAGTATTATCTGCAAAAAGCTGGTTGAAAC
>JAITGC010000096.1 GCA_031280915.1 Desulfovibrio sp. | reverse complement strand
CCCCATTCCGAACTCGGCAGTTAAGCTCTTCATCGCCGATGATACTGCAAATTCTCTTGCGGGAAAGTAGGCCGCTGCCAAATCTTTAAAAGCCCCCTAGATCCGGGGGCTTTCTTCTTCAAAACAAACTCGGCGGTTCGTATTATGCGATGCGCGTTGTTGCAGATAAATCCCGTGATTGGCGACATTGCCGGGAATTTTCAGCGCATTGCCGACGCTTTTGAATACGCGCTGACATGTGGTGCGCGGCTCTGCATCACGCCGGAACTTGCCCTTGTGGGCTATCCGCCCCGCGATTTTTTGCTTTATCCGGCTTTTATTGAAGAGGCTGAAAAAGCCCTTGCTCTTTTGGTCGAAAAAACATCCGGCCGGAATTGCCCTCTTGTTTTGGGCACGGTTGGCCGCAATTCGACAGGAACGGGCAAAGTCCTGTACAATCAGGCTGTCGGCCTTCTGAACGGCGAAATTCTCTTTCGCTACAATAAACGCCTTTTGCCGACCTATGACGTTTTTGATGAAGCGCGTTATTTTCAGGCCGGTGATGCGCCCTGTATCAGAGAATTGGGAGGTTTGCGTTTTGCCTTTACCGTATGTGAGGATATTTGGAATGACAGCGCATCGCGCACAACTCCCGCATACACTCTTGATCCTCTGGCAAACCTGCCGCCCTTTGACGTGCTTGTCAATCTTTCGGCTTCCCCCTTTACTGTCGGCAAACAGCGGCAACGAGAAGATATGCTTTCCGCCATTGCCCGCAAATACTGCGCGCATATCCTCTATATCAACAGTGTGGGAGGCAATGACGATCTGGTCTTTGACGGCAGGAGCATGCATGTCGGGCCGGATGGCCGCCTTTTCGCCCGGGCCGAAGGATTTGTGGAAACCGTGCTTTACGCGGATGTCGCGGATGAGGCCGGCTCCACTGCGGAACAGGCATGTCAGTTTCCAGACACGGAAAATTTCACGCCGGAAGCGGAAATATGGTCTGCCCTTGTTTTGGGTACGCGGGATTATTGCCGTAAAATCGGCCATAAGGCCGTGACGCTGGGGCTTTCCGGGGGCATTGACTCCGCCCTGACAGCGACGATCGCTTGCGCGGCCCTGGGAGCCGACAACGTGCGTGGCGTGCTGATGCCATCTCCCTATTCCAGCAGTCACAGTCTGGCGGACGCCCGGGAATTGGCGCGCAACCTCGGCATAAGAACGGCAATATTGCCCATCGGGCCGATCATGAAAGCCTGTGAGACCGTCTTGTCGCAGTCTTTTCAAGGACTGGCCGAAGACGTGACGGAAGAAAATCTTCAAGCGCGCATACGCGGCAATCTGCTGATGGCTCTGAGCAACAAGTTTGGGGGCATTTTGTTGACAACAGGAAATAAATCAGAAATATCAGTTGGCTATTGTACAATATACGGCGATATGTGCGGCGCCCTGGCCGTGATAGGCGATTTATACAAAACTCAGGTGTATCGCCTGACGCGCTGGTTCAACGCTCATTTTGGGAAAATACCGGATAATATTCTTTTGAAAGCTCCTTCCGCAGAATTGCGGCCGGGCCAATTTGATCAGGACAGCCTGCCTCCCTATGAAGAGCTTGATGCTATCCTTCATTGCCTGATTGAGGAGCGTCTCAGTGTAGATGAAACGATAAAGGCCGGGCATGACCGGGGCATTGTAGACAAGATCGCCCGCCTGATACACACGTCAGAATTCAAGCGCCGTCAGGCCGCGCCGGTGATTAAAATCACCCGGCAGGCTTTCGGCATAGGCTGGCGGATGCCGCTGGCCTGCGCCTCCTTGCCATGAAGACGAAAATGGATTAACGTAAGTGGCGTGTTTCCCCTGTGCATTTGTTGGTAAGATTTTGAATTTTTTGTGAGACAGGCGCGCATGGCGACATCTTTTCCACACGACACACGATGGAACAGCACTGCGATTCTGATCGTTGCCCTTTGTCTTTTCGTCTTGTGCGCCATACCGACGCCAAACGTGCTGGCCGACGACGAAAAGCCTGTTTCGGCGGATACTGTGGGGCCGCCTCCTGCGGTTCTGCCCGATGAAAGCGACAAACATGACAGCGCCGCGCCACACAGCGGTGGTGATTCTAAAGTAAAAATTTTCGATACTGTGGAGTTCAAGCGGCCTTTGTCTTCTTTGCCCGGCTGGCTCAGTGTCTTAAGCCGCAACAAAGCCAACCCCATCTTTACCAGTGGTCGCCACTTTAACAAAAGCGTTATATGGGACCAGTTCAGGGAGCAGGCCAAAAAATTCCAGGGGCTTGAATTGTTGCGTTTTGTGACCAAGTTCTGGAATTCTTGGCCGTATAAGGAAGATATCGTCAACTGGGGAGTTGAGGATTATTGGGCGATTCCGGCGGAATTTCTCGAACGCTCCGGCGACTGCGAGGATTACGCCATCGTCAAATATTTCACTCTCAAAGAATTGGGTGTTCCGCCCGAAGATATGCGCATTGTGGTGGTGCGCGATACAATCCGCAATCTCGGCCATGCAATATTGGTTGTTTATATGCAAAACGACGCTTATGTGCTTGACAATCTCAGTAATGTCGTGTTGTCGAACACGCGTTTCCGCCATTACAGCCCGCAGTACTCTGTCAACGAATTCGGGCGGTGGGCACATCTTAAGGGCCGGCAGGCGAAGTAGGTACTTATGGAATTGCACAATAACACAAGCGCAGAGGCCATAGCGAGCCAATACCGCATGAAAAAGGCCGTAGCCATTGTTATAGGCTTGTTGCTCTTTTTGGCGATTACGGTGATCGCCGGGGTGTTTTGCAACTTGCAGATCAAAAACAGCACCCAGGAAGTTCTTTCAACGCAACGCGATATGCAGCAAGCCTGGGTGGATAAATCGCTGGAATCAATCCGCGCCTGGCGTGCCGTTCTCGTTGAGCAGGCACGCTCCATCAGCACTTCGGAAATGTTTCGTCTTTTCGCTGTGGACGTAAGCGCCCTCGGTTCCGGCGGCCCTGCGCGCGTTTCCTCTTTAGAAGCGCAGCACAGCCCGGATGAGACCATTGCCTCCCTCGCTGAACAGCGCTCCTATATGCAGGATATCCTGCTTGACGCCATGCGCCGCAGGCAATGGACTTCTGCCCAGGTGCTTACGGCGGAGGGCGAGGTTCTTATTGCTCCCGAATATGCTGATCCCGTCGCTCCTTTTCAGGCAAACCTCATTAAACGGGCGGAAAGCGCCAGGACAACGGTTTTCGGCCCTGTGCGCAGGCAGGGTGAGACTGTGGTGATGGATGTGGCGGATCCGATGTACGAAGTGCTTGGCAAGGGCGATCCAAAACCTGTCGCCTTTCTGCTTATTACTATCCCAATGGAGAAAAATCTGACCGCCTTTTTGGCGCAAAGTCTGGATCAGAACCGTGAATTTCTGCCGAGTATTCTCAATCGCGTCCAGCAGGGCATGGAAGCCGTTCAGTGGCGTGAGGGGGCCATACATCTTGTACGCGCCGATTTTGAGCCGGATGCCGATTTGTCCGTGCCCTTCAGGCGGCGTCAGGCTGTCAGCGGCGGCGGGGAAGCCTATTCACTGGGGAGCCGTCTGACGGAACTGGACTGGTTTGTCCTGCTTGAAGTGCCTGCCGCTGTGGTTGACAGTCATCTGGAAAGTCAAAAGAAGCAGATATACGGCCTGGGTGTACTCGGTAGCGTCGGAGCAGCTCTGTTGCTGGCCTTTGTGTGGGCAAGCATTGTCAGCCGTTCCCACAGGGCCACGGCCAGACATTTCCAGCATCTGTACACAATCATACGCCAGCAGAAGCTCATACTGGACAGTATCAACGCCTCCCTGCAGGTCGGACTTTTGCTTGTGAACAGCGAAAACCATGTGCAGGTGTGCAACCCGGCTTTTTGTCAAATTATGGAGAAAACCGAGGAAGACCTGAATGGCATGCCCCTGGAGCAGGCTTTGCCGTCCAAGGCGGCTGAAGCTTTGCGCTCCGGCATGCAGCGCGTTGTGGGAACCGGAGAGATGGACAGTATTGAAATTTCACTGGATTCCTCTGACGGTTTTCGTTTGTACCGCGTTACGCTTTTCCCCTTTGAAGATCAGCAGGAGTCCGATGAGATTAAAGCCGGAGGCTGCGTCGGCATATTCCAGGATATTACTGAATTCCGCCGCAGAGCGGAGGAAGCGCGTAAGCGCCAGGCCAGCATTATCGCCGCACTGGTGCGCGCTATAGAAAGCGTGGATGTGAATCTGATAGGCCATTCCAAAAAAATGGAACGCGTTGTGGGGTTGCTTTCCGCGCAAATGGGGCTGGCTGAACAAGACAGGGAAACCCTGCGCCTTGCCGCGCGGCTTTGTCAGGTGGGCAAAATTTTCGTGCCGCGCGATCTGCTTACCAAAACGGACAAACTCACGCCTGAAGAGCAGCAGGAAGTAATGCGCGCTCCGGAATACGCCTATAACGCCTTGCGGGATATGCAATTCGGCCTGCCTGTGCCTGAAGCCGTGTATCAGATGGGTGAACGGATGGACGGCACCGGAAATCCGCAGCATCTTAAAGGCGAACAAATTGTGTCCAACGCCCGCATCCTCGCCATTGTCAATGCCTTCTGCGCCATGACCAGCGATCGTTCTTACCGCGCCGGCATGACTCCGGCACAGGCCGTGGAACTGCTTGCCAAGAATCCCGGCTTTGATGCCAAAGTAGTGGAAAGCCTTGCGGTCCTGACTGAAGAATCTCTTCAGAATGCCCTGAATGCCGAGAACGATGCCAGCGTGTAATGGCCGTCTTATCGAGGTGATGGCCCGGACTCGCCGGACATGTTACAAGGGCTGCCGGTGGGGCAAGCGTTTCCACGGTACGGCTTGACCTTTTTTTGGATTGCGCGTGTTGTGAACCTGGTCGTCGCTTTGAAAAAGATGGTATGCCAGACAGGGAGTCAGGCGAATTTCGGGCAGTTGTCGAAAGACAGCCCCTGTCTGTCCTTGGTGGAAATCCTCAGTTCAGCCTCAGGCAAAGGCCAGCCGATAGCAGCGGCAGGATCGTCATAACGCAGGCAGTATTCGTCTTCCGGCACATAATAATTTGTGCATTTATAGACAAATTCCGCCTCGCCGCTCAACACGAGAAAGCCGTGGGCGAAACCCGGCGGAATCCAGAATATGCGGCGGTTCTCGTCATCAAGAACAACGCAGAAGCTTTTGCCGAAGGTAGGGGAAGACAGGCGCAAATCCACAGCCGCGTCATATACGCGGCCCTGTATGACGCGTACCAGTTTTCCCTGAGGACGTGAGAGCTGATAATGCATGCCGCGCAGCACACCATGCCGCGATTTGCTGTGATTGTCCTGTACGAAAACATAAGGGCCGCAACATGCCTCAAATTCATTTTGACGAAAGGTTTCCATAAAAAACCCCCGTTCGTCTCCATGCACCTTGGGGCTCAGCAAGACGGGGCCAGCGGGAGCCAGAATGGAAAATTCCATGTTGCCCGTCTCAAATTCTTTTTCACGGATTCGCATCATTTCATTTCCAAAAGGCGCAGCAGATATTGACCATAGTCGGTTTTTTCAAAAAAACGCCCGACTTTTTCCATGGCCGCGTCATCAATCCACTTCCGCCGCCAGGCTATTTCCTCCAGACAGGCCACCTTCAACCCCTGCCGTTCTTCAATGGTCTGTACATAGGCCGAAGCCTCCAGAAGACTGGTGTGCGTGCCTGTGTCCAGCCATGCAAAGCCGCGGCCCAAGCGTTCCACACGCAGTTCGCCGCGTTCGAGGTAAGCCTGATTGACGTTGGTTATTTCCAGTTCGCCGCGCCGGGAAGGTTGTATGCTTCGGGCAATGTCAACAACGGCATTGTCATAAAAATACAGCCCTGTGACAGCAAACGGGGAGGGCGCTTTGGCCGGCTTTTCCACAATTGACGTCGGATTACCTGCCTCGTCAAAGCTGACGACGCCAAAGCGCTCGGGATCTTTGACCATATATCCGAAAATGGTGGCGCCTTTTAAGCAGGACACAGCGCGTTGCAATTTTTCCGTAAAATGCTGGCCATGAAAAATGTTGTCGCCCAGAATAAGGCATACGGGTGAGGCAGCCAGAAAATTCTCTCCTATCAGAAAAGCCTGGGCAATGCCTTCCGGCCTCGGCTGAACGGCATAGCTCAGGTTGAGGCCGAACTGCGATCCGTCCTTGAGCAATCGCTCATACTGCGGCAGGTCTTCCGGAGTGGAGATTATTAAAATGTCGCGAATGCCGGCAAGCATCATCACGGACATGGGATAGTAAATCATGGGCTTGTCATAGATGGGCAGAAGCTGCTTCGAGACGCCAAGAGTTATGGGATGCAGTCGCGTACCCGTGCCGCCGGCGAGTATGATGCCTTTATAATTCATTATGCCGCCATCGTCTGTTGATATTTTCTGTTATCCCATCAAGGACGTTTTGCAAAGAACAAAAATGAAAACGGCCAGGTTTACGCCTTGGCGCCAAGCCGTTGGCAGCGGTAACTGCCGTCAAGCACCGCCTGCCACCATGCCTTGTTCTGCAGATACCAGAGCACGGTTTTGCGTAGGCCGGAAATAAAATTTTCCTTTGGCCGCCAGCCCAATTCCCGGCAAATTTTGTCCGCGTCAATGGCATAGCGGCAGTCGTGCCCCGGACGGTCTTCCACAAAACGGATCAGATCCGCGTAATTTCGGACGCCGTCCGGCTTTTTCGGAGTCAGCTCCTCCAGCAGTTCGCAGATATTTGTCGCGACATCAATATTGCGCTGTTCATTTTGGCCGCCGATATTATAACTCTCTCCAATTTTGCCGTAACCCAGAACAAGCAGAAGGGCTTCGGCGTGGTCATCCACGTAAAGCCAGTCCCGAACCTGCTGTCCGTCGCCATATATAGGCAAATTCCGCCCGTTCAAGATGTTTATGATGCTGAGAGGAATGAATTTTTCCGGAAATTGCCGGGGACCGTAATTGTTGGAACAGTTGGTTATAAGCGTCGGCAGGCCGTAAGTCCGCTGCCAGGCCCTCACAAGATGATCCGAAGCCGCCTTGCTGGCGGAGTAGGGCGAACTTGGAGCGTAGGGACTTGTTTCCGTGAAAAAACCGTTTTTACCGAGATCTCCAAAAACCTCGTCTGTGGAAATGTGATGAAAGCGAAAATCACGCGCTTTCTGCGGCAGTTTTATTTTCAGTCCCTTGAGGTAATGACGGGCTTCTTCCAGCAGAACAAAAGTACCGCGCACATTGCTGTCTATGAAGGCTGCGGGGGAGTCAATGGAGCGGTCAACATGGGTCTCCGCCGCAAGATGCATAACAGCGTCTGGTTCAAAAACTTCAAAAGCGGCGCGCATTGCCGCCGCGTCGGCAATGTCCGCCTCAATGAAATGATAGCAGGGGTTGTGTTCCGCCTCAACAAGAGAAGCGGGGTGTCCTGAGTAGGTGAGCTTGTCCACATTGACGATGCGCCAGTGATTCGCGGCCAGCATTTTGAATATGACCGCTGAACCGATAAAACCGGCGCCGCCTGTCAGCATAAGGGTCGGCATGCGTGAATTCTCTTATTATTTCCGGTCAGCTGAGGAACGGGGCGCAAGCCTCCAGCATGACCCGGGCCGTTTCATCAACGGCATCCGGCCCGGGCAGCGGATAATCCGGCCAGATACGGCCCGCAGTGAGCGCCAGCATACACCCGCCTATGCCGCATTTGCACACAGTTCCCAAAAAACGTCCCACCATTGTCCCGAAAGCCGCGCTGAATGATTCCCCCAGAGAACGGCCTCTGATGATCCATTCGGTGAAGAAGCAGCCTGTCCAGGCGCCGGCAAGGGCTCCGATAAGCGCGCCAAGGCCGAAAAAGAGCGGAGCAAGTAGGATGGCTCCCGCAATGGCTCCTATCATGCCGGCAAAGGCGCCTGACGAACTTGAGCCATATTTTCGCGCTTTGATGAGCAGCAAAACGAATTCCAGAGTTTCACCCGCCAGCGCGAAGCCAGCCATCATTACCCAGAACCAGATATCCATTTGTGTTGCCGCCGGATTGGCCAGCTTCCACAAAACCGTGAGTCCCAAAAGCAGCCAATTGCCCGGCAGACCGAAAATGTTCAACAGCAAAACAAAACCAAGCAGCGTCAGAAACGCTCCGGCAAGCATCGTAGCTATGGGAACGGGCAAAAAATCCATATCGTTTACCTGTTGCCGCGCAAATCCCGAACGCGCACGGCTTTGCCTTCCGCGCGGGGCAGACTGTTGCTTTCCATCAATTCCACCTTGGGGGTCAGAAGAATTTCCGCCCGCAAGCGTCTGGCGATGGCTTTTTGCAGATTTTGCAACATACGCATGTCTTCCACAAAATATTCGTCGCGCACTTCCACCTGTACGCGCATCATGTCGCCCACCCCGTCGTTTTCAAGTAATATCAGATAATTTTGCCCCACTTCCGGGAAGGTCATGATAACCTCTTCAATCTGCATGGGGTAGACATTAACGCCCTTGATGATAAACATATCGTCGGCGCGGCCGAGTATGCGGTCTATGCGGCGGTGCGCGCGTCCGCAGGGGCATTCCCCCGGCAGAAAGCGTGTCAGGTCGCGTGTGCGGTAGCGCAGAATGGGCATCCCTTCACGGCAAAGGCTCGTCATCACCAATTCGCCCACTTCTCCCTCCGGCACAGGCACGCCCGTTTCAGGCTCGACTATTTCCGCGATATAGGCATCTTCCCAGATATGCAGGCCATGTTGCTCCGGACATTCAAAGCCAACGCCCGGGCCGTTCATTTCTGAAAGGCCGTAGGAATTGTATGCTTTTATTCCGAAAATCTCTTCAATGCGCTTGCGAAATTCCTCCGTATAAGGTTCGGCCCCCACAACGGCGATACGTAGAGGAAGATCGCGCGGGTCTTCTCCGGCGGAGCGCAGATGCTCACCGAGGATGAGCGCGTAGGAAGGCAGAATATGCGCCACTGTAACCCGGAAATCTTTGATGAGCTTGATCTGGCGGCGCGTGTTGCCCGCGCCTGCGGGTATGGTCATGCAACCCAGCCGCTCCGCCCCGAAATGTATGCCGAGTCCGCCGGTGAACAGGCCGTAGCCAGACATATTCTGGAATGCGTCTTCCCGGCGTACGCCCACCATATGCAGACAGCGGGCCATGAGATCAGCCCAGGCGTTGACGTCGTTCTGGGTATGGCACACGGCCACGGGCGTACCGGTGGTGCCGCTGGAGCAGTGCATGCGCACGATTTTCGAGGAGGGTACGCATAACAGCCCGGCGGGATATTGTGCGCGCAAATCCTGCTTTACGGTAAAGGGGATGTGCCTTATGTCGTCTAAAGAACGCAAATTGTCCGCTCTGATGCCAGCCTGGTCAAGTCGTTCACGGTAAAAGCCGCAGTTGCGCGCATGGGTGACAATACTTTTCAGACGTGACAACTGCACATTTTCGATCCGTTCCCTGCCCCAGAGTTCCGCTGGGTCAAAAATTTCCATGCCGATTACCTTAACGCCCGGTTGTTTCCGCGCTGACGGCAGTGGTCGGAGCGCGTCGATGCAATATGTGGGTGCAGTCAATGAAATGATTGCGACTTTTTACACGAAATCACAGGTGACGGCAAGATGTGGGCTATAGGTGTCAAGCCTAGATTTTTGTATAAGGACGGTTCTTATGTCGGCGCCGGGAAGTTCGCGGTAAATCGTCACGGGGCATAATGGCCTTTGCATTGAATTATCTCAATATTTTCGCCTTGTATGCGATACACAAGCCGATTGGCTTCATCTATACGGCGTGACCACCAGCCGGACAAGTCCCCGCACAAAGGTTCAGGTTTGCCGATGCCTTCATAGCCTCCGCGTTCAATATCCCGAACAAGCTGATTAATGCGTTTGAGCGTTGTTTTATTCTGTGTCTGCCAGTATAGATACCCATCCCATGCCCTTTCCGACCATAATTTGCGCATGGCTATTCCTCAATCAATTCGTGGGCGGTCAACTTGCCCTCCTCAGCCTCTTTGGCCGATTCCCGCAACACGGCCATATTGGCGGCTGAATAAAAGGGTTCAAGTCGCAAATCAAAAGGAATGCCGTTACAACGTATGGCTTGCTTCAAAAAAACAGTAGTAGCTGTGGACAAACTCAAACCGAGTTCGGCAAAAACAGCCTCAGCCTGTTGCTTGACGGCATCATCAACCCGAATGTTAAGATTTGCCATAACTCCTCCTCTTTCGGCAGTATTAACAATTTTTTCGCCAAAGTCAATGATTTTGCCGAATGTATTGCAGAATGCTTGGGAGTTCAAGTGTGTTGTGTGTGTTCCATTCCAATTCTGGTTTTGCTATTTCATCGGACTTTTGTCTTAATTTCCCATCAATGCAGTTGTTATATCAATATATTAAAAAGTTGTACTTTTTAGATACCTCAAAGATACCAAAAATTTTAACATTGTTCCATAGGCTATTATTTAGCCTTGTTGGCCTGTTGAATGGCTCTCTTCCGACATGTCAAGGTTCACGAATGCCTTCATCAAGTATCCGTATAAGGGGATAAGTGAAAAAAGTCATTACTCTCCGTGTGCCAACTTTGATTTCCGCTCTTAAGGACATGCCCGGTAAAAGATGGGTTCCTTCAGGCGTGTTGGATAACTCGGCTGATGTGAGCTTGATGCGGGCTTTATAGAAAGCGGCGTCATAACCCTCTCTTTTCACGGCATCATCGCTGATTGTACGGAGCACCCCTGGTAAAGTGCCATGTTTTTGAAATGGGAAGGTGTCAAGTTTTAACCGGCACTGATCATTTGTCCTGACGCAATCGTGTCCGGCTAAGCAGCCATGTCTAACAGGCTAAGGTAACAAGAGTTTTCATTTTTTCGACTTCGCGGATTGAGGAGTTCTTCCAAAGACTCTGCTCCGAAGAGGTTACAGCT
>JAITGC010000094.1 GCA_031280915.1 Desulfovibrio sp. | reverse complement strand
AGCTGTAACCTCTTCGGAGCAGAGTCTTTGGAAGAACTCCTCAATCCGCGAAGTCGAAAAAATGAAAACTCTTGTTACCTTAGCCTGTTAGACATGGCTGCTTAGCCGGACACGATTGGGACGATTCCAAAATTATACATTTCCGACGACACACATCTCCTGGCCTTTAAAACAATCGCGCTAAAAGGCCGTTCGCACATTTGCAGTTCGACGCTTTCGCAGTTACTGTGTATTGTGATACAACTTCCTGTATTTATGTCATTTACAAATGTTTCTCCACAATTATGCACTAGTATTTTTGCAATCTTGCTGATGCAGAATATAAAATAAATATGTGATTTTTCAGTTTCAAAACAAAATACACAATCTTTTATACTTTTGCTTTCATCTCCCATATATATTGCAATATCGCACTTATGACCGTCAATGACCTCATGCGATTTTACATTGTCGTCATGTATGTTCGATGCGTGCATAATGGCTGTTCCTGTTTGTAAATATCTGTAGAGAATCAAAATGAAAAGCGCACTGTGGCGTAAAAAAAATTGTTTTTCCTGTACTCTCCCAAAATTGTATCCTCACCGCCGGCCCACCACATAATGCCGGTAAAAAATTTCCAGTGGTCGTCCAGTTCATATTCCAAAAACAGCTCGGTAAGCGCGCCGTCGCCGCTGCCGTACACCTTGCCGCGCACACCGGTCTTCAAGGCGTCGCGCAGCCATTTGCCGCTTATTTCATAGGCCGCCCCGTGGTAGGCGGTGGAAGTGGCGCTGGTCGAACGCTGGTAATAATCGACAAAATATTGCACGTTCAAATAATAACGGCTGTCCATATCATAGTCCCACCCCAGCACGCCCTGCCAGAGATCGGTTCTGATGAAACCGGCGTCGTCCTGAACAGGGTATGCGGGTTTACAGGCCATTTCCCCCCGTACCGACTGCTTGCCGAATCCCTTGGCAAAGGCTGCGCCAAAGGCCGTAAACATGGGGTAGACGAGCCCGACTTCAGGTTTCGCCCCGGCCTCCAGTTGGAATACCGGCGTATCAAGATACCCCCGGAAAGCCATAAGCGAGACATCCCATCCCCACAAGGCGGCGTTGAGCCTCCCCCCGTATTCCATGTTCTCAAACCACTCATGGGGCCGGCCGGAGGTGTCCAGAGAAAAATGGCCGCTGTCCCGTCTTTCTCTCAGGTCGCGCAGGGCCGCAGGTTCCCAGGGTTCCCCTTTTTCCGGCAGGCGCGCAACCGCCGCTTGAGGCAAAAAAATTCCCTCAAGACTTACCCCGTCGCCAGCCAGGGTCGCGCTGACCATCCAGGCTGGAACGCGATTGTCTGCCCGGCCGGAGGAAAAGGGATCACGCGTGTCAACCGGATTGATGATGTCCATGGGATTTATGCCGTCGCCGGTACCCCATCTGTGAATTTTTCTGCCCAAAAACACGTCAAATCTTTCCGTGTCGTATGTGACATAGACCTCACGGACACCTCCCCGCCAAGGGCTGTGGTTGCCCGCCCACGTCGCGACGGCCCCTTCATGAATCCCTTCCAGGCTGCCGAAAAAGCCAAAGACATCCTTTTTCCATTGAAATTCAAGCTGCATACGTTGCTGTAATGATACAGGACGTTCCATGTCATGGACGGCAAACTCGTTTCTTGATTCGGCAAATCCGCCCAGGCGCCAGTCCGGTTGTTCGCCGGGTTCCGGCATCGCCTTGAACGCCCCCTCGTCGGCAAGGGCATCTCCTTCAATGGCCGCTGCCCTGCCGGAGCCGCAGCAGCAAAAAACAATTGCGCAGCACAATAAAACCGGTCTCATGGGCCTCATCATGCAAAACATCGGGGCATCAACCTCAAATATAAAAATTTCGGGCCAATCCGCAAGCCGGATGCAATGCCCGCCGCCGATTCACCCCGCGACAATGACATTCGCTCAGCCCTGGAGCGTCCAATTTTCGGCGGATTCTCTCATTTTCACGAAATCATGATATAATCCACATTGCCGCATAAGTTCCTGGTGAGTTCCATGCTGTATGACGCGCCCTTTGTCCATGACCAGTATCTGATCGGCGTTGCGAACGGTTGCAAGCCTGTGCGCGATCATGACCACGGTTTTGTTGTTTGTGAGTTCCGACAAGGACTGCCGGATTCCGCGTTCATTTTCCGGATCCAGGCTGGCAGTGGCCTCGTCGAGAAAAATCACCGGGGCGTTTTTCAAAAATGCGCGCGCAATGGATATTCTCTGGCGCTCGCCGCCCGACAGGTTGCATCCGCCTTCGCCGACATGGGTGTTGTAGCCTTCGGGCAGAGCAACAATAAAATCGTGGCAGCATGCCTTGCGGGCCGCAGCTTCAATTTCCTCTCTGGTTGAGCCGGCTTTACCGAATCCGATGTTGTCCATGACGCTGCCTTCAAACAGATATACGTTCTGAAAGACAATACTGACGTTTTTCAAAAGACTCTCGCAACTGAATTCCCTGACGTCAATCCCTCCCCAAAATACTCCGCCTTCCCGCACATCCCAGAAACGCGCCATTATATTGCACAAGGTTGTCTTCCCGCTGCCTGACGGCCCCACTATGGCTGTAACCTTGCCTTGCGGAACAGTTATATTGATGTTGTCCAATACATTTTTGTCTTTATAGGCGAAGCTGACATTTTCAAGGCTGATTTCATGCCTGTCCAGAGAGATGTCCTTGCCTTCAACATCCATCAGAGGAGCTTTATCAAGTACCGAAAAACATTCAAGGCTGTGCGCGATAGCCCGCGCTATGGCCGAAACGCTGCCCACCAGTTCAACATGGCTGTACAACATAAAACTTGCAGTCAACAGGGCAAGGCATTTCGACAGTGAAATCTGGTTATTGAAATACCGCTGGCAAGAGACCACCAAGACAGCCACGGAGGCGACTTTGAATATGAGTTGGTACCCCGCCGTCAAAAGCGTGAAGGAACGCTCAAGTATCGTATTGCTCCGACATGTTTCCGCAATGGCATAATCTATGTCTCTTTGAGACCGCTCCCCCATGCCGAAGGCTTTGACGACGGACATCCCCTGAATATATTCCAATACAGCCGACACCAGCCCCATCTGGGCGGCCTGCCTTTTCGGAGAAAGTTTTTCGCTCCGCTTCCGCGTGACATTGAACATGACCAGGGACAGCAAGATTCCGGCAAGAGTGATGCTCCCTATCTGTTGATCATACAGGAAGACGACCATGCCGAGCAGCACGGAATGGACAAAACCGCCGGCCATTTTGTCAATAACCGGCACGGCGAGGTTTTCTATCTCCCCAAGGGTGGTGGTCAGGCAGCCGGCCAACTCGCCCAGGCGGTTCTCGTTGAAATATCCCAGAGGCGCCCGTTTGAGGATTTCACCCGCCTCAAGACGTTTGTCCGCGCACATGCGATAGCTGGCCGTCATACGCAAATCCAGAGCCTTTTTGCCGGCGGCGATCTTGCCGGCAATGCTGACGAGCATGATGAGAGCGCATCCCCATATATGGATCGGGGCAACCTCTGTTCTCGGCAGGAGCAGGGCTTCCAGGGCAAAAATAACGGCCAGGATGGGAACAATTTCAAAAAAGGAGTAAAACATGCCCCAAACAAAAGCTCTTTTCAGAGTTTTTCTGTGCATACCGGAAAAATCGAGCAGTTTTGAGACGATATTAAACATAGGCTGTCGCCCCCTCCCCTTGCGTCAAATCGCTCCCTGTGCGAATGCCCCACAATTGCCTGTAGATATTTGACCATTGCAGCAGTTCCGCATGTGTGCCCACAGCGGAGACTCTTCCCTGATCCATGACGACGATCCTGGCCGCATGCATGATTGTGGAAAGACGGTGGGCAATAACCAGCAATGTTCTGTGCTTTACCAAATTATTGATGGATTTCTGGATATGCGCCTCATTCTGCGGATCAGTGAAGGCCGTGGCTTCGTCCAGCACAATTATGGGGCTGTCTTTCAACATGGCCCTGGCGATGGTCAGCCGCTGGCGTTCCCCGCCGGACAACTGTCTGCCCGCGTCGCCGACGCGGGTATCGTAACCGAAAGGCAGGGCCATGATGAAATCATGGCAGGCGGCGGCCCGTGAAGCCGCCACGATCTCCTCATCGGCAGCCCCCGGCTTTCCCACAAGGATATTCTCACGAATGCTTGTGTTAAACAAAAAATTGTCCTGGGAAATATAAGCGACCCTCTCCATGGATTGGGCAAGGGGCATGGATTGCATATCCACCCCTCCCAGGAGAATGCGGCCCTGCCCCACATCCCAGAAACCGGCGACAAGTTTTGCCAGGGTGGATTTTCCTGAACCCGAAGCCCCCACAATCGCCGTGATTTCTCCTTCCTTCATACTGAAGCTTACGTTGTGCAGAACATTATCGCGGCCGTATGCGAAGGAAACATTGTCAAATGACACCGAGTCGTCTCGTACATCGGCCCGGCGTGAGGGGCGGACAAGCTCGGGGGCGTCCAGCAGAGAACAAACATCGCTGACGGTGTCGCCCATCATGGCAAGGCTGTCGGTGTATTCCAGGGCCTGAATAAGCGGGCCAATCAGCCCCAAGGAAAGAATGACGCAGACGACAGCGGTTGAGGGGGCAAGGCTTCCGCGGCTGTAAAACAACAGGGCCGCCGGAAGAACAGTGAGCAACGAGGCCGGCGCTATGGCCAGACCGGCGGTAAAGTACCCGCTGCATGAGCGAAACCAGTCAGTCATGACTTCACAATTTTTTTCGACCGTTCCAACATACTTGGCGTACGAACGTGTTGACAGATTGAAGGCCTTGATGGTCTCAATGCCGTTTATATACTCCACAACAGCCGCATTCATGTCTCTTCCGGCCTGTCTCACCCGGTCAAAACGCGCCCCGTAATCCTTGGTCATGCCCATATAGCAGAGCACGCCAACCGGAAAAGTGGCTATGGCGGCAAGCCCCATGCGCCAATCCAGCACAAACAGATAGCAGGCTATCCCCAACGGGATGAAGATGTTGGACGTCAATTCCGGTATGATGTGCGCCAGCGGCGCCTCCATTTTTTCAACGGTATCCACCATGAGGCTCTTCAGCTTTCCTGAAGGCATCCGCATGACATCCCCCAAAGGCATGCGCGCCAGCTTGCGCGACATGTCCTCCCGGATGGTTCTTATGATAGAGAAGGCGGCCTTGTGGGACATTATCGCGGACGCGGCCGTCAACATCACGCGCCCCGCATAGCCGGCCAAAGCCCAGAGAAACAGCGGCAACATGCCCTCCATATCCGCGCCGCCGTTCATAAGCCCCACAATCATCGCCGAGACGGCAAAGTACGGGATCATGCCGCAGGCGACCCCGCAAAATGCCGCAAGTACGGAGAGCGCCAGGATTCCTTTGCTTTGTTTGGCGAACCTGAGCAAATTCGCCGGAAAATTTCGTTGTTCAGCCATTTTTTCCCGCTCCACCGGGTATTGACGCCAATTTCGCCTTTGCCGGAACATCCGCCGTCACCCACATGTTTGCCCCTATGACGGCATCGGAACCGATGTGTATATTACCCAGAATGCTTGCGCCCGCGTATACGGTCACCCGATTTCCCAGGCTCGGATGACGCCGCGCGCCTCTGATGAGCTGCCCGTCGTCCGTGCGGGGGAAGGAAAGAGCGCCCAGGGTGACGCCTTGATAAAGACAGCAACAGTCTCCCACAACACATGTTTCGCCGATGACGACCCCTGTCCCGTGATCGATGAAAAAGCCCTCGCCGATGGCCGCGGCCGGGTGAATGTCAATGCCTGTCGCCCTGTGCGCGTTTTCGGCAAGAATCCTGGGGATGAGCGGCACTTCCAGCAAATGGAGTTCGTGGGCCATGCGATGGTGAAGCATGGCCTCAATGGATGGATAGCAAAAGATGATTTCACCTATGCCGGTAGCGGCGGGGTCTCTCTCGTAAGCCGCTTTAACGTCGGTGGCCAGCAGCGCCCGGATATGCGGCAGGCATTCGATAAACTCGAAGGCCTTGCCTCTTGAGGCGTGTTCCAGTTCTTGCGCGTCCCGGCGGCTCTCCCCCCCGGCAAAGCAGCACGCGCGAAATATTTGTTCGGAGAGTTTCAAAAAAATCGAATCAAGGGTGGCGGCGAAACGATAACGCAAAGAAGCCGCTTCCGGCTCGGTCTCGAAATACCCCGGAAGCAAAACGGTCTTGAGACGATCGACAATGCTCTGCAATTCATGAAGCGAAGGCCTGCGCCCGTTTGCCGACGACGCCGGTATATCCTCAAGGGATGATGGCGCGCACAGCCTGGCGACGACATGATCAAATTCCGGCGATAGCGACGGATAGGCTTTGTCAATTTTCATATACGCGTCCGTACTCTCCCGTCAGGCCGGAACCTTTATGTCCGTTTTTTTCTCGCCGCTATACAGGCATTGGAGAAGAAAGGCTTCCAGCCGGATGTTCACTCCGGCATCCTCGTTGCCGCTGCATATCACCGTCATGAACGGAATATGCGGGAACAGGGAGCGGAAGCGGCTTTCCAGGCCGTAAATGACCGCGCCGGGAACACAGTTGAAGGGGATGGCGTGGACGATGCCGCTGACATCTCTCGAAGCCATGTCCACAGCCGCCCCGAACCCGAGTCCGGCGTCGAGATTGAGGCCGCTTTGCCCGATCACTTCCCAAACGGGTTTTTCATATGGGTGCGCCAAAAGACGGGCAGAGCGTTTTCGCAGCGCCTTTTCCATATGATGCAGAAAACGGAGTTGGAATTTGTGCAGTAATGACTGGAAATGCTTATATCCCAATTTTTTGAAGTACCACTGTTTATAAAGACTGTACCAAAGCACTTCCATAATCGCCGGCATGCGGACTTCACCGCCCATGGCTTCAATTTTTCCGATCAAATCGCGGGAAGCGTAATCCACATTACGCAGATAGGCTTCTCCCACAAGCCCCACAACAGGGCGAAGGCAATCCCCGTTCACAGGGACAGCCTCAAAGGCCTCCACCATAGCGGCAACGGCCCGCTCCACATCTCCCCTGTTTTCAACAATGTCCGCCAATCTGTTCAGGCAGTCAAAATATACGGCGTCCGTCGCGCCGGCTTTCGTCTCATAGGGGCGCACGCGTAATCTGAGTTTTTCCAGAATATCCGCGGCCACCAAACCCCGCCAGGTCAGCAGGGCGCAGGCCCCGCCAGACATGACGGCGTGCAGTTTTTCGTTTTCGCCGCGGTATTCGTCTATGAGCACAGCATCGCCCAGGCCGTTGTCCTCGAAAATCACCAATTGCAGTGTATTGAAGAGATCATACCGGCAGCTTCCACACGAACCCGGCATAAAAAATGCGCTCTCGGCGGGCACGGCCTTCCCCCCTTTGAGCAGGCTGAGCATGTCGCCCGTCATCAACGTGCAGGGCAGGCATTCCTTTCCATCAAGGCACTTCCGCCCCCAGGCGAGGCTCTCGTCACCGGGAGGGGGCAAGACCCGCGCGTTTATGCCGTGCGCGCGCAAGGCCGCGGCCCAGACCAACATGCCGTTGGCCGCATGGGGCAGGTACAGTGTCCGGCCTCCGGCCACATCGTATGTTTTCCGTCGCGGTCTCGCCGGAGAGTAGCCGCCGGGGGCTTCACCACCGCGCAGGGAATCAGCGAACGCCTCGCAGCGGGTGACAATTCCCGCTTCGGCCGAGTGTTCGTCAATCTCCAGGAGAAGATACGGCTTCCCTCCCATTTCCCGCGAGAAAAAATGCGGATATACCGAATCATTCACGCAGCCGAAATTGGTCAGGTACACCGCGTGAAGGCGGGGGTCCTTCCTGATGATATCCGCGGCCGCCAGGCTTCTCTGCCCCATGGCCAGAGTCATGTTCCTCCAGGCCTTTCCCACCTCGGGAGAATTGAAAAGATCAAAAAGATCCACGGGGATAAGCTGCATCCCCAAACGCCTGAAAATCCGCCCCAGTTGCATGTTGGTTCCGGGATCGTGAATATTGTGGGCCTTGCCCACAAGAACCGCGGCTTTGGTCCCGGCCTTGAGTCTCTCCAGCACCTTGCCGCCGAGGGCCAGGCGGACTTCCCCGAAGTTGGCCTGAGCGGCATAGGCCGCCGCGCAGGCCCGGGCGATTTTTCCGGAATCATGCAGTCCCAATGCATGAGCCGTCCTGGTCAATTCCCCGAGAACATGTTTTTTCCCCAGGCGGAAATGCAGGGCCGGGCTGAGCAGCGACAGCCCTTCGGAGCGCAGATGAAAGGCCTCGTCCGCCAGATCCGCCGCAAACTGGATATAGCTGCAGTGGTTGGCGTACTCGTGCGCTTTGCTTGTCGGCGCCGTTTCCCTGACGGACGGGATGAATATGTGATTGACCAGTCCGTCGCGCGCCGCGGTTTTCATCCATGAAGCGTGTCCATAGGCGACCTTTGTGGGAAAGCACATCTGGCCGGGGGCATATGTCTGCCCCAAACGTATTATCTCGGCGTTGGTGTGCGGCGAAAAGAGGATGTTGAAGCCAAGCTCACGAAAAAAAACGCAAAAAAACGGGGCGTATTCATAAAAGGTCATCATGCGGGGATAGCCGATGACCCCCTTTGCGGCATCATTGCGGCGCAAGCCGCAACTATCCGTGAACAATTGCTGGCGTTGGGCAAAAAGATCCTCCAAATCGCCGCTGTCCTTGCCACGCCCCACTTCAAAACGTTCGCAGCGGCCGCCGTAAAACAACGGAGCATGCCCCTGAACCAGAATCTTGCTGACTTCGCAATGGTTCGGACATTCCCCGCACTGAAAGGATTTCTGTTGATAGCCCCGCTCCAGCACGTCGAATCCCCTGAACGAAGCGGCAAAGCCGGATTCGCCGCTTTCCCGTTCCATGGCCAGCAGGCAGCAGCCCAAAGCGCCCATGACGTCATTATGCTCGGGGACGATGACGCCTTTGCCCATGCGGCTTGCAAAAGCCGCCACAACCGCCTTGTTGTGGGCGACGCCGCCCTGAAACAGAATAACCTCGCCCACCGGCCGTTTTTCCACAACTTTATGCAGATAATTGGCCACGATACTGTAAGCCAGCCCCCCCGCGACGTCCTCCGCGCAAACCCCCTGCTGGCGGCAACGCACAACTTCCGTGTCGATAAACACGGTGCATTGTTCCCCGCAATCCACCGGCTGCCGGGAAGCGAGGGCCAGTGAGGCGAAATCTCTTTTTATACGGATGCCCAGTTTCTCCGCCTGCTCTTCGAGAAAACTCCCTGTTCCGGCCGCGCACGCCTTGTTCATCGTGAAATCTTTGACCAGTCCTTTCTCAATCCGTATATATTTGGAATCCTGGCCTCCGATCTCGAATACGGTATCCACGTCCGGGCGAATAAAAGTCGCGGCCCTGGCATGAGCGGTAATTTCATTGACCACAACGTCCGCGCCGACAAGATCGCCGATGAGATGCCTGCCTGAACCGGTGACCCCGACGGCCCTGATGCGGATTTTCGGGCCGTAGTATTCCAGAATATGGCGAAATCCCTGCCGGACAGCTTCAATCGGGCGGCTGGCCGTCATCAGATAGTACTTTGCCGCAACCTCGCGGGAGGCGGTCATAAGCACAATATTGGTGGAAATGGAGCCTATGTCGATGCCGAGGTACAGGCCCGCATCATCGCCATTGAGGGGGCTGCAGCGAATGGCGGTAATTGAATCGGCGTCGGCCTCAGGGTTTTCCCGCTCCATCCCGGCGTCATCACCCTCCCGCGAAAAGAGCGGTTCCAGGCGATTTACTTTGGGAAGACTCGTGCTGCAGGATTTGCTGAAATGTTCGGCGCCGGGATATGTCCCGGCTTCCGCATTGCCCCGCCGAAGAAAAAGCGCGGCGCCCACAGCCCCGAAAACCGGAAACAAGGGCGGAACAAACAGCGCTTCACCACCCGTTCCATCCGTCAAGGGGCCGGGCGTCAATTGGAGCACTTCGCCGAATGCCCTGACCACGCCGATATTCGCGGCCACGCCGCCCACAAAGGCGACAGGAGCTTGCAGGGGCCTGTTGCCCATGATGCCGGCCTTGAAGCTGCGCGCCAGCGCAAAGCACAGACCGGCGACAATGTCCTCCAGCGGTATGCCTTTCTGTTGCAGATGAATCATGTCGGACTTGGCGAAAACGGAGCAGCGTCCGGCAATCCGCGCGGGCGTCTGGGAGCGGACGGCCGTTTCTCCGAATTCCCCTTCGATGTTCAGCCTCAAACGTCTGGCCTGCTGTTCCAGGAAACTTCCCGTGCCGGAAGCGCAGGCGGAACTCATGGCAAAATCCGCCAGTTGCGGAATGCCGGCCGGAGAGTCCAGGAGAATATACTTGCTGTCCTGTCCGCCGATATCAATGATGGATTGAACACAAGGATACAGAGACGCGGCGGCGACGCAGGCCGTTACTTCATTCACCGCGCAGGCGTTGAGAATGGGCGCCACACGCTCGGCCCCCATTCCGGCCACGGCCGCCGCGCTGACGTCATATGTTTTTTCAACCTCGCAAAGCAATGAATGCACCACCGCATCGGGCCTGCCCTGATGGCGTTGGTATCTGGTAAAGCCGACGCGGCCCGAAGCGTCCAGCACCGCGGCCTTGACGCTGACCGAACCTATATCCAGGCCCAGTATGACGCCATGCCCGCCGGCTTCAGGATTCCTGCCCATACTTTGTTCCATGACCGCGCATCGCCTCGGGCGTCGGTATAAATTCAACGTCAACGCAGTAATCAAGATACCTCTTCAAAAGCGCCGCATCCGGCTCCGGGCAGCGAATGCCCGTGCCTTCCAGCCTGTCCAGAGTGCGAGTGGCGTCAAAAACGGCCGGAGATTTTTCATAGTCCGCAAGATACACCATCACACTTTGCAAGCCTTCCAGAAAGAGGGGATCCTCGGAATCCAGAACATCCATCAGGTAACTTTCAGGCGGGATAACGCGGATGGGGTATCCGTATTCTCTGATGAAATTCCATACTTCGCCTTTAAGGACAGGCTTCGGGTTGCAAATATGATATATATGCCCGCCCGTATCCGGCCGCATGGCAAGATTGACGATTGCGGATGCGGCGTAGTCCACAGGCGTGATGTCCATATAATCGTCCGGATGCAATGGCGGCGCCGCGCGCATGAGGATATGCCCGCGCAAATGCAGATACTGCGCGTCCGCAGTGATGTTTTGCTTGAATTTGCCGTTTGACGAGTCGCCCATAATGAATCCCGGACGAAAGATACGGATATTTTTTCCTTCATCCAAGGGCTGTTTCAAGAGTAATTCAGCCTTGTGCTTGCTTTCGACATAATCATTCGGGTACTCAATACATGTATGAAAATCGTGTTCCGTAAAAAGATTGTCCGGATTGTCGCATCGCCGCCCGCTTACCGCCAGGGTCGAAATGTGGTTCAATGCCTTCCGGCGTCCTGTCTCCGCGAAACAGAGCAGCCGTTTCAGGGCGACAACATTGACGTTCTCAAATTCCTCCTTCTTGCCGAAATGCCAGAGTATGGCCGCAGCATGGAATATTTCGCCGATTTTCCAGCACAATGCGGCATACTCATGTGGCGGCAAACCAAAGCAGTCATGGCCGACATCGCCTTCAACGACAAAAAGACGCTGGGCCGGCCAGGCCGCGACAGTGTCCTCCCCAAAAATAAATCGCGCGTTGTCCATAACGCGCTGCCGCGCGGCCACGTCCGGCCGTGAACGGACAAGGCAGTAAACAGGCGCCTCAGTGTGCTCCATAAATTCCTTCAGCAGATAACAACCGAGAAAACCTGTCGCGCCTGTCAAAAAAATACCTGTCGCGCCGTTCATACATCGCTCCGTCCGAACCGGAACCAATATTCCGGAAATCTGAAGGCAAAAAACAGCATGGCCGCGGCAACCGTGAAGCCGTACAGCATAAATGCCAGAATAAAGCCCCTGTTCGTCACCGGAGCCGCCTGAATGCCCGCAATGTCGAGGAGCATCTCCAGAGCCGTCTGCCCGAAAGCCAGAGCCGCATAGCCGCCCAGAGCGGCCGTGAGCAGGCGACTCCAGGCGCAACGCCGCAAAAAACCGACGATATGCGCCAGAAGGAGCAGGCCAAAGAGGAAATCGACCATATAAATACTCAGCCAGTTCCAGGGGTGCGGATCAGGCTTTATGAATCCCAGCAAAATGAGGGGGAGGGACAGCAGGCACACCAGGGTTATGGGGATAAGGGCAAGGGCCAGGGGAAAGGCGTAACGGGTCATGGCGCGGATGCCTCATTCAGGTGAGATGAAGACCCCGGGGCGAATGTCCCGTCGCCGCAGGCCACCTGATACCCCCGCGCCAGGAAATGACGCATGAACACCGTGGGAGCCGGCAACGAAGCGCCGCGGTACAGGCCCGGCGCGATGCCTTCCTCCAGAATCAAATGCGCCCCGATGGCGGCGCATATTCCCGTGGCGCGATATGTATCGGTAAAATACAACGTCCTGAGCAGGGAGCGTTCCCTCCCTTCCCTGCTCCCCCGCATGCGCAGGTGCAGCATGAATCCCGGTTCCTTCCGGCGCATGTCAAGTTTTGAAGCGGCGGCAATAAGCCTGGCCGCTCTTTCGAGCTGCTTTTCCGTCTTGTACAGCCCGGCCAGACGGACAGCCACTGTGGCGAGACTGACCCATATCCCCCAATTGTTGCAGAATACATCGGCATCCGGTACCGGGCATTTTTCGACGAATTCACGCATATCTTCACGCATAAGCCGAAAGAGCACCTGCTCTCCGACCGGAAGAGGGAGCCGCATCCTGGTTGCCGACCCCAAAATGCCTGTTTCGCGGCGGCAGCCGTTCCGGTAATAAAACGCTCCTTCCTCCCTGCCCATATTGCCCACGCCCCAGGCAATGTCGTAGGCGGAAGACGGAGTCCAGGCATCCCTCCCGATAACGGCGTAACTCATTGCGTCCACTTTATCGAATTCGCTTTCCGCCACATAGGGAGGAAAAATCTCGGAAAGGCCCGGCATAATGCCGAAAGCGAGCAGAAACCGCAAAGAGCGTCCCACAATGGCGGCCGCGTCCAGAGCGCCATAGAGCGGCGTATAGCCCCCGGCATCAACAAAGTGGCAACCGTGACGCAGAGCCGCCTTTGCCGCTCTGTCCCTGATCAGCGCCGCCGGTCCCGCGCAATTGATGATCAGGCCCATGTCGCGGCAGAAGGCGTCGAGCTGATTTTCGTCAAAGACATCCACCGGCCTGAAGTCCGCCCCGTAAAGGGATGCCTGATCCTGCGGGCCTTTTCTGCCGCCGGCAAGCACGGCATACCGTCCACTCTCCGACAGGCAGCGCAGGCATTCCTGACCTACCCTGCCGGAAGCGCCTATGACGCCTATTCCCTGTCGGATCATGCCGTACCTCCATGCCCGGTGTGGTGACTGTGCCGGTTTTTCGCCGCGCCGAGGGGCTTGCAGACAAGCAGGACAGCGGGCATGACAAAAAAATCCGCAAGCTGCGCAAGCGCAAAGGCGAAGCAGCCCAGGCCGCCGAATTTCGCCACTCCCGTCACGTCGGAAAAAAGGAAAACCGCGAAGCCGCAGACAAGGGTGAGTGTTGTAAGCAAAATGGGACGGCCGGCGCCAAGCAGGGCGTCGCGCAGGGCTTGTTCATAGGAAAGGCCGCGCTCAAAGGCCTCGCGGAAATGGAACAAAAAATGGATCGTGTCGTCCACCACCACGCCAATAATGATGGCGCTGAAACTCACCAGCGCCATGTCCATATAAAGCCCGGTCAGCCCCATGAGGCCCAGAGTCGCCAATACCGGGAAAATATTCGGAATCATGCTCAAAAGGCCGAGACGCGGGGACCTGAGAACCATGCACATGAGAATGGTCACGCCGGCAAGAGCCGCCAGAAAGCTTCTGCGCTGCCCGTCGGCCAGCAAGTCGTTCATGGATCTCGTCCAGTCAAGGTTGCCGGTGACGGAAAGCGTAATGCCGGGCTTGAACATATCCTTCGAAAAATTCTCTGTGGCCTCCGTCAACTCCCGCACCTGCCGGGTGTCAAGGGTGCGGGTCCTGGCCGTCAGCCTGGCGACGCGCCCGTCAAAACTGATCATCTTGTCCAGTTCTTTTCCATCGGACATTTCATAGAGAAGCAAATATTGCGCTATGGTTTCTTTTTTCCCGGGCAACGTGTGGAAGGAGGCTTCACCTCCATGCATGGCTTCATTAATTTTTTTCAAAATATCAATGAGACTTATGGTCTTGGTCACCAGTTCCTGCTTGTCCAGCATATCTTGAAGGCGTTCCATATCCCTGAGGAATTCCGGGTTTTTGATTCCCTCCGGCTCTCCCGTATCAAACATGATTTCCACGGACATGACGCCGCCCATGCGCTGATCCGCATAATCGTACGACTGACGCAGAGGCAAGTTCGGAGAAAGCATCCGCGCGGTGTTTGTCTCAAACCGTACCTGGGCATACCCGTACAGACTGACGAGGATGATAAGGACAGTACCGGCGAGTATCTTTCCGGGGCAAGCGATATTGAACTCCCAGACCTTCTCCAGAAATTTGTCGAAGATGTCCGGCGCCCTGCCGGGGCCGCCGGAGCGGCTCAACGCGGCCCTTCCGGCGGACGCGCCCATATGGGGCGGCCGGATATTGCCGTACATAATGACGACAACGGCCAGGCTCAAAAAATAGGCGGCCATGACGCCGATGGCGGCGTACATCCCCATTTCCTGAAAGGGCCGGATATCGGCGGCGAAAAAAGACAAAAAACCCACGGCAGTGGTCAGCGAAGTATACAGGCAGGGATACCCTGTATCGGCTATCGCCTGCCGGAGCGCTACGGGCGCGTCCTTTCCTTCACGCCTGCCCTGCCGGAAAAAATCAATTATGTGCATGGAATCGCCGATGCATACGCAGAGCATCAATACGGGAATGAGGATAATAAAGAGATTGAGCTTGAAGCCGAGCGTCTGAATAAGGCCCATGGTCCAGACAACGCTCAGTATCACTGTAAACATGGGCGCCGCCACATCCCTGAGATTTTTCGCGGCACGGTAAAGGATCAGCATCTGAAGCAGCAGGCATATTCCGAAAAAAACGAGGGATTCCCTGAAGGATATCGCATTGTAATCCGTATACAAAACCGGTTGTCCCACAACATGAATATCAAGAGAGGCATACTGGGGAAGGGCAAGAACCTCCCTGAGCTTGCGGACGACCTCGTTTCTGGGTTCCACAGCCCCTTGGGGGTACGGCGCCATCTCAAGGAGCATTCCCGCAGTGCCTCCGTCTGAGGACAGGTAGCTGTTACGGTAGAGTTTCTCCTTCATGGCGCGTTGTCTGAGTTGCCCTTCGGCGATGACGGTTCCGCCGGGATTGACGAAGCTGGAGATAACGATTCCCTCGGCGTCGGCTTCAATATATTCAGCGTTTCCAATCCAGGTCACCGCGCGGAGATAGGGGACTTGCGCGCGGATGTCCCTTGCCAGGTCGGCATGGATGCGCAAGGCGTCAGGCTGGAACAGATCTCGGCCGTCAAAAAGCAGATAGACGAAATCATCGTTACCGAAAAATTTCTGGAATTCCTTCAAACGCTTGAGGGCGGGATCCGCTTCGGTAAACCATATCTCATTGGAGTTGTCGAATTGCAGATCCTGCATTCTCCAGAAAAAAAAGACGGTGAGCAGCAGGATGAGGGCAATGAGTCCCACCCTCAGTCGTATGAGGCGATCCGCGAGATTGTGGAAAAAATTGGCGCCGGTCATGATTCCCTGCATACAATTTAGAGCATGTCAACATTGAGGCTTGCCGCGGGGCTGAACGGCGAAAACGCATTTCGCCCACACCTTCGCAGTGGGCGACGAAGCGCATGCCCCGCCGCCCAGAGCACTTTCACCCTGAAATTGCTCTCAAGCCTCAAAAATCCATTCTGAAGGTCATCCCGAACGTTCTGGGAGCGCCGACCTCGACCAGCGCCGTGGAGGCGTCACGCATGAACGCGACGGCGTTGTATCTTGTGTCCGCCAGATTCTTTATCCAGAACGTCAAGGAAAAATTGTCCGTTTCAAAGCCGGAACGCAGGTTGATAAGCCCATAGGGATCCTGCTTGAGGGTATTGGCGTCATTCCAGTAAAAAGGCCCGACACCCTGTATTTCCAGGCGGTTTACCCAATTCAGGGCGTCCTGCTTGTCAAGCCAGGAAAAAGATTGCACAATCGGCAGGGTATGCTGGAGCGCGACATTGTATGTATATTCCGGAGAAAGCGGCGTGGTTTTTCCCTTGTAGTCCACGCCATTGTCGGAATACTCCAGATATTCCGATCTGGTGTAGCCGAAGCCGGCGTCAAGCTGAAAGCCCGCCGGCAAAATCGCCGAGCCTTCCAACTCAAACCCATAGCTGCGTGACCTGCCCGCATTTCTTATGACGGTGTTGGCAGTGGGCAGAACTTTGGTAACCTGCTGCTTGTCAATATCTGTGTAAAAGGCCGCCCCGTTGAAAATCAGCTTCTTGTCGAAAAAGGCGGATTTGAAGCCCAATTCGTAATTCCAGCTGTATTCGGGCCCAAAGCTGATATCCGACGAATCGGTAAAGGCTGTATTGAATCCGCCACTGCGGTATCCGCGCGTCACGCCGGCATAGGTCATAAAATTGTCGGTCCAGTGGTAGCCTATCTGAAACTTCGGCAGCAGCACTTCATCGGTTCTGTTGCCGTCGTGCCTGGCATCGTTCATGCCCAGCATGGAAGGGGGAATGAAGCTGTTGTTGCTCTTGTAGGCGGATTTGTAGTCAATGGAATTTTTTTCATATTCATAGCGCAGTCCTGCCGTCAGGTCGAGCTTGTCGAAAAGCGTGTAGGTGGCCTGACCGAACAGCGCCACCCCGTTGGTGAAGGTGTCCGCGTCAGCCCGGTTTTTCATGGTGAAGCCCGGCGGCAACGGCAATCCCATATAAGGGGCAAAATCCTCGTCATAAAACAAGTCCAGGCGGTGCTCCTGGCGCTTGTGATACAGGTAAGCGCCGCCAAGCCATTTGAGAGGCTTCGAATCTTTCGGCGACGAAAGGCGAAGCTCCTGCGTAAACTGGCGGCTTTTGATATCCTCTTTGGCGCGCATCAGCCTCCAGGGGGTAAAATCCTGATCATTGCTCGTAATGTCGTCATAGCCGCGATAGGAGGTGATGGAGGTGACGTTGAACCAGGGGAAATCCACCGAGGCGCGCAACGTGCCGCCCAGAGAGTCCCGCTTGTCGCTGCCGTCGTAGTTATACCGCACCTCGTGCGGATTGGCCTCGGCGCTGGATTTGTCCGTCAGGGGATAGACGCCGTCGTTGATTTTTTCTCCGTCCACAGTAAAGGACACATCCACGGCGTCTGTGGGCGTCCAGCGAAGCTGGGCGCGGCCGTTCCAGTTCTGGCGATCATCGACGCGGTTATCGAGCCAGGTGTTTTCCGTATAGCCGTCTCTTGATTCGCGGCTTCCGCTGATGCTGAAAAAGAGCTTGTCGGAAAGCAATGGAGCGCGCAGGTAGGCGGATGTGCCCACTTGCGCGTAATTTCCCACAGTCTGTTCAGCGCCGAAATGAAAATTGTTGTCCGGTTTTTTGGTCACTATGTTGATGACGCCGGCAAGACTGTTCTTGCCGTACAAAGTTCCCTGAGGCCCCCTCAGAACCTCAATGCGTTCAATATCAAACAACCCCGAATCAAAGACGCGGGAATCAAAATAACTTACATCATCCACATAAAAACCGATTGCCGGATCATTGTTGACTGCCCCGATGCCGCGCATGAACACATATGAAACGCCGCGCATACCCCAGTTCGCCGTGTACATGTTGGGCACCATCCGGGAAAAATCCTGAATGCTTTTGACGCCCGCGTCCTTGATGGTTTGCGAGGTGATGGCGGTGACGCTCACGGGCACCTTCTGAATGTCCTCTTCGCGCTTTTCGGCCGATACCATAACCGGCGCCAACTGATAGACATCCTCCGCCTGAGCCGGAGACTCTCCGGCCAGAAACACGCCCCCCCCCACGAGGGCGAGCAATACACGCGCAAATGGGCGAACTTTGAACATACAATCCTCCTTGTAGAATTTTCACTTTGAAATGCTTGCTTGACGGCGAAGCAAGTTCACCTTGCAAGCATTTCGTGGCGCGGATTTTTTGAAAATCCGCGCTGAGCGGTCAAACATTTTCAATGGTAAACCGCTCCGGAACAAATTACCTTGAACACTTGCCGCAGCCGCGAATCGCAAAGGATTGGGCTGGCGGCGCATGAAATAAAAAATGAATGTCAATTTCATGCGCGTAGCCCAATCGCCCCTCAGACGGGATTTTCACCGGGCGGTTTTCTTGCGATGAATGTCCGAATTTCGGCCGCCAACGATCCCGGATGCGTTTTGATGAGCATATGCGCGCCGTCAATCCGACAATGCCGCACCGAAGCGCATACGTTGTCCCATGCGGCCATTTTCGTGAGCAGTTCCTTTTCCTCCTCTCCATTGCCCACAATATTCAACACGGGCGTGGAGACAGGGATCCCGTTGAAAACGTACTCGAGCATGGCCCTGGTATCGGCGCGGAGGGTCCGGATATATTTCTCCCGCTCGGCAGGCGTCATAACGCTGAAGTCATAGTTGTAAACCTCACGGGAATATCTGATGATTTCCTCATCAGTGCTTTCAGTGATCGCCTTCAGGCCGCCTGTCACCCCCGGCGGAGGGCAGGCCACCAGGATCAGGCCGGCGGCCGGCTTCCCGGCTTTCTCAAGACGCCTTGCAAGTTCGTAGGCGACATAGCCCCCAAAGGAGTACCCCAACAGGACGAGCGGCGCATCGCCATCGCGATGGGAGATATGCTCCACGCAGATGTCCGCCGACTGATATATTGAGGCAAGGGCTTCACCCGCGCCGCCGTGTCCCGGCAGATTGACCGCCGACACCGCGCAGACGCCGGCCAGCAGCCCGCCGAGTTCGCGGTACATGGCGGGGTTGCCGCAGGCGTAAGGCAGGCACAGCAGCCGCGCTCCGGCCTCCTTCGGGGAGGCAAGTTCGACCAGAACCGCTTCCGCCGCTGAAGGGCAATGCTGTTCCGCTGCGGATGAGGGACGCTGAATGCGCTCCGCAATGGAGGCGACGGTCTGGTATTCAAAGGCCTCGCGCAAGCCGAAATCAATAAAGCCTTCCTTCTTCATGCGGACGATCAGGCGCATGGCCTTGAGGGAGTCGCCGCCCACATCCCAGAAGTTGTCGGTAATGCCGAGTCCGGTAATGCCCAGGACATCCTCCCATACCCCGACGATGCGTTTTTCCAGCGCGGTTTTCGGGGGAACCGCCGCCAGGCCTTGCCTGCCGGACTCCACAGTCACCTGGGGAAGAGCGTTTCTGTCGAGTTTGCCGCTGGCTGTCGCGGGCATTTCATGCAGAAATTCGAAATGCGCCGGCGTCATATACTCGGGCAGGCGGCTTCCGAGCCAGGAGCGCATATCCCGGACATTTGCCTCGCGGCCTGTATAAAACGCCACGAGAATCATGCCGCCGGAGGCGTCCTTCCGGGCGACGACAACAGCCTCCGCGACGCCGGGATATTCTCTCATGACGCTTTCTATCTCACCGGCTTCTATGCGATATCCCCGGAGGTTAATCTGATGATCCTCACGCCCGAGAAATTCAATATTGCCGTCCTCACGCATACGCACGACATCCCCTGTGCGATACAGGAGGCAACCGGGCTTAAAGGGACTTTCCACAAAGCTCCAGGCGTTTTTCTCCGGTTTGTCGCGATAGCCCAGAGCGACCCCTTCTCCTCCAATGTAAAGCTCACCCGCCACGCCCGGCATGCAAAGTTCCCTGTATTCGTTGAGCACATATACCTGCGTATTGTAAACGGGCTTGCCGATGGGAACGCCCTGTATCTCCACCGTGCCGTTCTCGCCCACCGGAATGGGGAACCAGGTGGAGGCCACTGTCGCCTCTGTGGGGCCGTATTCATTGATAAAGCGGTGCGTGGGGCAGTATTTGAGCCAGAGATTAAGGTCCTGGACATTGATAAGTTCGCCGCCGAGCATAATCCGCATACCGTCACGCATGGGCGGCGCCGCGGCGCCGAGATAATCCCTGGCGCCCGCCAGCAGGGAAAGGTGTGACGGGGTGACGTTGAGAAAGGTAATGTCCGTGTCGCTGATAAATTTCAGAAGATTGCCCGCATCCCGTGTTTTTTCCTCATCCAGAATATGCAGGGAAGCGCCGCACAGGAAAGGAACCCAGTTGCTGGTCATGGTCATGTCGAAGGCATATGAGGTGACGAGGGCCAGGCGATCCTCCCGCGCAATGCCGACTTCCTCTTTCACCCAGGTGAGGAAATTAACTATGTTGCGGTGGGAAATTTTAACGCCCTTGGGTTTTCCCGTCGAACCCGAAGTATAAATCATGTAGGCGGGATCATGGGCGCCCGCTTGCGCCGCGCCGGCAACTCCGCCGCCTTCCCGGCATGTTTCCGAAGGCGTCATGACCTTGCCTTTGAGGGAGGCCGGCACGTCGTTTTCCGACGCATCCCGGTTGACAACCAGGATTTTGGCAATGCGCGCGGGCATATCCTCCAGCCGGGACAGGCAATGGGAAGTCGTCAAAAGCAGTTCGGCGCCTGAATCTTCCAGTATATAGGCGATCCGTTCTTTTGGAAAATCCATGTCCAGGGGCAGATAAGCCCCGCCGGCTTTCATGATCGCCAACTGTCCGATGAGCATTTCCGGACTGCGCGGAAGATAAAGGGCCGCGAACCGCCCCGGCCCAAGCCCCAGGGCCGCAAGACGTCCCGCGAGGTTGTCCGCCTCGGCGTTGAATTGGTGATAGGTAAGCTTTCTTTCTTCACAAGTCAGGGCCAATCCGTCCGGTGTCAGTGACGCCTGTTTTTCGATCAAAGTATGTAACGCGGCATCGGGAATTTCCGCGCCGGTATCATTGACCTCTGCCAACAATTCGCCATAGGCCGGGGGTATGATGGCATCCCCGCGGAATTCCGGCTTTTCTTCTTCCGCCTGACGAATGATTTCCCCCAGCAATTCCTGATATTGCGAGGCCAGGGTTTTGATAAACTCCCTGTCGAACAGGCCGCGGATATAGTTCCAGTTGAAATAGTACACGTCATCGGCGTTCCGGCGGACGCGGTAATCATATATGACAAGGTCCAGATAGGTGCCCGGCGCGCCTGTGCGGAACTCCGGCGTATCCAGCCGCACAGTCTGCATGCCGCTTACTTCGCCCGCGTACATCCCGATGGAATTGCTGAAAATGATGGAACTCATTGACGTGGCCTTCTGCCCCTGGCCGCTGAAAAGCTTCCTGGAGAGTTCAATGGACGACACGGGCACTTCCAGAAGTTTTCTGGTAAAGGCTTCCGCCTTGCGGGCAATGGCGATGACAGGCTCGCGATACCTGGTCTGCAGGCGAACGGGGAATATGTCGATGAAACTTCCGACAGTCTTCCTGGCGCCGGCAAAATACTGCTCGCGGTTGAAAACGGGCATGTTGATGATCAGGTCGTACTGCCCTGTCCAGATGTTTACAAGCTTGAAATATGCGGCCAGAAGAAGGGAATTGAGGCTGATTTCTTCCCGGCCCGCCACAATGTTGAGCGATTCAATGATCTCGGGGCGTATTTCCTGATAAAATGTATCAAATTGCACCTCTTTGAGCATGGCCGGATTTTGCTTTGAGGGCAATTGCGCTTTTGCCGGCAGCTCTTTAAACAGTTCAAGCTGAAAATCCATGGCTTTTTTATATTCCTGGGTCCGCCGCCTGATATTTTCTATCCGCACATAATCCCCGAAGGTCATATCCGCAGCGGGCAGTTCCCATTCCGCCCCTCTTGCCATACGATCATACGTATTGAACAATTCGTCAAAAACCTGCATGTAGCTGAAGCCGTCCACAAGCATGTGGTCAATGTTCATGGCGAAAAGATACGAATCTTCATCAAATCTTGTCACTTCGCAGAAAAAAAGCGGCCACTTTGTGAGGTCAAACCGATAGTCATTGAGTTCAAGGCCGCGTTTGAGCATGTACTCCCGCCTCTCCTCCTGGGAAAGCCCCGGGGCGTCCACATGACGCGCCTTGAATTCCGGCAAAGACCGTAGAACGCGAAAACGGGGCTTGTCTCCGCCTTCATCGATAACGGCGCGCATGATGGGATGGCGCTGGATGACATAATTGAAGGCCCTGTCGAATAAATCTCTGTCCAGGGCGCATTCCATGCGGGCATTGAGGTAGATGTAGCAGCTCAAACCGCTCGGCTCATCCCGCACAAAGCCTTTTCTGTGGAAATACAGCGTTTCCTGAAAATGCATCAGAGGGAAGTATTCGTCTCCGTCCCCGCCGGCTTTGTCGGGGAAAACGCGCGGCCAGAGATAATTCGCCATATCCCGTATGGTAGTGAGCTTGAGGAATTCCTGCCCCACTTCAACAGCAGGGAAAACTTCCCTGACGGACTCGCTCAGGGAGAATATCTGCCCCATGTCCCCAAACATGGACATGAGATCGGCGCTGACCCCGACGCTCTCATTTTTCCTGCCGAGGGCGGAAGCGGCAATCTTCTGGAGAATGGCCTCAAGTTCGTTCTGAGGAGGCTCAATGCTGAAATCACGGGTGTGAAAATAGTGCACCTGCTGTTGGAAAGTGGGGTAAAGGTAGCAGAAGTTACTTTCCATTCTCGCGCGATAAATTTCCTCAAGCCTGGCCTGGATGCGCATGGCGCGTATGGAATCTCCGCCGAGCCTGAAAAGATTTCTGCCGCTTTCAACGGTTTCCGGCGGAAGATCCAAAACCGAACTCCACACCTCCGAAACAATCCGCTCATGATTAAAAGATGAGAGGACCGTCCCCTTTTGAGGCATTGGCGGCGCGCATGGCGTGACCATGTCATCAAAACGCCCCCGCAGATAATCCCTGACCAGTTCGGCCCGTATGACCTTGCCGCTGGATGTGCGTGGAATATCGTTCTGGCGCATGCTGATAAAACGATCGATGCCGAATCCGGCCAGGCTCGATATTTGTTCATTCATCCGTTGCAGCAACGGAATGATTTCTTCTCCGGCGTTTTTCTTGGCCGGGATGTAAAACAGCAGAATCAGTTCCCGCCCTTCAGCGGGGTCAAATGCTCCGCAGGCCACCACAAGGCGGAATGATTTTTCCATGCCTGCCAGAGCCATGTTTTCAATATCGGCCGGATAATAATTCTGCCCTCTTACAATAATGATCTCCTTGTAGCGGCCCACAATGCACACATCGCCTTCGGCATCCACAAAACCCATGTCGCCGGTGCGGAACCAGCCTTCATTAAAAGAGGCCCCGGTGGCTTCCGGGTTGTGGTAATAATCCGCGATTACGTTATCTCCCTGCACCTCCACTTCACCGACACGGCAGGGACCGAGCGATTCGCCCCGTTCATCGACCACGCGCACTTGGCAGTAGGGCACGGCCTTGCCCACGCTGGTAAAGGCAGCGGCCGCTTTTTCGTCCGGCTCGAAGATGATCCTGCCCTCATCCACCATCGCCTTACGATTGACTTCATATCTTTTCACAGGAGTGCCGCGTGGATGGCAAGTCGCCACAAGGGTCGTTTCAGTAAGGCCATAACCGGGCATCAGTATATCCCTGGCCAGCCCCATGGGGGCCAGGAGATCCTGCAATTTTCGGCAGGAATCCGCTGAAACCATCTCCGCGCCGACTGTCCATACCCTGAGGCAGGAAAGATCCACCTTGGGCAGGCGGTTGCCGCGCAATTCCACATATGCGCACAAATGCTCAATACCCGTGTTGGTGGCGGATGTTATGGCGGCGCCATGTTCATGAACCATTTCCATCCACAGGAAAGGGCGCTGGGCAAACAGGAACGGATCCATCTTGACCTGATTCATTCCGGCCAGGAGCGGCATGAGATGGCATCCGAAAAGGCCGAAGTCGTGAAAATAGGGGAGCCAGGAAACCATGCAGTCTCCCGGAACGGCTCCTTCAATAATCTGCAGGGCCTTGATGTTGGCCATGAGATTTCTGTGCGTCAGACGCGCCCCCTTGGGCAATCCGGTGCTCCCGGACGAAAATTGCAGGATTGCCGTATCGTCATGCTGCGGGGTATAGCTGTCTGTGTTCTGGTAGTCGGTAATGGCCGCCTCGGCCAGCAGTTCCTGGGCGGACAGGATTTGCGCCCCTGTGCCGCTGAAAAGCTCTTGCAGCACGGAAAAGCAGCGCTCATTGCTGCTGTCCGCCACCACTGGCGCTTTCGTCAACTGCCAGACGTGATAAATTTTCCGGGCTTCCATGGACGCGGCCTGCGGCGTACGCATATGAGCCAGGGGGGCCGGCAGCACGCCGCTGAACAGGCAACCCCAGAATATCCCCAAAAAATCTTGAGAAAAATCCACGGAAAGTATGAGCGGAGAGCCGGGCTTCAGACCCCTGCGGTACAACACATGGGCCATTTTTTGGGCGCAGGCCAGCATCTCGGCATATCCCTGAAAGGCGCTCTCGCGCTCGCCGGACCCCACAAAAAAGACGCCGTGATCCGGGTAACGAGCCGCAGTCTCCCTTAAAATATCATTAAGGACGCCTGACAGAGGCGCTTCTCCCATTGCCCCGGGCACCTGATGGTTTTCCGAAGTAGTCTCCGGCTCCAGCGGCCGTTTTGGCTCAAAAAGCATACCTGCCTCACAAATCTGTTTGGCTGTCCAACGACGGCCATTATATTTTCAATACTGCCAAATTAAAAATGAATGTCAATTTCAATATGAGACTAAACAACTAACCTTCTGCCCCCATCCATGCTTGCATTTGCGTATCTTTTTTTTGCATCTGGACTCAAAATCAGACGATCCACTCCTTGCATCAATACCGAATAATATACACAACTTATTGTAATATATCATTTATTTTACAACAGCCCTCCCCTCTCCCCGCCGGGCACGACCCTTTTCGAATTTGACAGGGGAACGGCTTTTGTCCATAGTTATAAAATGAAATTAAATGTCAACTTCATGGAAATTCCGCCTCGATCATTTCCAACTGGTCAAGGAGCGCCGCACTTTTTCACCCGTCGGGCCAGCGCGGACATTCGGCCGGCAGCGTCTGGAAACCGACGGCATGGAGGCTTGGCCGCCCTTGATGGGGGCATTGATGTTGACGTGTGGACGGTCAGGACGGGCTGGACGCCCGCGGACGCGGCGAAATTCCTTTCGGATGGGGAACGCCAACGCATGAACGCCTTTGCAGATAAGAAGACCCGCTCCCGCTATGCCCGAATTCATGGAATATTGCGGATTTTGCTCGCCTGGTATCTGGAGGCGGAACCTGGGCGGGTACATATGGAGTACACGCCTGAAGGAAAGCCCTTTCTTCCCCGGCAGGAATTGCATTTTAATTTAAGCCATGCCGAAGACGCGGCCCTGTTTGCCTTTTGCAAAGGATATCCCGTGGGTATTGATGTTGAGCCTGTACGCAGCCTGCCGGAAGCCGAACATATCGCCGAGCGCTGGTTTTCGCCCGGTGAGCGAATATGGATCAACAGTTCGCCGCGGCCCGAACACGCCTTCGCGCGCTGCTGGGTCTGCCGCGAGGCCATCGGCAAGGCCTCGGGGAAGGGCCTTGCCCACGCTCTGCAGCCTGCCGCGCTGAAATATCTGACCGGGAGACTGTTGAGCGCCGAAAATTATTTCGTGTCAGATTGGGAACCGTGGGCGGGTTACGTTGCCGCTGTAGCCTGTTTCCCCGGAATCGACCGGATTGCCTCCGGGCTTGAGGCATATTCACCGTGAAATGCCTGCTTGACGGCGAGGCAAGTTCGCCTTGCCGCCGCCCTGTGGGGCGCAGGCGAAATTTACTTCCCGCAAGGGATAGGCATCCGTAAGCCCCTTCGGGCAACGGATGCCGATCGCCGTTAAAAACCGGACAGAGCCTCTCCAAAGTTAAAAGACTCTGACTGTTTGCTGCAGAAAGGAGACGCCATGAAAGGAATTTTTACCTGCAAGAAGTACTTTTTTTATTGCCTCTGCCTGTTCGTATCGACGGTCTGGGCCACAGATGGATATGCTCTTAATGGCCGCGATATTGCCCTTAAGGTGGAGCAGGTCGATGTCAGCTCCACATCCTCCATGACGACAATTATGCTTGTTACCCGCGGTAATCAGCAATTGCTCAGGCACATGACTATCCGGAAGAAAAAATATCCTGACGGCGAAAAGCAGTTAATCCGTTTCCTGGAGCCGTCTGATGTCCGTGATACAGCCTATTTGACCTGGACATATAAGGACATCCGGAAAGATGACGACATGTGGATCTTCATGCCTGCGGAAGCAATGGTGCGGCGGCTGAGCGGCGGCGGCAAGAAAGGTTCCTTCATGAGAAGCGATTACGCCAATGAGGATATGTCAAAACGCGAAGTGGACGAGGATACGTACACGTATCTTGGCGATGAAAAACTCGGCGGCATTGACTGCCATGTGATTGAGGCCGCGCCGGTTCTTCCTGACAAGACAAATTATCTCAAACGGCGAATCTGGGTGCGCAAGGACATCTCTCTCCCCGCGAAAATTGATTATTATGACAAATCCGCCAATCAGGCCAAGGAGCTGGTCTTCGGCGGCTATAAGGAGATTCAGGGCATTTGGACATCCACCCGGCAGCGTATGCGAACGCCGGCAAGCGGTTCCGAGACGCTCATGGAAATCAGGGAGATTGATTACAACCGGGAACTTGCGGACGACATATTTCAGCAGCAGGACTTGAAGAGGTGATTTTGCCAATTCCGGTTCCGGAATTGTGAAGCCATGTCCGGCAAGTCCGGCAAGGTGTTGAAAAAATCCGCGGCAGCCGGATTATCAGGCGCGCACCCTGTAAATGCCGCAAACATCGGGCAGGCGCTATTGCCAAAAATGCCCGACAAGGGCACAATAGCGCAGTTTTGGAGCAATTCCGAAGTGAAATCGCTCTGGCCGGCGGGACGAATGCAAAAACCGCCAAGGCAGCGAAGCGGGAGCGCGCAAAAGGCTCTCAGGGCCGCAGCAGGCGTTAAAGGTAATTTGCTCCAGGTTCATCGTCGAAATGACACAAAGGCGACAAGGAGATCATCATGCACACATTGGCGGTCATCGTGCCCTCGCTGCGCAGGGACTCCATCAACAGGAAACTGGCTGAAGCCCTGGCCGTACTGGGCCGCAAACTCTTCAGTTTTGATTTCGTCAAGCTGGAAGACATTCCCTTCTTCAACGAAGATCTGGAAAAAAACCTCCCCCCGGCGGTGGTGGCGATGAAAAGCGTCGTCGCCGCTTCTGACGGCGTGCTGATCGTCACGCCCGAATACAACCGCAGTTTTCCCGCTGTGCTCAAAAACGCCCTGGACTGGGGAAGTCGCCCCTACGGCAAGGGCGTATGGGTCGGCAAATGCGTGGCCTCCACAGGCATAAGCCCCGGCCCTGTGGGCACGGCCGTCTGCCAGTCGCAACTGCGCGCGCTGCTGGCTTTTCTGGGCGCCCGCCAGATGACCAGCCCGGAAGCCTGCCTGCGCTATACGCCCAATTTGTTCACGCCTGACGGCGGCCTCGCCGAAGAGGGGACACGCGCCTTTCTCAACACCTTTCTGGAGAGCTTTGCCGCCTGGGTGGAAACAGCGCCTGGACGGCCGTAATCATCCGGACATCCTGACAATCTCGTAAGGCGCCCTCAAACCGCCCTTTCCTCCGGACTTGCCTGTGCCGTCACCATCGGCGTCGTCGCGCTGCTCATCTGCCGATTCCGCCTTCAATCCAGGGTGAATTTCAGGGAAGCAATCTGAGGCGCGGCAAGCCAGGACTGTGTGGGACAACTTCGCCGATGAGCGCGGCGCGTTCACCACCATCGGCAAGAAGGGTCATGGCTTCGGAAAGTCTTTTCGCCGGCACGGCCAGCAGCATCCCCCCCGACGTTTGCGCGTCGAAAAACACATCCAGCAGCAGGGGGTCAACGCCTGGCTCCACAGTATATGCCCCTTGGCGATAAATGCGGTTTGCGTGGGCGCCCGCCGGCACAAAGCCCTGGGCGGCGCATTCTCTGGCTCCGGGCAGAACGGGCAATGCTCCCAAATGGATAACCGCGGCCAGTTGTGACGCCTCCAGCATTTCCAGAAGATGCCCGCCAAGGCCGAAACCGGTGATGTCCGTTGCCGCCCTGAGGCCGAGTTTGCCCACAAGTTGTCCGGGAACGGCGTTCAGCCGGGCCGCGCTTTCAAAAAGCTCCGTTTCCAGCCTTTCGTGTTCTTCATGGCGGCCCTTGATGGCAGTGGCCAGAATGCCGGTTCCCAGAGCCTTGGTCAGTACAAGGGCGTCGCCTGCCCGCAGAGAGGCGTTATCCGCAAAGGCGCCGGGATCCACAAGCCCTGTGACGGAAAGCCCGAATTTGATTTCGGCGTCTTCCAGACTGTGACCGCCGGCCATGACGGCGCCGGCTTCGGCCACCTTGTCCGCGCTTCCCTGAAGGATTGAGGAGAGCACGGAAATGTCCAGGCATTTTGAAGGGAAACAGACAATGTTCATGGCGCTCCAAGGCACGCCCCCCATGGCATATACATCGGACAAGGCGTTGGCTGCGGCTATTTGCCCGAATTTGTACGGATCGTTGACGATGGGGGTAAAAAAATCCAGAGTCTGCACCAAAGCCTTGCCTTCCGGAATCCTGACGACAGCCGCGTCTTCGTTCCGTCCGCTGGCCGTGAGCAGACGACCCGCCGCCCAGGGGTCGGCAGGCAGGGCACTGACAATGCGCTCCAGCACCTCTGGAGCTATTTTGGCAGCTCAGCCGGCGGCTTTGGCAAAATCCACCAGTCGCCGTGTGTCTTCTTGCGTCATATTTTTTCATCAGCCATATATATTTCAGCTTGTCAAGGAGAGAATATCCATGTAAAAATGAGCCATGACACCATGGCGACGACAATATTTCGACAACGGCTTCGGACATAAAAACTCAAGGAGGGCGGCCATGCTGATACGCTGAACGCTCTCCCGGCTGCAATACCGTAGGTGTTGCGTATTTTTGTGTCCAGGACAGCCTCCGACCGCCCTTGCCCGGCGTTATTACAGGGAGGTATACTGACCGGATTTTTTACAAGGATATTGCTTATGTCCTCAAAAACAAATCCCTTTGCTACCACCATCGGGGTCGTCTGTGTAGGCCTTACTGTCGGCATTCTGGCAGCCATTCTGCAAAAACTCGGTAATCCGCCCAATATGGGCATTTGTGTGGCTTGTTTTGAACGGGACATTGCCGGCGCTCTGGGGCTTCATCAGGTGGCGATAGTTCGCTATCTCCGGCCTGAAATCATCGGCCTGTGCCTGGGGGCGTTTTTTGCCGCTCTGCTGTCCGGAGAATTCCGACCCAGGGGAGGTTCTTCCCCGATCCTCCGTTTCATGCTGGGAATGTTCGGCATGGCAGGGGCGCTGGTCTTTCTTGGATGCCCCTGGCGCGCCCTGTTCCGTCTGGGGGGCGGGGATATGAATGCCCTGACCGGCCTGGCCGGATTCGCGGCGGGAATATATATAGCCACCTTCTTTTTCAGGGCCGGATTCAGCCTGGAGAGCGGCAAGAGCCAGCCTTCCCCCGCCGGCTATGTTCTTCCCCTCATTATGCTGGCTCTTTTGGCGCTACGCCTGCTGTACCCGCAAATCGACGGGGCGGAACAAAGCGGTGTGCTCTTTTATTCCCTCAAGGGGCCGGGGGCTTCCCACGCTCCTCTGCTTGCCTCCCTCGGCATTGCTCTTGTGATCGGTTTCTTGGCCCAACGCAGCCGTTTTTGCTCTATGGGAGCCTTCAGGGATTTTTTCCTGTTCCGGCAAACCCATCTTTTATGGGGCGTCCTTGCGCTGCTGGCCGGCATTTTTTGCGCCAATCTGCTCCTCGGCCAGTTCCATCCGGGTTTTGCGGGGCAACCTGTGGCCCATGACAAGCATATATGGAACTTTCTCGGCATGACCATGGCCGGCCTGGCCTTTGCCCTGGCCGGCGGCTGCCCCGGGCGGCAACTTTTTATGAGCGGCGAAGGAGATACGGATGCCGGAATATTTGTGCTGGGCATGATTGTCGGCGCGGCTCTTTCCCATAATCTCGGCCTGGCAAGCTCGGGCGCCGGGGCGGGCCCCAATGGGCCGATTGCCGTGGCGGTGGGCATGGTCGTTCTTCTGGGCATCGGATTTTTTTGCCGTCGCAAATCCTGAACGCGGGAGAGGAGAATATGCGCACAATTGACGCCAGGGGCCTGTCCTGCCCTCAACCTGTTTTTCTGGCCCTGGAGGCCATAAAGACCGGAAAGGACAGCGTTGTTGAGATACGTGTGGACAATGCCGTAGCTGTGGAGAACGTCACCCGCGCCGCCACGTCCAGCGGCTGGTCCGTCGCTGTCGCGGGAGCCGGGGAAGAGATGCTTCTCACCCTTGCCAGGCAGTGATGCTGAAAGGCATTTTTCTCAAAATCCGGCGTCACTTCCATCCCGACCCCGGCTCTGCCGGCGCCGGAATGGGAGTGACGCTGTTTGAACAGACAGGCGACGTGATCAGAGCCGAACAACTTCTCAAAGAGGCCGGAATTCCTGTCGCGGTAAAGGCGCCTCCATCCCACATGCGCAAGGGTTGCGACCTTGCCATTGAATACCGTCTGGAACAGGAGCCGTTTCTTCGCGGCATTTTTGATGCCAATGCCCTCCATCCCCTGGGTTTTTTCCCTGTCACGGAGGATCTGCCGGGGCCGTCCTCCTTGTTTTTATACAAGGATTTCGGAGACTATCTGATGGTCAGGGCGGCAAACATGAAAATTACCATAGAGAAAGCCTCGGGGCGCATCGTCAATGTTTCCGGCGGAGGATGTCCGGATGTCCCCTATTTGGCGCATATTCTCACAACACAAACACTCGGGGAAGCGGAACCACCCAGAAAAAAAGGGCAAAGTCTGTGCGCCTATGCCTTGCATCTGGCGTTCGAGGAGGCCAAACGCCTGTGGAATGGTTGATCTGCGGAACAGTGCCGGAAGAATGCCCCTGTCGATTATGCCGCGCCGCCATAACGGCGCAAGGACGCCAACTGTCCCTGGAAAACCCTGAAGGGAGCAGCCGGGTTTCCATCGCCAGAGGATCGGCGGCACTGGTGGCGGCATATGCCGTCACGGCGGACATACTCGGCATCGCTCCGCCCTTTGTCCTGCTGGCCGGCGATGATGGCGGGGGAGAAGGCAGTCGCCGGGTTTACCGTTTTCTGCATGAGCAGCGCATCCCTCCTGTGCGGGGGATAATCTTTCATTACTTCTGGCCCGATGTGGATTGGCACAGCAGGCTTCTGCCGCGTTTGGAAAGCCTTGTTCCAAAGCCGTTGCTGTGCGCCGACGCCGGCTTTATGTACGCCGCCAAAATGAGCGGTTATGCGGCTTCCTATGATCTTTTCTTTCCTGATGCCGGAGAATTGGCCTTTTTGGCCGACGAAAAAGCGCCTCATCCCTTTTACACCAGAGGCTTTCTCCTGTCCGAGGACAATGACGCCCCGGAACTCGCCATGCGGGCCTATATTCATGAAAATGCCCCGGCCGGCATGCTGGTCAAGGGGGGCACGGATTATGTGATCCAAAAGGGGCAAGTGGCGGCAAGGGTCAGCCTGCCCAGCGTTCCGGAACTTGAAGCCATAGGCGGCACAGGCGATACATTGGCTGGAATAGCCTGCGCCCTGCTCTGCGCGGGACGGCCCATGAGAGACGCTTTGACCCGGGCCGCTTTGGTCAACCGGCGCATGGGCGCCCTGGCGCGGCCAACGCCGGCCGCCGGCATCGCCGACCTCCTGGAATTTCTCCCTCAGGCCTTGCGATGACATGACCCCAGGGGGCTTTTCGATATGCGGGGCACATTTCCGGCGGGAGAGCGGATGTCCGGCAGCGCCCCAAATGCCTTGAAGGTATGCGAAGAATGGGATAGAGCAAATCAACGATGTTTAACGTTTTGCTCGGCATCAGCGGCGCAAGTGGAATGGCTCTCGCCGGGATGGCATGCGGCGATGCAGCGGCAGAATTTTTGACCAACCTGGCTTGCGGCGCACATGTCCCCACTGGGGCGGCAAGCCGATACCGTGGAGAGAGAACGATGAGTGAAATAACCTGGTACGGACATTCCGCGTTCAAAATTGCTTCTGGGGGCGTCTCGGTGCTGCTTGACCCGTTTTTCTCCCATGCCTCGGCTGTGGGCGCCGACACACCCGGTTCCATAGATATGGTTCTTGTCACGCATGACCATGCGGATCACGTGGGGGAAGCGGTGGCTGTCTGCAAAAATACCGGAGCCATGCTCGGAGCCATCGTGGGAACAGCCGGCAGGCTTGTACAGGCTGGCCTGCCCGAAAATCAGGTGTTCAACGGCATCGGCTTCAACATGGGCGGCACCATACAGTACAAAGGCGTGAGCGTGACCATGACCCAGGCCTTCCATTCCAGCGAATCCGGCTCACCGGCCGGCTACATTGTCGTCATGCCGGACGGCGTCACAATTTATCACGCGGGCGATACGTGCATTTTCGCCGGGATGGAACTTTGGGGCAGATTATACGCCATAGATGTGGCGCTGCTGCCCATCGGCGGTGTTTTTACCATGGACGCCCGCCAGGCGGCAATGGCCTGTGAGCTTTTGCAATGCAAGGCGGCATTGCCCATGCACTGGGGCACTTTTCCGCTTCTGGCCCAAACGACGGCTGACTTCAAAAAAGAACTGGCCGGGTCTTGCCCGGCCTGTCGGTGCGTCGACCTCAAACCGGGGGAAAGCTTTACCCTGTCCAGGGCAGTTTCACGTTGAAATTGCTCTGGCGGCGGGCGCGTCAATACACAACGCTGTAAGACATCACCTCCGGGCGGTGGAAGAAAAATTCCACACGCCGATTGGCGGCGCGGTTTTTTTCATCAATGCCGGGTTTGAGGGGGCGTGTATCGCCATAGGAAACCCCCCGCATACGTGTGGGTTTGACGCCTTTTTCCACCAGATAGTGCACCATGGCCGCCGCCCGCGCTCCCGACAACTCCCAGCAGGAGGCATATGGCGGACGGGCCTCCCGGGAATCGGCATGCCCCCGCACCACGAGGTAGAGATTGTATTCCGACAAAATGGCGAGCACACTTTGGAGAACTTTCTCACCCTCCGGCAAAAGATCCACAGAACCCGCTCCGAACATGACATCCGAGTTGACGTGCAGTTGTACGCCCACGTCATCGGCGCTGATGCCGGAAGAACTTTGCGGCACAGCGTCGGCCATGATCATTTGTTTGAGTTTCTGGGCAATGGCGAAGTGCGATTTTTCAATTTCGGAAATCTTGAGATCGCGCGTGTCAATTTTATTGGTGTTCTGAATAAAAGGATTATTGGAAACCGGCGATGTGGAACTGGAGTCAAAATTGCGTTCGCCGCTGAAATAGGCGGCCAGGCCCGCCTTGGTTTCCGGGGGAACCATGTTGAGAATCCAGAGCAAAAGAAAAAAAGCCATCATTGCCGTCACAAAATCGGCATAGGCCACTTTCCACGCGCCACCCATAGCTCACCTCTTTTTTGTTCTCGACTGCGGCGTTTTCACCTTACTGATATTTTTGCGCAACGGCAAAAGTAAATTTCGCCTGCGCCATTTTCTGAACCTTTACGCCCTCAGGCTTGCCGGACGACATTTCGAATAACGCCGGCTTTCGCCTCGCCTTCGCGCGGGCGGTTCGCCGCTGCCAGGTTCCCTGCCCCGCCGCCAGAACAATTTCAAATCGTCCTAGATAGTGTAGTCACGAGATTGAAGCCCATAAAAAGATGCACCTGATATGAATGGCGGCGAGAAATGATGCCGTATTTTTCGCGTATCTGGTGGCTATTCCACGCCACCGCTTC